>CAKMZE010000122.1 GCA_929200295.1 uncultured Alphaproteobacteria bacterium
GTCACAACCAGTTGAACGGCGGATCAGCCTTGCTGAAGCCTGTGATGGACGTTACGGCGTGCAGCGCGGGTTTATTTCGGCGCAAACACGGCAACCAATTGATTGCGGCCCTGCGCCGAATGCTGTCTCAAATGTGCCTTTGGGCGCAACATCAACGGGGCTGGCCGATTTCCCACGTGTGAGCGGTGGTGGTGGCAGCCTTGCGCCAACCCCGCAATATAATGGCCTGCGGCGTTTGACATTGGCACAGGCCTGCGCTGAAATTCAGGCGAGCGGGCGTGTGCTAACAAATGCAGTGACAGGCTTGCCAGTGCGGTGCGCACCACAAGCACAGCCTTTGCCAAACAACCGTGTCGTTGCGAGCGTCGGCGCTGGGCCTTTCTCGCCATCATCTCCGGGTAGCGTTACAACACCGTTGGCCCCCACGATTGAGCCAGCCAATACACCACGCACAATAACAATGTGCAACGGTGGTGCCAATCTCAGCGCTGGTCAGCGTTATCTGATGCGCGGCACGGGGCTGCCAGTACGTTGCGGCCCACAAACGCAAAGCCCCTATTCTCGTACATCCGGGACACAGACGAGCCTGCGTGCCACTGCACCGCTGCCATTTGTTGGAACAGGCTCTGTACCTGCGTCCAACCCACGCGGTCCGGTGCAAGCTTCTGGTTTCACACCCCCGAGCGGGTATGAGCGTGTATGGGGTGATGGCCGCCTGAATGTTCAGCGTGGTCTGCCTCGCGGTTATGCGCAGGTCACCAACCAAACACGCAGAGTGATCAGGCAAACGGCCCCTGCGGTGACATCACCCACAGTCCTAACAAACCACCGCTATGTGCAGGTTGGCACCTTTGCCAGCGCGCAAAATGCGCAGCTGACCTCACGGCGGTTCCAAAGCTTGGGCCTGCCAGTGGCAGCCGGTGCAACTGGATCTGGGGCACAGGTGGTGGCGATTGGTCCGTTTAGCAGTAGCGCTGCACTACGTAGCGCATTGCAAGCGGCCCGTAATGCCGGGTTTAGCGACGCATTTACAAGATACTAAGTGTTCTCCCTGGAAGAGGCCTTGCAGATTATCGTGAGGCCTTTTCTTTTTGGTGCGAGCCGGCGTTTAGGATGTTCCACAAATTGCTTGTAAGCGCAGCCAATCCGTATCCTCTAGTATAAGCGGTATAGATTGGCCTGCCATCGGGTCATCCGTGATGTATGCACGGATCGGAGGGGCGTTTTGTTCAGCAAATGGCGTGCTGGGGATTTGGGCCGCTGCGAATGCATCTAAGACGGCTGGATCATCATATGAGGTGAAGGCAGTTGTTGTCAGCGCTTTGGCATAGGTATCAATGACATCCTCAGGAACCTGACCACGGGCCAGAAGTGTCAGCGTGGTGCGAAATCCACCAGTATCCAGTAGATGCGCAAGCGGGTCATGCTGCCTTGCATTATGCAAAGCAGCAACGACATACCCAGCTGTCACGGCAACATCATCATGGGTTTCTAGGATTGCGCGATCCAATAACAACGTTCCGCCAGGCAATGCAATCGCGACAGAGGGGAGGGATTGAACAACGATTATATCGCTGATCTCATCTGATAAATTTAACCGGGATGTGAGCTGCGATATTGCGTGGTCCGTTTGTGTATTCCCAATGCAAGCGGGGCCAGCATGTGCCTGAAATTGGGCCAAGAGAGCTGCGTCAATTTCTGCGCGTTTTGGTGCGGGCACAACGGCGAGCGTTTGTTGATACAATGCATCAGGCCCCCAATGCGCCGCAGCTGCAATGCACCCAGCGATGAGGGCTGCGGTTATTGCGTAGCGTAGACGTGGTGGTTTGGGCCGTGCCTTAATCAGTGCTTTGCGCACTTTTTCAATGGCAGACACCATGTCCTCATCTTCAATCTCGAGCTCTTCGGCGCCGTTTTCATCGGGGGTAAAGAGCGCGGGCATCGTCCCGGGATTGGCACGCACTATGGCAGGCATTGACCAATGCGTTAATGCGCGCCCGGCGGGATCGCGGATCACCAGTGTGGTTTTGCCAAAGGAAATGGTGACGTCACGCCGTTGTTCACCAACATCGGCACGCCATAGACCGCTCGCCTCAAGGCGTTCATATTCTTTGAGTGCTGTCATTTGCCCGTTTCGCCTTTGCAACTGAGTGTAGCGCGCAACAAGGCGTTTGGGTAGTCGTTATGCGTGTATTATCTTTTAGGCGACTTCGAACAGGTCAAGATCACGCAAACGCAGCCGTGGCAGATAGAGCGCGCCAAAATCTGCAATGCTGTTCTTATGCGGGAAAAGCGAGATAAAGAGCGGGCGCATTTCCGGCTTGAGCTGAATCATATGCGGCGCGCCCGGGTGGAGCGTTTCGACATCGATGCCGTTCACCTGAACACATTCGTGCTTTTCGAACCCGATCTGATATACACTCACCGGGGTGAACGGTGTGATCTCGATCACATTTGAACTATCAATAAAATCGCGGACGGGGACAAAGGCTTCGTCCGCTCCGGTGAGCATTTTGACGCCGGGGTGGCGGTGCCGCATCCGTGCCGCAGGTCCGAGGACAAGATCAGGCAATGGGCGCCCCATGCCAAAAGAGTCAGCGGTGATCCGCGTCATCGTTCCTATTTCATGGCGGCTATTTGGGGCGCTTGGGATGATCTGCATCATACCATGCCAGAGCAATGTTTTATATCCGTTAGAGGACGTGAGGACTTCGTCACCCGGCAAAAGGTCTTCGACGGCGACAGGACCATTCTTTGTTTGTAAAATCGACCCGCGCCCGAGTGCTGCAAAACAATCTTCGAAAACAGGTGTTGCAGGCGCTTTTCGCGAGACTTCGTTTATCTCACCTTTTTCAGTGAGATAAAGCACATCATACTTGCGCATGAGTGTCTTGGTACTGGTGGTGGGCTTTGTGTCAAAGCCCCCCTGCCGTGTGAGAGGCAGAGGGGTTTTGTTAACATGTGCGTACTGTGCACGTTCAGCGGGGGTCTTATTCATCAGAGCACCTTTATGGTTACTCTCATCTGCCGACCCCACGACAACATTGAGGAGAGTTGCTTACAGGGGGAAATTTGACGCATTTACGCCATGGTCGTCAAAGTTTTTCACAAATGGTTCAGGATTGGTTTCCAATGCCGCGCCCAGATAGGGGATTGTTTACGAATTGGGATAATCGCTGCCTTATTTCACGGAAATTGGGGCGCGTCGGGAGGGCAAACCATGGCTTATTTGCGAATCGAGTCGTGTGAAGAACTGCTCATGTTGTGCGTTTTGAATGCCTAAACTGAATTTGGTGGTTGCTAGAAATTTATCATTAGCTGAATGTGGTGGGTTTTGATCAACCCTAAGGTAAGATGTTGATGCAAATAGAAAACCGCACACCTGTGAAACAGGCGCGCGGCTTACAAACCAACGAAAATAATATCGTTTATGCGGTTGCGTCGAGTGACAAAAAGTCAGGCATCGGAGGCAGCGTCACTTTTGTGCGACGGTCATCAGCCTCAAGGCGACGTGCAATCATGGCTTGGCGGCGCAATCCGCGTTCCCATGGCATTTTTGTTGTGTTGGCTTTGGCTTCTGTTTTTACAGATTTCATCCAGCGTTTCTCAGTCATACTCATTTACTCCAATCGTTGGTTTGTTGCCTATATAGGCGCTTACAAGAATGAGATTGCCTGCACATGCGGGCAGGAATTTGACCGATAAAAGAAAATCACAAAAAACCTAATAAAGCTGACGCTACGTCTATATTTGCATCATCCCACATTGGGTGAATTGCGTAACTCACAGTTTTTGTTAATAAAAACTATACTAATCTAGGTCCGAGACCCTGGATTGTTTCCTGGAAAAAGGCAATCATACGGCATAACCCGTCGGAATGCTGCCTAATTCGGGAGCGTTATCGCTGCAATGAGCCGTCCATAGTCAGGATCGCGGTTATGGACACTGCGACGGTATGAAAAGAATCGATCCGGGTCGCTATAGGTACAATGTCGTGTCCAGCCGGCTTGCCCAACACCTGCACGCCTCAGGCAATCAACGCCAAACCCTGGTAAATCGAATTGCACCCTGTCTAATAGCCCTTGTGCAAAGAACTGCGCGTATGCAGGGTCTTCATCCATAAACGTCTCGAGAAACTCTGGCCCGACCTCATAGGCTTTTTGACTAATACAAGGGCCGATCACCGCAGTTGTGTTTTCTCGCGTAGCGCCAAGCGCCTCCATCGCGATGAGCGTATTTTCAAGAACCCCATAGAGCGCCCCCTTCCATCCGGCATGTGCAGCACCAATAACGCCCGCCCTATGATCTGCGAACAGAACGGGTTGGCAATCTGCGGATAGGACAGAAAGCGCCAGACCAGGCACATTGGTGACAAGCGCGTCGGCTTTGGGTTTTTCAGACAAAGGCGTTGTCACAGTCAACACATCGGCTGAGTGGATTTGATGCACGCCGCAGAGATGATCTGCGGGTATATTTAATGCGGCAGAGACGCGTGCGCGGTTTATCGCGACAGTATCATGTTGATCGCTGCTCCCAAATCCGCAGTTGAGACCCTGAAAGATACCCGAAGACGCGCCACCCGTACGGCCGAAAAACCCATGGGGTATGCCAGCAAGCCGGTCGTCTTTGATTATATCGAGGCTCATAATTCCAATCCCGCAGGTGGGCTGCATTTTTCTGGGGTAAGACCCATCACTTTAAAGAGCGTCCCCATTTCGCTTGGGTGGGTCAAGCGTTTATGCGCTGCAATATGGGCGGTAAGCGCATCACCTTGTAATATAGTCGCTAGCTGCTGCGCGCGATTTGTGATGCCCAAACGTTCAAGAAACACACCTTGTGTGGTGAGCTTGCTGTGCTGTGCAGGGGTTGCGGCCTGCGCGATGGCTTCAAAATCGACATGTGCCGTGAGATCCGCCATGCCGGGCGCGGCCAAGGGATCAACAGCCTTACCGTTTTGCATGGCTTGTAATGTATCGCCCAAGCTGCGCCAGTCGCCGTAATCAATGATGAGTGCAACACCACCGTGGGCCGCGATCCGTGATGTCATCTCTTGAACGATGGCGGGCAGGGCTGGGCAATGCTCAATCAGATCACCGATCTGCGTATCATCAAGCCGATGGGCGAGTTGCGCAAGCGGAGCAGGGGAGGTTTGGCCAAAACAGAGCATTCCGTCGTTTTGGCCAATGACGCGCTCTGTCCAGCCGTTTTCATGCCTGATAAACTGTCTGATCGGCAGAGCATCAAAAAATTCATTGGCAATCAGGAACAGCGGCGCATGCGGAAGCGTTGTTATATCGTCATACCATTTGGCATCTGCGACGACTTGCGCTTGCTTCTCGCGCAGCGTGGGTGAGGCTTCGACAAAATGTACGGATGCGGCGTCATGAAAACCGGGTATTTTTTGCGTGGCGCGCAAAATATCAGCCATCAATGTTCCGCGCCCCGGGCCGAGCTCGGCGAGTGTGATGCGACCTGGTGCGCCTTGGTCGCGCCAAGCTTGCGCAATCGCGAGGCCGATCAGCTCTCCAAACATCTGGCTGATTTCGGGGGAGGTGATGAAATCACGGCCCAGAGGGTCTTGGGTCGTGTAGTAGCCATGCTGTGGGTGCAGCAGGCATTGGGTCATATAGTCTGCAATGGTCATAGGACCTTGTTGCGCAATTTGGCCGCGCAAAATATCCGCAAGCGTGGTCATCCTTTGCGGCGCGCCCAAACGATCAGGGATATGCCGATGAGGATCATCGGCAGGGTCAGCGTCTGCCCCATGGTCAGCCCCCAGCCATCAATGTGAAACGCAAGACCAAGCGGGTTGCCGAGGCTAACAAACTGCGCATCCGGTTGGCGTACAAATTCGACCATAAACCGCGCAATGCCGTAGCCTGCGAAAAATACGCCCGTGATAACCCATGGAGTTTTGAGCGCGCGCAGCCAAAACGCGAGTAGAATAAGGATGCCCCCCAAAAGTAGCCCCTCTAACCCAGCCTCATAAAGCTGGGACGGGTGCCTGCCACAGAGGCTTTCGGCGGTCGCACAGGCCTGTGCCGCATTCCCGGGAAATGCGATGGCCCATGGCAGGTCTGTCGGGCGGCCCCATAGCTCTGCGTTGATGAAATTGGCGATGCGCACAAGCAAGATCGCAGGCGTGGCTGCAAGTGCGATCCCATCAGCAAGGGGGCCAAGCGCTACATTGTGGCGGCGGCTAAAGAGCCAGACCGCGGCGATCACCCCAAGAAAGCCACCATGAAATGACATGCCCCCAGTCCAGATCATGGGAATCTCGAGCGGGCTTGCCGCAAACCGCGCGGGATCATAAAACAGAACATAGCCCAAGCGCCCGCCGGCGATGACCCCGATGACGATATAGGTCAAAAGATCCTCGAGCTTGGCTGTTTCCATCGGGGCTTTGTCGTCCGGCCACAGCCCCGGCCTGCGCAATGCAAAGGCTAAGATCTGCCAACCAATCGCAATCCCCACAATATAGCCCATGGCATACCATCTGAGTGCGAGTTCAAAACCAAAGACTGTAACCGAAAAGATTTCGGGTGAGATCGGGGGGAAAAGAATAGGATTTGCCATAAACCATATGTCTGCGGCGACATGTCATAAGTCAACCGGGTTGTGTGTTGGTCACAGGCAACCCATATGAAAGATATAAAGATGAGATGGAGCAAGACGATGGATACGAAATCAAAGATATTCGATGACCTGAGCCAATTGATGACAAATGCGATGGGTGTCGCGCAGGGCGCAAAAGACGAAGCGAACAATGCAATGTCATCAATGATGGAGCGTTGGCTTGCTGATCGCGACTTTGTGACCCGTGAAGAGTTTGACGCGGTGCAAGCGATGGCGCAAAAAGCACGTGAAGAAAACGAAGCACTTGCAGCGCGTATTGAAGCACTTGAAGCAAAATAATACGTTTCCGCGACTGCCATTAAGGAGAGACGATGATCCGGCGACTATTAGCCTTTGGCATGATGCTGCTTTTGCCTGTGATGGCGCGTGCAGATGCGGTGACAACATATACGCTGGATAATGGGCTCGAGGTGGTTGTGATCGAAGATCACCGTGCCCCTGTCGTCGTCCACATGCTTTGGTATCGTGTCGGATCGGCGGATGAACCTGTTGGCGCATCTGGTGTGGCGCATTTCTTGGAACATCTTTTGTTTAAGGCCACCGATACAATGGCCTCGGGCGAATTTTCGGCCACGGTTACGGCCAACGGCGGCTCTGATAATGCGTTCACGAGCTATGACTACACCGCCTACTTTCAACGGGTCGCGGCAGACAGGCTAGGCCTGATGATGCAAATGGAAAGCGACCGGATGAATAATCTGGCCCTAACACTTGAGGATGTTGAGACCGAGCGTCAGGTCGTGATCGAAGAGCGCAACCAACGAACAGAAAACAACCCAAATGCTTTGGCGCGCGAACAGTTTTCCGCCGCGCAATATCAAAACCACCGCTACGGCGTGCCGATCATCGGCTGGCGCCACGAGATTGAAGAGCTCAATCTGCAAGATGCGCTCGATTTTTACGGGCTCTATTACTCGCCAAACAATGCGATTTTGGTCGTAGCAGGTGATGTTAAACCTGATGAGGTGTTGGCCCTAGCGGAAGCCCATTACGGGGCGATCCCCGCAGAGCCTGATTTGCCCGAACGTATCCGCCCGCAAGAGCCGCCACAGCGGGCTGAGCGCCGGATGACCTATGTTGACCCCCGCGTAAGCCAATCCTATTTGACGCGCAGCTACCTCGCGCCTGAGCGCGATAGTGGCGCACAAAAAGAAGCCGCCGCACTGGTTTATTTGGTTGAACTTTTGGGTGGTTCGCCTTTTACATCTGCCATGGGTGTGGCGATGCAATTTGATAGCCAAACGGCTGTGTATACAGGCGCTGGGTATGGCGGGTCCTCATTGGATGATAC
>CAKMZE010000123.1 GCA_929200295.1 uncultured Alphaproteobacteria bacterium
TGATTTGCTCGATGCCTATCGCCAATTGGGCGTTGATGTCTTTGCCCGCTTGCGGGAATTTAACAAAGCGCGCAGCATGACGCGTCTTAACATTCCTGATGGGATGGGTTGACCCATGCAACTGCCCCGCACACCATCTTTTTCGTTAAACGGCAGAACGGCATTGGTCACTGGTGCATCCTCTGGGATTGGTCAGGGATGTGCGGTCGCACTCGCTGAGGCTGGCGCGCATGTTGTTTGTGCTGCGCGCGGCACTGAAAAACGCGAGACCACGGTCGCCGCTTTGACAGCGCGCGGCTTCAGCGCGCAAAGCGCTGCTTTAGACCAGAATGATCTAAATGCGGTCGAGACGCTCATGCGTGCGCGTCGCTTTGATGTGATTGTAAACTCTGCAGGCACAGCGCGCCACGCCCCTGCGATCGAGACAACGCCAGAGGATTATGACGCGGTTGTTGGGCTCAACCTGCGGTCAGCTTATTTTCTGTCGTCATTTGCAGCAAAGCAGATGATTGCGGCACAAAGACCGGGTTCAATCATCCACATCTCAAGCCAGATGGGGCATGTTGGCGGCGTTGACCGTGCGGTTTACTGTGCCTCGAAACACGGGCTTGAGGGCATGGTCAAAGCCATGGCCATTGAATGGGGTCCGTCTCAGGTACGGATCAACACGGTGTGTCCAACATTCATCAAAACACCGCTGACAAAGCAAACTTTTGAACGGCCTGAACGCAAGGCGTGGCTTGAAGAAAAGATCAAGCTGGGCCGCATCGGCGAGGTTGAGGATATCATGGGGGCTGTACTTTATCTGGCCTCTGATGCCTCTGGCCTCGTCACGGGCACATCGATGCTGATTGATGGCGGTTGGACGGCAGACTGATGGCAGAGAAGGTCACATCACTGCAAGTTGCTGAACATGCAGGCGTGAGCCAGTCAGCGGTGAGCCGCGTGTTTACGCCCGGCGCGTCGGTTAGTCAGAAGACTGTTGATAAAGTGCGCGCGGCAGCGACAAAGCTGGGCTACCGCCCCAATGTTTTGGCCCGTGCGATGGTGTCTGGCAAAAGCCGGATCATCGGGCTTGTCGTTGCGTATCTGGATAATCATTTCTACCCCGAGGCGCTGGAAATCCTATCTAACGCGCTGCAAGAGCGTGGGTATCACGTGCTGGTTTTCATGGCGTCGCAAACAGCCGGCAACATCGATGACGTGGTCGAAGAGATCCTCGATTACCAGGTGGATGGGATTGTGACAGCATCAGTTGCGATGTCGTCTAATCTGTCGCAACGCTGTCTTCAGGCGCAGGTCCCTGTGGTGCATTTTAACCGCTTTCAAGACGGTGATGGTGTGAGCTCTGTTACCTCTGATAACTACCAAGGTGGGCGCGAACTCGCTGATTTTTTGGTTGCGGGTGGGCATGAGAAAATTGCCTATATCGCTGGCTGGGAAGGCGCATCAACGCAGCGTGACCGTGAGGCGGGGTTTCGCGCTGGGTTGGCTGAGCGTGGTCACGCGCTCTTTGCCCGCGAGGTTGGTGAATTTGATGCCGATCACGCCCGAGCCGCTGCGCATGCGATGTTTAATGTTCCGGCCCATGACCGGCCCGATGCGGTGTTTGTTGCCAATGACCACATGGCCTTTGCAGTGATGGATGAACTGCGGTTTGGTCTGAATTTGAAAATCCCTGATGATGTGTCCGTTGTGGGGTTTGATGATGTCCCCCCCGCTGCGTGGCGGGCCTATGACCTGACAACGATGCGCCAAAAGGCAAATTTGATGGTTGCTGAAACAGTTGAAACCTTGTTGACGCATATTGAAACACCGGGGGCAGCTGCGACCCGTAAAGTGTCGATTGCAACGCCTCTTATCGTGCGGGGATCCGCACGCGTTCCCCCCAATTTACCCGCAGATAAAGGATAACGTAATGCAAGGTTTTGATCCTAAGTTTCGCGACTTTCCAGACTATATCATTGGTATCACCAATGAGATTTGGGAAAACCGTGGCATCGCCACTTTGCACCATTATTATAGCGAGGACATCGTCGTCAGATCGCCGGGGTCAGTGGTTATCGGCAACCAAAATGTGATTGGGGCGACGATGGCAACATTGGCAGAGTTTCCTGACCGCCAGCTTTTAGGCGAAGACGTGATCTGGTCTGGCACGCCGGAAGAGGGGATGCTGTCCAGCCACCGCATTTTATCCACCGCGACGCATATGGCAGATGGGGTGTACGGCAAGGCCACGGGTAAACAGCTGCAATACCGTATCATCGCGGACTGCCATGCGATCAACAATCAGATCAATGATGAATGGCTGATCCGTGACCAAGGGGCCATCGTGCGCCAGATGGGCTGGGATCCAAAAGACTATGCCGCAAACCTGATTGAGGCAGAAGGCGGGGGTCAAAACTGTGTTCAACCCCTTACGCCCCGGATAGATCAACCGGGTCCCTACAAAGGGACAGGCAATGATAATGAATGGGGCACGCGTTACGCTGATATTCTGACCCGCATCATGGGCGCTGATATTGCTGTGATCAAATCAGAATACGACCGGGCGGTGCAATCAGAATATGTTGGTGGGGTCACGGGGCATGGATGGGACGCGGTTGACCGGTTTTGGATGGGGCTGCGCGCTAGCTTTCCAAACGCTGAATTTAAGATCGACCATCAAATTGGCCGCGAAGACCCCATGATGCCACCACGCGCCGCGATCCGTTGGAGCCTTTGGGGTAAGCATGATGGCTGGGGTACGTTTGGCGCACCAACTGGTGCTGAGGTCTATGTTTTGGGTATTAGTCACGCGGATTTTGGCGCTGTTATTCCAGATCAGCCCAAAGTGCGCCGCGAGTATACTTTGTTTGACGAAACATCTGTCTGGAAGCAGATCCTTATGCAGACAGGTCAGACATGACCATCATGCGCATATACAGGGCCAATGATGGGGCTGTGCCGCGCTCTCAATTCGAAATCACGCAACGACAAGGATATATCATATGACACCGCAAGATATGGAACTCCGCATCGTGCGCTATGGCGATTTAAAGCCTTGCAAAACCGCCTTTATCGACGCGCATACACCAGGCAGCGATCAAAAAGAGAACTTTACGATCATTGGCGGTGGGGTGTCTGAAAGCGCCGACCAGCATGTGCATATCACAATCCCACATGGCTTTAACATCGGCGCGGCAGGCCAGCCCCCGCGCTGTCGCAACTCGTTGCATGATCATCGCACGGCTGAGGCGTTTTTTGTACTCTCCGGCCGTTGGCGTTTTTTCTGGGGGCGCTATGGCGACGCAGGTGAGGTGGTGCTGGAAAAGGGTGATATCTTCAATATCCCCACGGGCATCTTCCGCGGCTTTGAAAATATCGGAACGGATTACGGGATGATCATGGCGATCCTCGGTGGGGATGATGCGGGCGGGGGCGTGATGTGGGCGCCGCAAGTGATTGAAGATGCCGCTAACCATGGGTTGGTTCTGGCGGAGACGGGCAAGCTATACGACAGCAAAAAAGGCGAGGGGCTGCCAGATGGGGTAGCGCCTATGCCAATGATGGATACTGATGAACTAGCGAAACGGGGTGAACCCACCACAGCGCAAGTTCTGCCAAACCATGTGGCGCGCTATTGGGATCTTGTTGCGCTTTCTGATCGGTCGCCTTTGCAGGTCATCGGTGAAACGGGTCAATTGCGTGACAAGCCCGGCTTTGAGGTGAATTTTATCACGCGAGGCTCTGCGTCGGAAAATGGCAATCGCTTTGCTTACCCGTCGGTTCTGATGCCCGTGACAGGCCATTGGAAAATCACATGGGAGGGGGGAAGCGCGACACTTGCGCCGGGTGACACAATGTCGGTGCCTGAGGGGCTATCTTATGGGGCGAAGCCATCGATGACAGGTGATGCCGCTTTGTACCAAATCGTCGGAACCTCCGATCCCGCTGGCCTCACTTGGATGGGGTAAGCACACACCTTCTAGCGGCACAAATGACGCTCTGAAACAGGGGAACACATATGACCAAGATACGCACAACACATGTCGGCAGCCTACCACGCTCACAAAAGGTGGTGGATTTCATCTTTGCGCGCGAAAATGAACAACCCTATGATCAAGAGGCCTTTGACACAGCAATGACCGAGGCCGTGAGTGACACAGTGGCCAAGCAAGTTGCCGCTGGTGTTGATATCGTCAGCGATGGGGAAACCAGTAAGATTTCATATGCGACATACGTCAAGGATCGCTACACAGGCTTTGCAGGTGATAGCGCGCGCAACGCTCCTGCTGATCTTAAGATGTTTCCGGGGTATCTAAAGCGCTTGGCCGATGATGGGGGAACACCGCAATACGCCCGCCCGAAGTGCGTGGATGAGGTGCGATCAAAAGGCCAAGATGAATTGATGAAAGACATCAATAATCTCAAATCTGCCATGGCAGAGCATGGTGTCACACATGGCTTTATGAACGCGGCATCGCCCGGGGTGATTTCGCTGTTCTTACAAAATGATTATTACCCCAACCGCGAGGCATATTTAGCCGCCTTAGCGGATGCCATGAAAGAAGAATATGAGACGATTGTTGCCAATGGTCTCGACCTACAACTTGATTGCCCAGACCTCGCGCTGTCGCGGCATATGTTGTTTCAGGACTTAAGCGATGCAGAGTTTGTGAAGATCGCTGATATGCATGTCGCGGCGCTGAACCACGCGCTGTCAAACGTCCCCCCAGACCGCGTGCGCGTGCATATCTGCTGGGGCAATTACGAAGGCCCGCATTGTTGTGATATCGGAATGGAAAAGGTCTTTTCCACCTTAATGGCAACGCAGTCGCGCTATGTTTTGTTTGAAACATCCAATCCGCGCCACGCGCATGAATGGACAGTGTTCCGGGATCGCAAAGCGGATATCCCAGATGATAAGGTGCTCGTCCCAGGCGTCGTCGACACCACGACAAATTTCGTTGAGCACCCAGAGCTGGTTGCCCAACGGATTGAGAAATTTGCACAGATCGTTGGCAAAGACCGCGTTATCGCTGGATCAGATTGTGGTTTTGGCACCTTTGCAGGTTTTGGTGCGGTGGATCCTGATATCGCTTATGCAAAGCTGGGCGCGCTTTCCCAAGGGGCTGCTTTGGTGGGATGATACCGCTTGTTTTTCTCCCCGGTATGATGTGTGACGCGCGGCTTTTTGAGCCACAGATCAGCGCGTTTTCAGGCGCGCATGATATCTTTCTGCCTCAGATTGGCCAGCAGGCCAGTATCGGTGAGCTTGCGCGGGATGTTTTATCGCGCGCGCCCGCGCGCTTTGCGCTCTGTGGGTTGTCGATGGGTGGGATCATCGCGATGGAAATTCTGCGTCAAGCGCCAGAACGGGTGGACCGCATTGCGTTACTGGATACCAATCCATTAGCCGAAGAGGATGAGGTGAAAATACGCCGCCTTGCGCAGATGACAGCAGTCCGCGAGGGACATTTAGCAGAGATTATGCGCAATGATTTAAAGCCAAAATACCTCGCCAACACACCTGCACGCGGGGAGATTTTAGACCTCTGCATGGATATGGCACTGGCGCTGGGACCGCATACATTTCTGCGCCAATCGCGCGCGTTGATGGACCGATCTGACCAAAGCGAAACACTTATGCGAGCGAACCTGCCTGCTTTGGTTCTCTGTGGACGTGAAGATCGGGTATGTAGCGTGAAAAAGCCCGAGCTGATGGCAAATATGCTATCTGGATCGCAGCTCGAGATTATCGAAAACGCCGGGCATTTACCCACTTTGGAGCAACCACAACAGACGAATGCAGCGCTCGCGCGTTGGTTGGAGGCATGATGAACGATACTCTTTTTGCACTTTTAAAACAGGTGGACACCCCCACCGTTTGCAACGCAATCGAAGTGGCGCAAGGCAAACGTGGGTTCAATGCCTTTACCCGTGGCACGATGCTTGCCTCAGATCCAAAGGCGCCGGCTATGGTGGGCTATGCGCGCACGGCTAAGATCGCAGCACTGGCCCCGCCGTCAGACCCACCTGAGGTCATCAAAGAGCGGCGCATGGCGTATTACAAACACATGTCCGAGGGGCCGCGCCCCGCGGTTGCGGTTGTCGAAGACATCGATTTTCCCGATTGCATTGGTGCCTATTGGGGCGAGATCAACACCACGGTCCACAAGGGGTTTGGCATGTCGGGTGCGCTGACGAATGGGGTGATGCGCGATTTGGGTGACCTGCCCGAGGGCTTTCCTGTTGTGGCAGGTTCAGTCGGGCCCAGTCATGGGTTTGTGCATGTGCGCGAAATCGGCACGCCTGTGACGATTTTTGGAATGGATGTGTGTGATGGGGATTTGATCCATGCAGATCGCCACGGCGCGCTCGTTATCCCACCAGAGGTTCTGCCAGATTTGGAAACTGCAATTACAAAGCTCTTGGAAACCGAAAAAATTGTCCTTGCTCCTGCGCGCGCAGATGGTTTTGACTTTGAAACATTCAAAACCGCCTGGGCCGCGTTTGAGGCGTCACGCACATAGTCGTGCTTGCCTCAACTCAAATGCGGCCCAAGCGTGGAATTTAACGCGCGAATTTCTTATGCTTCATGCGCTTGGGTTCAAGAGCATCCGCACCAAGGCGGCGCTTTTTGTCTTCTTCATAGTCTGAGAACGCGCCTTGGAACCATTCCACATGAGCATCCCCTTCGAACGCGAGAATATGGGTGCAGATCCGATCTAGGAAAAAGCGATCGTGACTGATCACCACGGCACACCCTGCAAAGTTGACCAGCGCGTCTTCAAGCGCGCGCAGGGTTTCAACATCGAGATCATTGGTCGGCTCGTCGAGAAGCAAGACATTGCCGCCGGATTTCAGAAGTTTGGCCATATGCACGCGGTTGCGTTCGCCGCCCGATAAGAGCCCAACTTTTTTCTGCTGATCGCCACCTTTGAAATTAAAGGCAGAGCAATACGCACGGCTGTTCATCGTCGCATCACCCAGCGCGATGATTTCTGCACCGCCTGAGATTTCCTCCCAAACGGTGGCGTTGGCGTCAAGCGCATCACGTGACTGATCAACGAATGAAAGCTTTACCGTGTCACCAAATTCAACGGTGCCGTCATCCGGTTCGTTTTGCCCTGTGAGCATGGAAAAGAGCGTGGATTTACCAGCACCGTTTGGGCCGATCACGCCGACGATACCGCCGGGGGGCAGATCAAACGAGAGCTCTTCGACCAAGAGCTTGTCGCCCATCGCTTTTTTAAGATTGTTGACCTCAATCACCTTTGCCCCCAAGCGCGGACCGTTGGGGATAATGATTTGGGCGCGCCCAATTTTTTCACGCTCAGATTGATTGGCCATCTCATTATAAGAGGCGATCCGGGCTTTGGATTTTGCTTGGCGGGCTTTTGCGCCCTGACGCATCCATTCTAATTCACGCTCAAGGGTTTTTTGTTTGGATTTATCGTCTTTCGCCTCACGCTCCATACGCTTGGCTTTGGCTTCGAGCCAAGATGAATAATTACCCTCATGCGGGATGCCAGATCCGCGATCCAACTCGAGGATCCATCCTGTGATCGCATCGAGGAAATAGCGGTCGTGCGTGACGATGAGGATCGTGCCCTTGTAGTCAATCAGGTGTTGCTGCAACCAAGCGATGGTTTCCGCATCAAGGTGGTTGGTCGGTTCGTCCAACAACAGCATATCTGGCGCATCAAGCAGCAATTGGCACAAAGCCACGCGTCGCTTTTCACCGCCTGAGAGGGTGTCAACGTTTGCGTTATCAGGGGGGCAGCGGAGCGCCTCCATCGATACATCGATCTGTGCGTCGAGATCCCAAAGGTTTTGCGCATCAATCTGGTCTTGGAGCGCTGCCATTTCGTCAGCGGTTTCTTCGGAATAATTCATCGCGACTTCGTTGTAACGATCAAGAATGGCTT
>CAKMZE010000124.1:0-2199 GCA_929200295.1 uncultured Alphaproteobacteria bacterium
TTGTGGGTAAAGCGCATCGAGCCCTTCGGTCACAGGGTGCTTTTGTCCAAGGTCGGTAATCTGCGGCGCGAATGGTTGTTCAAAAACGCGCGCGGTTGGTGCGCCGGGTAAAATCGGCGCAAGCGGTGAGCGATAGATGCTTTCTGCGCTGCCATATTCAGGGCCAGAGGACACAAGAACAGCGCCGCCCTTTTCCACATATTGCAGGATGTTTTCCAAATACCCGCTCGGCAGAATGCCGCGGCGCGAATAGCGATCAAAGATGATCAAATCGAATTCATCAATCTTTTCTAAAAACAGCTCGCGCGTGGGAAAGGCGATGAGCGACAATTCGTTCACCGGCACGCCGTCTTGTTTCTCGGGTGGGCGCAGAATGGTGAAATGCACCAGATCTACAGCCGCATCAGATTTGAGCAGATTACGCCAGGTACGCTCGCCCGGATGTGGCTCACCAGAGACGAGCAGCACGCGTAGGCGGTCACGCACCCCGTTGATCTGCACAACAGCGCGGTTATTGCGCGCCGTGAGCTCGCCGGGGATCTCTGGCGTTGTGAACTCAAGCACGTTCATGCCGCCATGGGGGAGATCAATGGGCAGCTCAATGTCTTGGCCGATAGGGATTTCAAAGGGCAGCGGGGCAGCGCCGTCAATTGCGATGCTAAGCTGTGCCAGACCAGAGCTGCTGGGCGTTTGTCCTTGGTCCTCAATACGGAGCTTGAGTGTGACAGGCTCACCCAAAATCGCAAAGGCGGGGGCGTTTTCAATGATAAGCCTGCGGTCCCAATCGTCAGGCTGCCCGGTCAGCAGCGCATGCAGCGGTGCGGGTAGCGGCGGGGTCGTTTGCAGATCATGCAAGCGCCCGTCGGTGAGCAAGATCACACCTGCAATGCGGCCCTGCGGCTCATTGGCGAGCGCCTCAGAGAGCGTCGTCATCAATAGCGTGCCTCTGTTATCAGCACTGTCTCCGACGGTGATTTGGCGCAGCTCTGTATTGGGCAGGCGCGCAATTTCTGCGCTGATATCTGTGATCGCTTGGATGGTTTGCGCATCGCGATCCGCGATCTTTTGGCTGGCACTTTCATCAATGCCGAGAATGACAATATCAGACAGCGGCATACGCTCTTCTTGCTGTAACGCAGGGTTTAATAGCGCAAGAAGCATGACAATACTGGCCAAAGCCCGCAGCCACCAGCCGGGCAATCCGCGCCAAAGCGCAAGCGCGACGCTAAACGCGGCAAGCATAGCAATAGCTGCGATGGCTACATAAGGGATGAGCGGGTCAAAAAGTATCAGCGGCGTCATTGTCCCAACCTATCGAGCAAAGCGGGGACATGTACCTGATCGGATTTATAATTCCCGGTCAGCACATGCATGATCAGATTGACACCAAAGCGGTAGGCGATCTCGCGTTGGCGCTCGCCCGCTTGGCCACGCCCCACGGGGAACATACGGTTGCCTGACCTATCAACAGCCCAAGCGCGCGCCCAGTCATTACCACCGATCACCACAGGGGTGACACCATCGTTGAGATTGCGAAAGGGCATGCCCTCGGCTTGGGCAGATGTGATGGGCGCGGCCTCGACCCAAATATCACGGCTCGTGTAGCGGCCGGGGAAGTCTTGAAGCAGATAGAATGTCCGTGTGAGTACGTGATCGCTTGGAATAGGCTCAAGCGCGGGGATATCGAGTGTCCGTGCAATGGCTTGCAGCTTACGCCCCTCAGGTGAGCCACTGCCAAAGCCCGCGGTATCCGCGTCACGGGTGTCAAAGAGGATCATGCCGCCACTGCGCAGATAGCGATTAAGCTTTGCGTAAGCCTCGCGGCTCGGCAGGGCTTGTGTGGCGGTGATGGGCCAATAAAGAAAGGGAAAGAACGCAAGCTCGTCGGTTTCTAAATTCACCCCCATGGGGGCTGCGGGCTCAATCGACGTGCGCCTATATAGCGTATCAGAGAGCCCTTGAAGCCCGGCAAATGCGACATCATCAATGGTGCTATCCCCAGTGATAACGTAGCCAAGAACGACCTCGGATGTAGCGCGTATTGCAAAGGCGTCGGTTTGTGCCCTTGCAGATGTGGCAGAAAGGCCGATGAGGATCAGTGCGGCGCATAGGCTTGCTATGTGGCGGGCCTTGGCGCCATGTCCGCGCAAGCGACCGCCCACCAAAAGCGATGCAAGGATATCGATACAAAATAAGGCA
>CAKMZE010000124.1:2209-3693 GCA_929200295.1 uncultured Alphaproteobacteria bacterium
CTCAAAAGCAGGCCCTTTAATGCAGTTGTTTGAACGGTGGCAATCCCCTCAACGGGGATACGTGCAGGCCATTGAGCGGGTGCGAGCGTGGTGTCCTGTTGTACGATATTCACGGCCACGCTGCGGTTTTGGTCGGTGTAAATGCCGGGGGGCAGCGCTGCACTGGGTTGTCCCTTGGCCAGTGTCATCCCATCGACACCAGGGCGCGTGCTTGCATCCGCAAGCGTGCCATCGGCATTAAGCACCCTGATCGGAAGCCAAGTCGTGCCTTCGAGCGCTGTTTCATCAAGCGGCGCGATCTGGGTTGAAACCGCAAGCCGTGCAAGCATTTGCACGAAGAGCCCCGATAGGGGCAGGCTCGACCATTCGGCATTTGCGGTCACGTGAAAAAGCATGATCTGCCCCTCACCATGTGATTTGCGCGTGACCAAAGGTGTGCCATCCGCCAATTGTGCGATCACCCGCGTGGCAAGCGACGGATCAGGTTGTGCAACAACCTGTGATGTCACGGTGACATCGCTGGGGATAGTGAGCCCGAAAAACGGGCTTTCCGAGACAAAGGGGGCGAGCGCCTTTGGCTTCCCCCAGCTCATCGCGCCACCGACAGAGCGCCCGCCAGCGCGCAAACGCACAGGCAATAGCGGGTCTTCATCCGCAGTTTGTTGGCTGGTCGCGGCGGCAAGGCGCGGTCCGGCAAATCGCAGAAGCAATCCGCCCTCAGCGACCCATTCTAACAGTCCGGCCCGTGATCCGCCCGCAAGATTGGCAACATCGGCAAGGATGATCACATCAGGATTGGCCAGAAGGATATCGGCCATTTCCCCCTCAAGCAGCTCGGCTGTGGGTGCTAAAGCCTTGCGCAGGTAATGCAGCGGTGACAGCAGGTCGAGCCCCTCACGGTCGCTTTGCTCAGTAAAAAGCGCGATCTCACGGCGCTTCAGGCGATCATCAGCAAGCGTTACTGCTGCCGCTGAACGCGCGCCAGTGATCTCAAACCGGGTGATCCGGTTGCGTAGCTCGGATGGTAGCGCAAGCAGGGTCTCGGCCCCTGCCTCACCTGCTGCAAAGCTGAGCGTCGCGGTGGCGAGCTGTCGTTCGATCCCCGCGGGGTCAAGCCCGATCGCCGTAACCAAGGCGCTGTTTTCACGGCCCATTGGTGTGCGTACCGCAGAGAGGATCACATCACCATCTGCAAACTGTGGTGGCTTTAGCCCAATGATCTGACGTGGGCTTTGAAACACAGACACCGGCCCATGGGTTTCCAGCTGTTCCAGCAGTGTGGCACGGGTTTCGCGGTGCACCCCATCCGAGAGCCAGTAGGTTTCAAATCGCCCATTCAGGCTTTGGGTAAAGCGGTCGATCTCATCTGTGTCTGGCGCCCAAGGGTGCGGTTGTGCATTCGGTAGCTCTTGTTTTGTGATTGCCGCAGATTGGAATTGTGGCGCATCTGATGGTGGTTCGGTTAAAACCGCAACAGCCGTCAG
>CAKMZE010000124.1:3703-7843 GCA_929200295.1 uncultured Alphaproteobacteria bacterium
CGATTTTGCTGAGCGGCGCTGTTGAGCAATGCTTCAATCCGGTCTTGGCGTTGGCCCCAGTTATAGGCATCCGCCCATGTCCCATCGGCCAAAATGAGCAAGGGTAGGTCGGTTCGTTCTTGTGATTGCGGGTTCATGACAGGGGCTGCAAAACCGATGATCACGGCGGCTAATGCAGATATCCGCAAAAGCAATAGCCACCAAGGCGTGCGGTCTGATTGGCTCTCATCATCCCTCAGCCCAAGTAACAGCGTTACACCCGGGAAATAACGCCGCAGAGGTGCAGGGGGGATTGCACGCAGCAAAAGCCAAAGGAGCGGGAGCACCAAAAGCCCCAGCAATAGCCAAGGGGACATAAACGCAAGAGGGCCGAGGCTAAGCATCAGATTGCGCCCTTTTCGCGAAACATATGTCGCTCTTTTTAATCACTGCTTTGGCCCCAAGGCACCATAGAGCCATTGCAAGCTGTGCGATGCAGGTCTGTCCGTATGGTGCGTTTGAAACTGCCAGCCTGTGAGCCGTGCGAGCGCACGCAGCTTGTCTTTGCGTGCGCGCAACCGATCAAGATATTTCGCCCTGAGCGCATCCGCTTTGAGCGTTTCATGCTCAACCGCGCCTGAAACCGATTGAAAGACCGTGCGCCCTTGAAAGGGGAACACTTCTTCTTGTGGATCAAGGATTTGCAAAAGCGTGCCGCGAATGCCGCGATCTGCCGCCTGTGTCAGTGCCGTCTCAATGCCAGTGATATCGCCCAGAAAATCACTGATAAACAGTGCTTGGGCATGCATGGGGACCCCGTCTAATGAGGGGGTATCGCGCGTTGGGGGATGATCGTTTGCGATGTCATCCATCAAATGCTGGGTGATCTGGCTCAGCTGTGCGCTGCCCGTTTGCGCCCGCAAACCTGTGCCCAAAAGCCCGATACGCTCACCGCCGCGCATCAGTAAGATCGCGCAGGCGAGGGCCAAGACATTTGCGCGCTCTGCTTTTTGTGGGATATCTGGGGTTGAGCCAAAGCGCATCGCATCCGAGCGATCAACCCAGATCGCAAGCGTTTGCGCGATTTGCCATTCTTTGTCTTGCACATAATTCGTATCAGACCTTGCTGAGCGCCGCCAATCGATCATCCGCGCGCTATCGCCGCTTTGTGCGACGCGGTATTGCCAAAAGCTTTCGCCAACGCCTGCGCGTCTGCGCCCATGCGCACCCAGAACAACCGTCGCCGCAAGATGCTCTGCCGCCGCAAGAAGCGGTGGCAGCGGGGCCGCGAGGGCCTCGGCCTGTGGGCGCAATTGCCGATCTGGGTTCATGCGGCAGCCTTGCCTTGTGTGATCTCTTGGGCGATCTGCTGAATGATATCTGACACAGATTTGCCTTCGGCACGTGCCGCGAAAGAAAGCGCCATACGGTGTTCAAGCACGGGGATCGCCATGGCAAGGATATCATCTACCGAAGGGGCCAACCGTCCATCCAGCAATGCGTTTGCACGCACGCTCAGCATCAGGGCCTGTGCCGCACGTGGCCCGGGCCCCCAGCTGACACTGTCGCGGACAGTGTCGCGCGCATCAGGGGCGGGCCTGCAGGCCCGCACAAGATCAAGGATCATCTCAACAATGGTATCGCCCACGGGCATACGGCGCAAAAGCATTTGCGCCTCAATCAGCTCTTGCGCGGTAAATACCGCAGTGGCCGCCCCTTCGGTGGCGCCTGTTGTCGCCAGTAGGATGTCTTTTTCCGTATCACGATCAGGATAGGGGACATTGATTTGCACAAGAAAACGGTCGAGCTGTGCTTCGGGCAGTGGATAGGTGCCCTCTTGCTCAATCGGGTTTTGTGTGGCGAGCACATGAAAGGGCGTGCCAAGCGGGCGTTGCTCGCCCGCGATTGACACTTCATGCTCTTGCATCGCTTGGAGCAATGCAGATTGCGTGCGCGGCGAGGCGCGGTTGATCTCATCTGCCATCAAGAGCTGACAAAAAACCGGACCTTCAATAAACCGAAAGCTGCGTTTACCCGCAGCATCCACGTCAAGGATCTCAGACCCCAGAATATCAGCGGGCATCAAATCAGGGGTGAATTGGATGCGATTCCCATCCAACCCCATCACCGTGGCAAGCGTATCAACAAGCCGGGTTTTTCCCAAACCGGGCAAGCCAACCAGCACAGCATGGCCACCACATAGCAATGTGGAGAGTGTCAAATCAACGACACGGTCCTGCCCGATAAACCGCTGCGCAATTGATTTGCGGGCTTGCCCTAGCTTTTTGCCAAGGTTTTCGATTTGATCGACAAGATCTGTCGGGTGGGTCATGACAATGCTCCTGCTCACGTTATAGTGTTATAACATCAGATATTCTGACAAACCAAAATGGCAAAATGCCAGATAAGCAAACAAATGACCGGACAAAAGAGTGTGATCCCAACAGCAGAAGGTCTCGCGAGCTCAGCGCGGGCGGCGAAAACACGTGGTTTGCCACCTGTTCATGACTGGAACCCGCCGTTTTGTGGTGATCTGGATATGCGGATTGCGCGCGATGGGACGTGGTTCTACCTTGGCACCCCCATCGGGCGTCTTGAGCTGGTTCGGCTCTTTGCGACGATTATCTGGCGTGATGGGGATGATTATTTTCTTGTGACCCCGGTCGAGAAGGTCGGCATCACAGTGGATGACGCACCCTTTGTTGCGGTTGATTTTAACCGCAAAGGCGACGCGTTGGAATTTGAAACCAATGTTGGTGATAAAATCCTCGCCGGACCAGCAAACCCCATCCGTGTTGCGCGTGATGCACAGACAGGCGAACCTGCGCCATATGTTCTCGTGCGCCATAATTTAGAGGCGCTGATTGATCGCAAATCATTCTACCGTCTTGTCGATATTGGCGAAGAGGCCGATGTGGATGGCATTTTATGGTTTGGTGTGCGATCCTCGGGTACGTTTTTCCCGATCATTCCAGCAGCGGAGCTTGCTTGATGAAATTCGCAGCCAATGTCACGCTTTTGTTTTCGGAACTCCCTATGATGGAGCGGTTTGGCGCGGCATGGGCTGCAGGCTTTACCGGGGTTGAGGTTCTGTTTCCTTATGATGAGCCTGTGCCAACCTTTGTTGATCGCCTCTCGCGCAATGATCTTGAGATGGTGCTAATGAACTGTCCACCGCCGAATTACACCGGTGGCGAACGTGGGTTCGCCGCTGTGCCCGCAAGTAAGCCTAGGTTTCAACAAGATTTTCGCAGGGCGCTGCGCTTTGCAAAAGCGCTTAATACCCGTCATATCCACATCATGGCGGGCGTGGCTGCGGGGGCCGAGGCCCATGCAACCTTTGTCGAAAACCTGTCATGGGCTGCGGGGTTCGCCCCGGACCAAAGCCTGACAATCGAACCTTTGAACCAACAGGATATGCCGGGATATTTCCTAAGCGATTTTCATAAGGCCAAAGAGATCGTGGTAGAGGTCGGGGCAAAGAACCTTGGGCTTCAGTTCGATACCTATCATGCGGCACAGACCCATGGCGATGTGATGGCTGTTTGGGCCGCGGTCAAGGACGTGGTGCGCCACATCCAGCTAGGTCAAGCCCCAGATCGATCTGAGCCGGGGCCGGGCCAGATCGATTTTGATAGCTTCTTTGCGCAGGTCGCAGCCGACGGATATGGTGGGTGGCTCAGCGCGGAATACCACCCAAGCAAACAGACGCAGGATACGCTTGGCTGGTTGCCGCGATAGGTTTCAAAGTTGAATGTGAATATGATCATCATGACGCGCAGCTCTGCATCCTTGAAACCTGATTTTGAACTTTAGGTCCATTTGTGCTGAAAAACCATGCGGCGCGGACTTTAACCCAGAAGTTTCAAGGCCAGTTGCGACACTAGACGGAACAAGGCTTAACGACCCGTAGACAACATGGATCGAAGAGTTGTTAAGCCTTGTGGGCAATGGCTGCTCAGAGGACAGAGTTAGCTTTCGCTGCAGCTGCACCAATGTCTGTTATTCGAAAACGCAGGCCGTCGGGGATCCTCTGAATCAGTTCAGGCGACGATCATTTTATATGAAGTCGTCGCGCCGGGGAGTAAAGCAATCGATCAAAGTGCCCGGTGTCAATCGCGGGTTAAAAAGGGACCAGATCGCGGCGTAAAATTGGTCCAC
>CAKMZE010000125.1:0-3148 GCA_929200295.1 uncultured Alphaproteobacteria bacterium
GTCCTGCCATTTGGCGATCACTTTGGAATACCGTGAGCGCGGCTTGATCCGCACGAAGTAGGCATTGTCGGCGAGCAAGTTGTCTGGTGTGATAAAGATCGTGGGCATGGTTTTACCCGACGCGGTTTTGCCAGACCTGCGCTCTGTCACCAAAAGCCGCCCGTCCTTGGGCGCGATGACAGCCCCAATCTTGCGGCCCATGCGTGTCAGGAAGTGCTGGTCGCTTTCTTCGGTCTGAGCTGCATATGGGATGAAATGACTGGCCAGCGCATCCGCGATCGCCAGCTGTAAATTGTGTTCCCGTGCGATTGTGCCGGCTATGTCCTCAAAGGTCATCTTTTCCCAAGCACGGGTCTTTGGTTCTTTGAGGGTTTCGGCATGATCGGCCGCTTTGGCAACCAGCGTCAATTTGCGCTCATAACCGTTGCGCTCGATCTCTTCGAAGACGTAGGTGCCGACATAGATCGGACGCCCCCACTCAAGATAACCCAGCCTCAGTTCATACTTCGCACCTTCCCGCGGCCGCGCGATCTGGGGCGGTGTGTCGTCCAGTTCAAGCGTAAGCTCATCGCTTTCAAACCCGGCTGCATCCGTGACCTCGATGCGCAACACCCGCGCAGGCGGGAAAAGCGCGCCATCGACGTAAATCTCGAAGATTGGTGTCAGAGCGCTGGAGCTAAGAACTGGGCTGAGTAATGCCTCAATCATAGAGCTTCACCGTCTGGATCGCTTTGGTATCGTCGATATCAGGCAATGTGATGATAAGGCCGTCTGGCAGGATCATAGGCTGTGCTGCCAGCCCACGATTTGCTTCAAGAATGGCCTCAGTCGTGCCGTTATGGTGGCCATAATGCCGATAGGCAATGGCGTCGATCATGTCCCCTTCAATGGTGCGGTATGTGTCTGGCATTGATAGTTTCCGGTTACTCCGGCCTCCTTTCGCAATGACGTTCACTGCGATCTTGGCTCCAAAGGTTGAAAGGATCGTATCCATCAGCAATTGGGCGTTGCTCAAGATCTGCGGCGTTTTCTAATGTTAAAAGCACGGTCAACTCAGTGGATTGAATTGCGAGAGACATTTCCCTATCCCGGAGGCCAATAAATGTTTCAAGCGCGGCCGTCTCACCCGATAGCAATCCTCCGCGTATCGTATGGGCGATATCTGCATAACCACTTGCTAATGACGTTGGCCGATCTTTTGACCACAATTCGTATCTTATAATTACCCCTCCAAGATCAATGGAAAGGCCATTTTTGATCGTCAATTCATATTTCAACGCATCGTTGCCCTTGGTGATAGGTCCGGCGCTAAGATATATATTTTCTTTCAGACAGGTATTAGTTGGCGCCGCTAATACGGGCGAAAACGAAAAAGCCAAAATAGCAAAAAACAGAAAACGCATTCTAATTCTCCAATAACTGTTTGATTGTGTCATTGTCGGAGTTGAGCGCGCAAAGTGCAATACGCATGCGCCGCAGCCAATGGGACCACTCCGTTACCGGCTGCAGCGGATCGGTCCATCCCGAAGGCCAACCCATCATCCAATCCGTGAACGCAGGGTTTAAGCTCAGGGGATGCTCTGAGTATTTCTCCCCATTGATCAAAATCACCCGGAAGCGGTGGGAAGATCGGAAGGGCTGTGGTGTCCAGCCCGCAGCCGTCATCAACTCCCACATTAGCGTCCATGCGCTGGCCGCATTCTTGATCCCGATCTGTGATCCGGTTTGGTTCTGATCTGTCTTGAACTGGATGCCCGCTGGTGACCCCACGATGCAAGCCCGATTGCCTGATCCTTTGAATGTCGGCGTGGGCCAGAATGAAGAGCCTTTCGCGGGTATGCGATGCGCCGACTTCCGCCGCTGATACGACGCACGCTGCAACCCTGTAGCCCATTGCCTGAAGGTCTCGGGTGACGTCTTGGAAGCCAAGGGTGAGATGGCCGGGGACATTCTCGAAGAACACCCACTCGGGCGCGATCTCGCCCGTGATCCGCGCGACATCCGGCCATAGGTGGCGGGGGTCGTTCTCGCCTTGTCTGATCCCCGAGAGCGAGAAGGGCTGGCATGGGTAACCGGCAGTGAGGATATGAACGCGGCCGCGCCATGGTCGGCCGTCGAAGGATTTGAGATCGTCCCAAACAGGTGCCGGTGCCAGGGACGTGTCTGCCATCCGCGCCACGAGAGCGGCCGCGGTAAAACTGTTTCGCTCGACAAAGCACACAGTGCGATATCGGGGTTCTGCGATATGCACTCCGAGATCAAGTCCGCCGACACCGGCGCAAAGGCTGATGCCGAGAAGTTCGTCATGTCTTTTGGGGGGATGAATAGCCACATGGGGCCTCCTTTCCATCGCGCTCTGGGCGTTCTGGTTTGGGGCTCTGGGTTGGCCTCAAGATATTGATAGCCCGACAGCGGGTGCACTTGATCGACAAATTGCCCACCAGCCCGTTCGGTTCCATCTTGAATAACAGCTTTGCACAGCTCGTGCATCGTATTTCCTCTTGCCTCATATGGGCGACTCACCTCAGTTTGGCCTTCCCTACGTAGGGTGGAAGCGGCCTTGAGGTTACTTGGGTCGGCGGGGTCTTGTGTGAGAACTTGGCCCCGTGTCGAGGGGCGTTACAGCGCCCCTTGGCCTTCCGTTAGCGTTCGATCCACGGATCAATCACTAAGGCCCGATACAGTGTGGCTAACTTTGTAAGCCACAGCATGATACATCAGTTCATCTTTCCCCCCTTCTTGTCAGTTCACATTCTGCTTGCAGCGCTTGGCATGTCAGTCTTTTGAGACGATCCTCAAGTGCAATACGACGGTGTGATGCGGGTGGCAGGCCTTTGATACGCTTAGCCAGTTCGGCGCGTTCTTCGGTCAATTGCGTGATTTCCTTAACGAGTGGGACATTGAACAAGGGGAGCGCTGAGGTCATATCAGAACACTTGAATGCCAAATATGCTAAAGCCGCTTGGCGCGCGGGTTAGCGTGATTTGTGTTGTGATTTTTTGGAACGTGCCATTGGGCAGCACATGGGTCTTCTCTGCCGCCAGCTCTTCGATGAGATAGAAACCATAGAAGTGGCCCGAGCGCGAGATCAGAGGCATGCGCCGCCCTGTGCGCATCCAAAGCCGCATCATTTCGATCTGCGCAGGAC
>CAKMZE010000125.1:3158-7701 GCA_929200295.1 uncultured Alphaproteobacteria bacterium
GCGCAGGACCACCGGGTGATAGCACTTCTTTGTAGATTGTGGCGTCCAATATAATCGTGCGATCGCCGGGGCCAAGAAACTGCTTTGTGGGCATGCGCAAGGCGCGATCCATACGGGCGATCCGCGCAGTCTCGCGGTCCTCAAGCCGCTCAAGAGCTTGTGTGTCCAGCGCGATGCGAAAGGGGCCAAGGGCAAACAGCATATCAGATCACTCCACGTTCGCCGCATCATCGAGGCTGCGCCGCACAGCCCGTTCGGTCGCAGCTCCAGCTTCGCGCCCCGCACGTGCTGCGAGGGCGCGGTTGTTGACCTCTTGCACCCGCGTGATGTTGATTGGCATGCTGACCTGCACGCTCACGTCGATCGATGGGCTGCTTTCAAAGGTGCTTTCAACGGTCACATTGGGCTGGCTGGCTTCATAAGCTTTGGGTTCCGGCCGCGCTTCAGGACGCGCTGATACCTCTGGCGCTAAGGCCGATACCTGCCCGTCTCTTATCGCTTGGGTCAAAGGCGTGAGAGCTTGTTCGATTGCCTCGCCTGTTGAGCGATCGGCTTGTGCAACAGCATCCGAGCGCACGCGGCTTAATGCAGCTTCAACATCAGCCTCTGTGAGACTGCCAGATGTGCTTTCGCCAGTGGCAACCTCGATTGCACCCCGCAAGGCCTCTTTGCGCGCCGCCGCTGCGGCCGCTTCGCTCTGGGCCCAGCCCATATCATCACGAAGTGCTGACAACTCTTGCCGCATTGGGCCACGTATCGTCTCAGCCATTGGCCCATCTTTGATAATGGAAAGCTGCGTTTCCAAGGCCGCAATCTGACTACCTAGCTCTGCAATGTGATCCGCAAGATCACGGGTGTATTGATCTGTCGCCAGACTGCCAGAAGCGATGCCTTTTTGGGCTTGCTCATCTATCTCGCTGGCTGCAATTTGAGTGTCTTCAGGCAATGATGCGAAGCCACGGGTTTCGGAAATTGCGGGCCGCTCCTGCTTTATTTTATCACTCCAAAACAAGGTAGGAAGTGCGTTCCAAGCTTCTTGCAAACTACCAGCATTTAGCCACTCCCCCCAATCGAGCGTATTCATGACCAGATCCCAAGTGAACATACCAAGATCATACGCAAACAAACTCCAACCGATCACTGGAATAAAGCGTAGCCCAGTTTTTGCAAACCAAATCAGAGGCGTGATTAGCTTACCCCAGCCTTGGGCATTCATGCCAAGCATTCCCAGACGTCCAGCTAGAGAAGCCCAGACAATAGCAGGAATAAACCGGGCACTCCAAGTCAAAGGTCGAACAAGCTTATGCCACGGCAACATTTTCGCTAAGCCGCGCCATGGGATAGCGGGGATCAACCGCGCCGTCCAACTCAGCGGTGCAATCGCCCAACGCAGCGGCGTGCTCATAAGACGTGCTAGGCCACGTCCGCCGCGATATAAACCCGCAAATGATCGGCCCACGCCCCGCGCAGCGCGCCCCATCAACGAGATGTTTCGACCACCTTTGTCGAACTTCAAAAAGAGCGCAGCCGTGCGCAGGATGCCGCCTTGGATCAGTGCAAAACCAAAGCCCACAACCCGCGTGGCAATCCCAAAGACCATAAGCGCGGCCGTGCCTTTGATGATCGTTGCGGTCAGCTCTGGATTTGCAGCCGTCCAGGTTGAAACCGCATCAACACCAAAGCGCACCTCGCGCATAATATCGGTAAAGATGGGCAGAAGGGCACCGGATGCGTATAGCATCGACGTGACAGAATTCTTGAGCTGGCGATATTCTTCGTTGAAGCCTTTCATCACACGTTCATAGTCTGCATCGATGACGCCATCCGCGCCAAGCGCTTCATTCTTGATACGCTGATACTCTTCCATATTGGGGATCATCGCTCGCAAGAAATCGAGCACCTGCTTATCGGCGAAGAGCTCACCCATCTTGAACGCATCGCCGTCGGTCATTTCCTTGATGACCAGCAGCATGTGTTCCAGCGGATCGGTGCCGCGCTCAAGCGCGATGCGCATCTCTTGCTCAACATCTACACCAAACTCGCGGAACTTTCGCACCGTGTCTGGCGCGGTAATCTTGCCCAAGAAGTTTGTCATGTTGGTCGCAGCTTGATCTTCAGAACCTGCGGCTTTCATGGCGATCTGAAGCGCGGCCGACAAAGACGCAACGGCATCGACGCCATCCATCTTCAACGATTTTGCGCCGGCTGTGATCTCGGGGAATTTACGCGCCATTGCCGCCAGCTCGAAAGACCCTTCCTTGCCTGATTTCGCCATGATGTCGAAGGCCTGACGCAAGGCATCAGGAGCCACGCCAAGATTGTCCATGACGGCATAGCCAGAATTGGCCATTGCATCGAATTCAGATCTGGTCGCCTTGGCGGCGCGACCCGTCGCAGGAAGCGCCGCAAGAGCTGCATCCAGGTCCATGCCTTTGCCAACATAGGTGGCCAAGCCATCGAGCAGTTGGGTGTTGGATTGGCCGGTCAGGTCGCGCAGCGCGTCCAGCTCAGTCTTCAGCTGGTTAACGCGGTCCTGATCGATCTCAGCCAAATTGGCAAAATCGATCAGCTTTTCCTCAAAGTTACCGGCTTTGATGACCGGTGCACCCAATGTGATAGCCATAGCGGCCGCACCCATAAGACGTCCGCGCGCCTGAGAAATGCGTCTTTCACTACGGGATAGTGCGGCCTCAACCTCATCGGCCGAAAAGCCTGTGCGGATTTTGCGACCCATGTCCCGCTGCATAGCGCGGGCACCTTGAGCCATGTTACGCATCGAATGACGGACTTTGTCAGCTGGGCCTGACCAGCCATCCATCAACCGGATCAACATGGAAAAGCTTAGATCACTCCCGCTCATCGTGTCGTCCCATCATCTGCTTGTGGATGCGTTCAACCTCCGCGTGGTAAGCAAGCAAGTCATCCCAGTATTTTTCTAGGAGCTTGTCTTCGTCCCACTTGAAGGCATAGGCGATGTCGGCAATGAGGCTTCGCCAGGGGGCGATGGCTCTTGCTGCGCGGTCTCGGCGGCGTCTTCCATCCGTTGGCGCAGCATCGTTTCCATTTGAGCGCGGGCGTTTTCCAACTCCGCCCGCATTTTCTCCGGCAAAAAATCAACCACCGTCTCTGCGACCTCTGCAAAATCATCTTGATCCAGTGCATCAAGGACGCATTGTGGTTGATCAGTGAAAGGTTGGATAAGTCGCTCAAACAGGAAACCGTTTTCATCCATGGTCTCTTGAAGATCTTTGACTTCACGCGCTGTTAGGCGGCGTACGGTGATCTTATTCACCAGAGCCCCATCTACGTTTAGCGGATAACTCAGCGGCACGTCTTTGAACCGTGCTTTGCCTGTGTCGGCGAACTCGATCACGGGGTCTTTCACAGACGCTTTGGTGGTGGTTTTCGCATTCTTAGTCATCGTTTTCCCTATCGTTAAAGCGCCTTTAAACTGGCGCTAGAAACTTGGTTGCGGGGGCAGGATTTGAACCTGCGACCTGCGGATTATGAGACCGCCGAGATAGACCGCTTCTCCACCCCGCAGAAATCTTAGAAGCCCAGACCACCGCGCAGATCAGCCCAGCGATCAACGCCATCAACAATGCAGATGAAGTTCTTCAGATCGATGTGGTGCACGACTGTGCCGTTAATCACGTGCTTGTAGAACAGGATCGAACCAATCTTGTAATCGGTCGTCACTGTGGATTGGGCCTGCCAGTTGCCTTGATCCATGTTCAAACGACCGGTGATGCTCATCACTTCGTCTTGCTGGCTGCCGTCGATTTCGGAAATGCCAACGCCGCGAAAGGTGATCATCTTGTGCACGCCCGGTGCCAAGCCAACTTGGTTCATCAAAGCCTTCTGGCGCGAGTTCAGCTTGATCCCCGCTTCCAGCTTTTGCAGTCCAAGGGACACATCGTATTCAGCGATGAGGCCACCGGCTTTGATGGTCTCCACCTGATCGCGAACGTTGGGCGGGGTCACTTCCTCGACCTCGAGGTGTGTGGAATACCCTTCCACGAAGGCGTTAAATTTGCGCAGGACTTGGGTCATGTTGCTCTCCTTGTCGGGATGTCAGGGGTTGGGATCAGCAGGTTTAGGCCAGCCGCCCAACCTCGCTGATCGCCTCCCGCGACAGCTCGGCGTAATAGTTGGTGTTGCGATTGAACTCGAAAATGAGACGTTGCAGCGGAGCCGGGGCTTCACTGTCATAAGACACGTAAAGATCGCCATTCAGCCAGGTCTCTTTGGTGTTGAGGGCGGGATCGATCCAGACCTCATAGCCAATGGTCCAGCCCGACGCTTTCATGGTGCGTAGGAACCCGTTTACGGTTTCCGCGATATCCAAGATGAGCTGTGTCGAGAACGGCTTGTCCCGCGCCCAACGGTGCGCTTGTGCCACGCTATCCATGATGATGTCGTGCACACGCACCACAGGGAAGAACTTGTTCAGCGGCTCTGTCCAAGTGGTCTCGTTGCCCCACAAACGATAGCCGCCGTCACGAATGATCGTCGCAATCTGGTTGCGTGTCATGTAATCGGC
>CAKMZE010000126.1 GCA_929200295.1 uncultured Alphaproteobacteria bacterium
ATTGAGGGCTCAGCTGTCAAAGAGATCGCCGCAGAGGATCGTGACAGCCATCCGGCCTTTGGCGATGTGCCACCGCCGACCTGTGTTTTGTGTAAGTACCGCACGCAGGTGCTGGGGTTCGAGGCCGAGGTCGGCGCGGTGCAAGAAAGCCATCACCATCATGTCGAAGGTCAGGGGGCGAACGCGCCCGGCTCGAATGTCGCGGATTGTGCCTATTGTGATCATTTTTGCACTGGGATGTGCAGGCTCGAAATGGCGGATCATCATCATGATCACCATCTCCACCATGATCACGGTCACGCGCATGATCACGACCATCATCACCATCATGCCGTTTACCCGCATGCAAAACATCCGCATGGCCCTGAAAGCGCGCGGAAAACGGTCAAGTCATAATGCCACAGAGTTCACCTGCGCGGCAGCGTTCTGCGTTCATAGGGGTATCTGATGCGCCCCTATGAGAAAGACCCAGCAGCGATTTACGCCGCAAGCTTTGCCACCGTGCGTGCAGAGGCAAAGCTTGATCGGTTCCCTGTGTCGATGCAGCCTGTGATCACCCGTTTGATCCATTCATGCGGCATGGTTGAGATCGCGGATCGTTTGGCCTTTTCACCGCAAGTTGCTGAGAGGGCCCATGCGGCCCTCGCGTCTGGGGCGCCGGTGTTATGTGATTGCGAAATGGTTGGCGCGGGTATCATCCGGCGGTACTTGCCCGCGAATAACGATGTGATCGTGACATTGAACGATGCATCCGTGCCCGCACTTGCAAAATCGCTGGGCACCACGCGATCAGCCGCAGCGGTAACCCTTTGGGAGCCACATCTGGCAGGGGCTGTTGTGGCGATTGGAAATGCGCCAACGGCATTGTTTCATTTGCTTGAAATGCTAGACGCAGGCGCGCCCAAGCCTGCGGCGATCTTAGGGTTCCCTGTTGGATTTATCGGCGCGGCAGAAAGCAAGGCTGAGTTGGCAGCTGACCCAAGAGGATGTGATTTTATTGCCTTGCGCGGGCGCAAAGGCGGGTCTGCCATGGCCTCGGCTGCGGTGAATGCATGTGCCGCGGGCCTACCCGAGGACCGCGCGGAATGACCCCGTGGTTACATATCATTGGCATAGGCGAGGATGGCTTAGACGGGCTCTTGCCTGCGACCCGCGCGGTGATAGCTGCGGCAGAGGTCATCATTGGCGGGCGCAGGCATCATGATCTTACGGCAGGGAATGACGCAGAGCGCTTGGATTGGCCAACACCGTTTGATGCGATGATGACCCAAATTGCATCTATGCGCGGGCGTCGCGTGGTGATTTTGGTGACGGGTGATCCTTTGTGGTATTCAGCGGGTGCGCGGATCGGCCGTGAGATCGCTACTGATGAGGTTATCTATCACCCACAGCTTTCCGCCTTTCAACTGGCTGCTGTGCGGATGGGCTGGTCGTTGGCGGATCTTGAGACGCTCACGGTTCATGGGCGCCCTGTTGAGCAGATGATCGCCTTTATCCAGCCGGATGCGCGGTTGTTGATCCTGACAACAGGTGCTGAGACGCCTGCACAGATTGCGGCGTTTTTGACGGAGCGTGGGTTCGGTGCCTCGCGGATGACCGTGCTCGCGGCGATGGGCGGGGCTGATGAGGCGCGCTTTGATGGATTGGCGGAAAGCTGGGATCATGTGGTGCCTGCGTTTAATACGCTCGCTGTTGAATGCATCGCGGCACCTGATGCGGCGTTATTGCCGCGCGTGCCGGGTCTTGCCGATGGGCTGTTTCAATCGGACGGCACGATGACAAAGCAAGAGGTGCGTGCGGCCACCGTGGCCAAGCTGATGCCGATGCGCGGTGCGCTTTTGTGGGATATTGGGTGCGGGTCAGGGTCTGTGGCCATCGAATGGATGCGCGCGGCGCGCTATGCGCGCGCCATCGGGATTGAACCGCGCGCAGATCGCCGCACAATGGCGGCGGCCAATGCGCTGGCATTGGGCGCGCCAAAGCTCGCGCTGATCGCAGGCGAGGTGCCACAGGCGATTGCCGGGCTCGCGCCACCGGATGCGGTGTTTATCGGTGGTGGCTTGAGCCGTGAAAGCTTTGACGCGGCATGGGCCGCGTTGCGGCCCTTGGGGCGGCTGGTGGCCAATGCGGTCACGTTGGAAAGTGAAATGGTCTTGGCCGCATTGCACAAAGACCATGGGGGCGAATTGGTGAAAATATCGGTGCAGCGTGCAGAGCCTGTGGGCCGTTTAACAGGGTGGCGCCCGGCGATGACGGTGACGCAATGGAGCTTGATCAAGCGATGACGGTTGGAGACGCTCTTGGACAAGCCAATTCGCCCCTCCCACCGTCCCGTAAGGGTGTGCTTTATGGTGTTGGTCTGGGCCCTGGTGCGCCAGATTTGATGACCTTGCGCGCAGCGCGGTTAATCGCGGATGCAGATGTGATTGCGTATCCGACATTGGCAGGAGGCGAGAGCTTTGCACGTGCGATTGCTGCGGATGTTATCCCGCAAGGTGTGCCAGAGATCGTGATGGATGTGCCGATGACCGTCGCGCGCGCGCCTGCGCAGGCGTCCTATGACAGCGGTGCTGCTGAGATCGCAAAGGTATTAGATTCTGGGCAAGATGTGGTTTGCTTATGTGAAGGTGATCCGTTTTTCTATGGGTCATTCATGTATGTGTTTGCACGTCTGTCCGCGCGATATGATGTTGAGGTCGTGCCGGGTGTCACAAGCATCACGGCCTGTGCTGCACGGGCGAGCAAGCCGCTGGCCGCGCGCAATGAGCGGCTCACGGTGTTGCCTGGACCGCTGCCCGAGGATGAGTTGCGCAACCGCATTGATGGGGCGGAAAGCGTTGTGGTGATGAAGGTAGGGCGGCATTTGCCCAAAATCCGCGCTGTCATTGCAGCACTTGGGTTAACGGACCAAGCGGTTTATGTCGCGCGGGCCACGCTAGAGGATGAGATCGTGCTGCCGCTTGCTGATGCGCCTGAGGCCGCGCCGTATTTTTCAATGATATTACTAACCAAAGGAGCCGATCCATGGCTATGACACCCGTTGTGCTGGCTCTTTCACGTTCAGGGGAAGCGACCGCACGCAAGATTTCTGATGCGTTGGGATTGGCGTTGCATGGCCGCGCCGAGCGCGTGGAAAAGGCAGATGTCGTGTTTGCGAATGCGCTTGATCATGTGCGTGATCTGTTTACGGCGGGAATCCCTGTGATCGGGGTCTGCGCCTCTGGTATTTTGATCCGGGCTGTGGCGCCTTTGCTTGCTGATAAAACGACCGAACCGCCTGTCGTGTCTGTGGCTGATGATGGGTCTGTGGTTGTACCGCTCTTGGGGGGACATCGGGGTGCAAACCGGCTCGCGGCTAAGATCGCGGGTGTGCTCGAAAGTGTTGCGGCTGTGACGACCGCAGGGGATGTGGCGTTGGGCGTGGCGCTGGATGCGCCGCCACCGGGCTACCGGTTGCAGAACCCTCAGGATGCAAAGGATGTGATGGCGCGTTTGCTCTCTGGTGGTGGTGTGACCTGGGACGGGCCTGCGATATTTGAGGCTGATTTGCCAGATGGGGATGATGTCACACTTTGTGTGAGTGCCGCGCCACAAGCGGGCTCTGCGGCGCGATTGGTTTATCATCCGCAGCAATATGTGTTGGGATTAGGCTGTGCGCGCAATGCGGACCCTGAGGCGATGTGGCATTTGGTACAAGAGACGCTGGAGACGCATCAGATTGCAAAAGGCGCGATTTCTTGTGTGGCCACGATTGATTTGAAGGCGGATGAGCCTGCGATGATCACTGCGGCGGCACGCTTGGGCGTGCCTTTGCGGCTCTTTACGGCTGCTGCGTTGGAGTATGAAACCCCGCGGCTCGCGCATCCGTCTGATGTGGTGTTTGCCGAAGTGGGCTGCCATGGGGTGAGCGAAGGGGCAGCACTTGCTGGTGCTGGAACAGAGGCAACGCTTGCGGTCGAAAAGGTTAAGACGGATGAGGCGACATGTGCGGTTGCGCGAGCACCCGCACCTTTGATCGCGATGCCGGGCCGGGCACGTGGGAAGCTTTCTATCGTGGGGATTGGGCCGGGGCAGGCGACATGGCGCACGCCTGAGGTGTCTCGGCTTGTAGCGGATGCGCAAGAGCTGGTGGGATACGGGCTTTATATCGATCTGCTTGGGCCGCTGGCTGCGGGCAAAACACGCTCAGATTTTCCATTGGGCGGAGAAGAAGACCGTTGCCGCTATGCGTTAGAGCAGGCTGGTAAGGGGCATAATGTGGCGCTTGTTTGCTCTGGTGATGCGGGGATTTACGCGATGGGCGCGCTGGTGTTTGAGCTGTTGGATCGCGGGCCGGATCAGATGGGGGTGTCGGATGCGGCACGCCGGGTCGAGGTGCAATGCTCGCCCGGGGTGTCGGCCTTGCAAGGGGCCGCTGCGCGCGCGGGTGCGCCGTTGGGCCATGATTTCTGTGCGATTTCATTGTCAGATCTTTTGACGCCGCGTGAAGACATTATTAAGCGTCTGCATGCTGCGGCTGAGGGTGATTTTGTCATCGCGTTTTATAACCCCGTTTCGCGGCGGCGGCGGACGTTATTGGCAGAGGCCCGTGATATATTGCTCAAGCATCGCCCTGCGGATACGCCTGTGATGTTGGCCAGCTCACTGGGCAGGCCGGAAGAGCATATTCGCTATCGCCGGCTGGATGCGTTGCAAGTGGATGAGGTGGATATGTTGACGGTTGTTTTGATCGGCTCGTCGCATTCGCGGCTTGCACATTTGGGCGAGGGACCGCGGCTTTATACGCCCCGTGGCTATGCCCGTAAAATTGATGGGGATCTGGCGGGATGACGCGCGGCTTTGCCGACGCCCCACCCGCCATCCCGCAAGGAGTAAGATTGTTATGACTGTTTATTTCATTGGTGCAGGACCTGGTGATCCTGAGCTGTTGACGTTGAAGGCGGCGCGGATCATTGGGGCATGCCCTGTGTGTCTCTATGCAGGGTCCTTGGTCCCTGCTGAGGTGGTCGGTTGTGCGCCAGAGGGCGCGCGGGTGCTGGACACTGCCCCCATGACGTTGGATGAAACCCATGCAGAGATCCTTGCTGCCCATGCCAAAGGGCAAGATGTTGCGCGGGTGCATTCGGGTGATCCCTCTCTTTATGGGGCGATTGCAGAGCAAATCAGGTTGTTGAAAAGCGAAGGCATCGCTTATCAGATTATTCCCGGCGTGCCTGCCTATGCGGCGGCGGCGGCGGCCCTTGGCACTGAGCTGACTGTGCCAGAGGTGGCGCAATCGATTATTCTTACGCGGATGTCGATGAAATCGACCAGTATGCCTGCAGGTGAGACGCTTGAAAATTTCGCACGCACAGGTGCGACGCTGGCTATTCATCTGGGTATCCGCGCGATGCGCGAGATTGAGCGACAGTTGATCCCATATTACGGCGCTGATTGTCCTTGTGTGATTATCTACCGTGCATCATGGCCTGACCAACAGATCATTCGGGGGACATTATCAACGGTGCGCGAGCAAGCGCGCGCGGCAAAGATCACCCGTACCGCGCTGATCATGGTTGGCCCCGCGTTGGGCGAAAGCCATGGGTTCCCGGATTCGGCGTTATATGACGCAGCAAAGCCGCATGTCTTACGGCCAAAAGCCCGCGCATAAGCGGAGCCCTCGCAAAAATTTCGGATTATTCTTCAATTTGTCACTTGATCTTCATGTTTCTGCGTCCTCATACTCACGGGCTATAGGGGTGATAAGATGAATGATTTTTTGCCAGAAGCTGTGCGCAAGGGCTTAGAAGACGCACGCAAAGCGGCGTTGAAGAAAAGCAGCCGTTTATGCGTGCATGATGGCGATGACGTCTACCGTATTCTCAAGATGTGGGATGGTGGTTTTACGCTGGAACGCGGTGTGGCGGATAAGCTGCGCGGCCGGGTCGAGATTTATGATGGCGCGCGCCACCTTTATCAGTGTTTGATTGTCAGCTCAGAGGATCAGGGCCCGGACCGGGTGTTTGATTTTAAATGGCTGCACGCGGTGCATGATAAGCCCGCGGTGGATTTTGCCAGAGAGCAAAGCGCACCAGCTGGGTTGCTCCCCCGCTGATGCATGATTGGGTGTGAGTGGCAGCTTACTGTAAATCACCAAAGGCCGCTTGCATGCGTGCCACGGCATCCATGACCTGCGCGCGCGTTGTGCCCAGATTGAACCGCAAGAAGCTATCGCCACCTTGGCCAAAGCTAGGGCCGTGATTGGCGGCGATCTTTGCTTGCGATTGTACGCGGTCTGTGAATTCTTCGCGTGTCATGCCCGTGTCTGTGAAATCGACCCAAGCCAGATACGTCGCCTCAAGCGGCATGGATTTCAGACCTGGGATCGCATTGATGCCCGCATCAAACACTTTGCGGTTTTCATCGAGGTGCGCACAAAGTGCGTCCACCCAAGCGGCCCCTTCGGGGCTATAGGCGGCTGTGGCCATGAACAGCCCAAAGCTATTGGGCGACAGACCGAGTGCCGCCATGCGCCCGGCAAAGCGGCTGCGCAAATCAGGGTCAGCGATAATCACATTGCCTGAATGGCTGCCTGCAATATTAAATGTTTTTGTCGTCGCAGTCATCATCACAAGACGGTCTTCGATGCCATCAATATGCGCCATTGGCGTGTGGGTATGACCGGGCATCACCAGATCATGGTGAATCTCGTCGGACACCAAAATAAGCTCATGCCGTTTCGCAAAGGCGGCAACCGCCTGCAGCTCGGCCTTCGTCCAGACGCGTCCGCTTGGGTTATGTGGTGAGCAGAATACCAGCATCCGTTCATTGCCTGTCATCTGCGCATCATATGCGTCGAAATCCATTTCATAACGGCCATCGTTATTGACCAATTCGCATTCGACCAGCTGGCGATCTGCTGCCGCAATGACACGCGCAAAAGCGTGATACACTGGGGTAAAGAGCACCACACCTTCACCGGGGTTGGTAAAGGCGTCAATGCACATTGCCGTGCCATTGACCAGCCCATGTGTGGTGAAAATAGAGGCTGGATCGATCTCCCAATTATGACGGGTTTTCATCCACCACTGAATAGCGGCACGGTATTTGCTTTCATCCCCGAAATAGCCATAGACCCCGTGGTCATGCATGTCTTGCACTGCCTTTTGCACACATGGGGGTGCTGCAAATTCCATATCCGCCACCCACATGGCAAGACCGTCATCGGGTGAGACGCCGTAATGGGTTTCCATCCCATCCCACTTTACGCAGTGGGTGCCGCGGCGGTCAGGGATTTGGTCAAATGTCATCGTGTGGTCTCCAGCATAAGTGTTCTTGTCACATTGCTCTGTCTTTCTGCGGATGCCAAGTACATTGTCGCGCTTGAAGGCGCGCAGATGACAAGTTACATGATCGTATATGACATTACGCAATATCCTAATCCACCCCGACCCACGTTTGAAAAAGACAGCAACGCCCGTCACATCTGTGACGGATGATATTCGCCGTCTTGCGGATGATATGCTCGAGACAATGTATCACGCGCCCGGCATTGGCCTTGCCGCGCCGCAGATCGCTGTGATGGAGCGGATCCTTGTGATGGATTGCGTCAAAGAAGAAGACGCAACACCAGAGCCGATG
>CAKMZE010000127.1:0-232 GCA_929200295.1 uncultured Alphaproteobacteria bacterium
GCAAAATCATATGTCCGCCCGTCGCCCATCACCCCGACCGTGCGGACAGGCAAAATCGCGACAAAGGCCTGCCAAATATCATCATAAAGCCCATGCTTGCGAATTTGGTCGATATAGACCGCATCTGCTTTGCGCAGGATGCCTAGCTTTTCGCGGGTGATCTCGCCCGGGCAGCGGATCGCCAATCCTGGGCCAGGGAAGGGGTGCCGCCCAATAAAGTGATCTGGCAATT
>CAKMZE010000127.1:242-7273 GCA_929200295.1 uncultured Alphaproteobacteria bacterium
ACGTAGCGGTTCAACAAGTTTCAACCCCATCTTTTCAGGTAAGCCACCTACATTATGATGGCTTTTGATTGTCACAGAAGGACCGCCCGAGAATGAAACAGATTCGATGACATCCGGGTAGAGCGTCCCTTGTGCCAGAAACTCGGCGCCCTCAATCTGGTTGGCATATTTCTGGAACACATCGATAAAGAGCTTTCCAATGATTTTGCGCTTGGTTTCGGGGTCGGACTGCCCATCAAGCGCGCTTAAAAACAGCTCTGTCTCATCGGCATGAATGACTTTGAGGTTCATATTATCACGGAACATCGCGATCACATCCGCGGCTTCATTCTGTCTGAGCAAGCCATGATCCACAAAGACGCATGTGAGCTGATCGCCAATCGCCTCATGCAGCAATGCCGCCGCAACCGAGCTGTCAACACCACCAGATAGACCGCAGATCACCTGTTTATCGCCGACTTGCGCACGAATGTTGTCGATTGCTTGATCGCGATAAGTACCCATCGTCCAATCGCCTTGGAACCCGGTGATGTGACAGAAATTCTCATAAAGCTTTGCACCATTGGGGGTGTGATGCACCTCTGGGTGAAACTGCACCGCATAGAAATGACGCGACAAATCAGCGGTGATTGCATAAGGGGCGTTGGGTGATGTGCCATAAACCTCAAACCCGGGGGCAAGCTCTGATACGTGATCGCCGTGGCTCATCCAGACCTGCTCATCCCCATCTTCAAACCAGCCATTTAGCAGCGTTAGGGGATCTTTGGGGCTGACATAGGCACGGCCAAATTCTGCGGTGCCTGCACCTGAAATGACCTTACCGCCCAATTGCGTCATCATCGTCTGCTGGCCATAGCAGATGCCCAATATGGGCAACCCCATATCCCACAGGCTCGCTGGTGCGCGGGGCGATCCATCGCGCGTGACACTATCGGGGCCGCCAGATAAAATCACCGCCTTAGGTGCAAACGTCTTAAGAAACGCATCGGTGACGTTTTGATAGGGGTGAATTTCACAATAAACATTCAGCTCGCGCAAGCGACGCGCGATCAACTGGGTCACTTGGCTGCCAAAATCAATGACCAGCAGCCGCTCATGGGGCATAGTATTCATAACAGTTCGTTACGCGTTCGATCTCGGAGCTGCAAGAGATCCAATGTCGCTTTTGCACGTCAAAGGGCGTAAAATTTGCACAAGTTTTGCATTACGAAAGCTATCTGTCATGCACCGTCATCACACCAGAGGGGAATGTTATGACCGAGCAAACTGTAAGAGCAACACGTCGCAGCCGCGGTGGCGGTGGGGCAGCACGCCGTGCCGAACGCACAGCCGTCAGTGTTGAAACTGCAAAATACATCGAACGTAATATTCCTAATTTTGAAGTGCTTGACGATGCAGCGCTTGATATCATCGAGGCAAACGCCGAAACCGTACTTGCTGAAATTGGGGTCAACTTTGTTGAAAACCCCGAGGCGCTCGCACGTTGGAAGGCCGCAGGTGCTACGATTGATGGTGAGCGCGTGCGCATCCCCCGTGGTTTAGCGCGCAAACTATGTAGCACGGCCCCCTCGCAATTTACGCAATGCGCACGCAACCCAGAGCGAAATGTTGTCATCGGTGGCAATAACCTCGTGGTCGCACCCGTTTACGGGCCACCATTTGTGCGCGATGTCGAAGGTGGGCGGCGCTATGCAACCATGGCTGATTTCGAAAAATTCGTGAAGCTTGGCTATATGTCAAAATGGCTGCACCACTCAGGTGGGACAGTGTGCGAGCCAACAGACATTCCCGTGAACAAACGGCATTTGGACATGCTGCTCACGCATATGATCTATTCTGACAAACCATTCATGGGCTCCGTGACAGAGCCAAGCCGTGCGCAAGACAGCGTCGAGATGTGCGAGATCTTATTTGGCAAAGAGTTTGTCCAAAACAACACGGTGATGACATCACTGATCAATATCAACTCTCCGTTGACCTTTGATAACATCATGATGGGGGCGCTTGAGGTCTTTGCCACGCAAAACCAAGCCAGCATTATCAGCCCGTTTATCGTGGGCGGTGCGATGGCACCAGTTTCCGTTGCGGGAACTTTGACACAAGTGCTGGCCGAGGTGATGGCTGGCGTCGCCTATTCACAGATCATCAAACCCGGTGCGCCTGTTATCATGGGCACGTTTGTAAGCTCGATCGATATGAACTCTGGTGCGCCGACGTTTGGCACACCAGAGGCTGCACATATCACATATGGGGCAGGGCAGTTGGCGCGCCGTCTTGGGCTACCTTATCGGTCCTCTGGGTCGTTTTGTGGATCAAAGCTGCCTGACGCGCAGGCCGCCTATGAAACCGCAAATTCATTGCAGGTTGGGCTGTTGTCTGGCGTGAACTTTATGCTGCACTCATGTGGCTGGCTTGAGGGTGGTCTTGTTGCAAGCTTTGAGAAATTTGTAATGGATGCTGATCAGCTCGGCACATTGCATCATTTCGCAAAAGGCGTGGATATGTCTGAGAATGGCCAAGCCATGGGCGCCATTGCCGAGGTTGGTCCTGGCGGCCATTATTTGGGTTGTGAGCATACGCAAGCGAACTTTAAGTCCGCCTTCTGGCGCTCTGAAATGTTTGATTATAAACCGTTTGAAACATGGGATGAAGAGGGTGCACGAGACACGATGGCGCTTGCATCACTCCGCGTCAAAAAGCTCTTGGATACGTATCAACAGCCCGCATTAGACCCCGAGATTGAATCTCGGTTACGTGCTTATGTGGCTGACAAGAAAGCCAGCATGCCAGATGCATTTATGTAGGCGCGCGGCCTAAACTGCCTGCGACCCTGCGTATGCAATCTGCGGTTTTGACGTCGCATGAAGAAGCCGTGCCTCGCCCATAATCGCAATAAGCACTTCGATATGCTTAGCCACATCATAACTATTTGCACTTGCTGATTTTGTGTTTTGTATTTCGCGCTCTGTATCAAGCAAGCGCAATATGGCTTCTGCCGTTTTGGGGATGCTCTCGCACCGCAAAATCCGTGGCAGGTGCTTTTCACGGCGATATTCGTCCACCCCAAACCGTGCTGCGCGCACCAATAGGGCTGGCCGTTTTAAGGATTTTATCTGAGTGAATATATCTTGCATCTCGCGCCTTTCGTATCTGCCGTGATGCATCAACTCTAAGCGGTCTGACCTAGGTGTTGCCGTTTCCTTAAATGTTAAGAACGCAGCGCTTATAAAAATTTACCATTTAGAAACAATCATGCGTTTAGAGACGTATATTAACCACTGGGTAACCATACACTCTTAAGTTGAAAATTTGTGACCCTTTGTTAGAAAAGCAAGAGAGCACAAATCAAGAACATTGCGCGAGACGTTCTATTAAAGGGGGTATTATGACAGTCCAGATAAAGCACTGTTTCTCAGGGCAAATACCACCTTGGGTCCCAATGGCTGCGTATAATTATTTAGCGCACACTGAAGCGGGCCAAACCATTCGTGCCCTCGCACGTGGACAATCATGTCACCCATCAACTGTTCTACGCCAAATTCGCAGTTTTCAAGGGCGGCGTGATGACCCTTTGGTAGATGATGCATTACGCGCGCTCGCTGGATGTTTCCAGCGCAATCAAAACCAAAATAAACAAGAGGACCAGGAAGCCATGACACCAGAACTACACACCCAGACAACCGCTTTTCCCGAAGCACTGACACAAGATCGTTTTGAAGAAGAAGCGAAAAGAATCTTACGCCGTTTATGTGAAACAGGTGCCGTTCTTGCTGTGGCTATGGAGATGGACACCGCCGTCGTCATGCGTACATTGCAAGATGGGGAGACGTTACGCACAGCGGTGGTCGATCGTGAGATAGCGCAGGCCATTGCGCTGAAATCTTGGATCACATGCCCCAATCCCGCAACGCGCATCCATAAATATTTCATCACCAACGCAGGTCGTGCGGCGTTGCGCCAAATGACCGCTGCGGATGAGAATAAAGCCCACGGTTTCGCCGAGAAACGCGCGCAGTTTGACGGGGATCTTCATAGTTGGACCCATACAGGAAAACCTCAAGACCCTGAAAAGACTAGATATTACGTCACTGAAAGCCCGCTATTAGGTCTTGCGCGCCGCAAAGACCGCGATGGAAAGCCCTTTTTAAGTAAAGAGCTGGTTGTAGCTGGCGAGCGGCTAAGAGAAGATTTTGAGCTCGCACAAATGGGTGCACAGAAACCACAAACATGGGATGCATTCATGCAAACCCCAAAGGACATAGCTGATGCATCCCCAGCCGCAGCAAGACGGGCACATTCCCGCGTCAAAAGCGCAATGATTGATCTCGGCCCGGGGCTGGGGGATGTCGTCTTACGTTGCTGTTGTCTGCTCGAAGGGCTCGAAGTTACCGAGCAAAAGCTAGGATGGTCAGCCCGCTCAGGCAAAATCGTCTTGCGCATCGCCCTACAACGATTGTCACGCCATTACGAGGAAACACAAGGCAAGTTCGGCCCTATGATCGGATAGGCGAGCCATGATGCAACTGCATCATGGCCATGCAAGCATCATTGTAGACTTTGTAAGCATTGGCGCTTATCTAGCTCATATCAAAGCTTGAGGACAACATGGCCCCGCGTGATCTCAAAATCCCTTCTGAACGCCATCCCGAAAAACAAAAGCGCGCGGATGCGCCGCAGCCCAAAAAACCTGATTGGATCCGCGTCAAAGCCCCCACATCTGAGGGCTATCAACAAACCCGCGATATTATGCGCGCGCACAACCTTGTCACAGTTTGTGAAGAGGCCGGATGCCCCAATGTTGGTGAATGTTGGAGCCAAGGGCCCGCGACCATGATGATCATGGGGGAGGTCTGCACCAGAGCCTGCACATTTTGTAATATTGCAACAGGCAAACCGCCTGAGGATCTCGATATATTCGAACCCGGCCGTGTGGCTGATGCGGTCAAAAAGCTCGGGTTGCGACATGTAGTTGTCACATCCGTTGATCGCGATGATATCGCCGATGGTGGGGCTGCGCATTTTGCGCAAACGATCCGCGCTATTCGCAAACAATCGCCTGACACGACGATTGAAATTCTCACACCTGACTTTATTCGCTGTGAGGACAGCGTGTTAGAAACCGTTGTTGAAGCGCGTCCTGATGTGTTCAACCATAACCTCGAAACAGTGCCAGGGCTTTATCCTGAGGTACGCCCGGGTGCGCGGTATTTCCATTCATTACGTCTTTTGCAACGTGTGAAAGAGCTCGACCCTAAAATGTTCACCAAATCAGGCATTATGGTCGGGCTTGGGGAAGATCGGCAAGCAGTGATCCAAGTGATGGAAGACATGCGCGCCGCCGATATCGATTTTCTCACAATCGGGCAGTATTTGCAGCCCACGCCAAAACATCACGCGGTGGATCGTTTTGTGACACCCGAAGAATTCGCGGCCTATGAAAAAGCCGCTTACGGCAAAGGGTTTTTGATGGTCTCTGCCACGCCGCTGACGCGGTCGAGCTACCACGCGGGCGAGGATTTTGCCCAACTTCGCGCGGCACGTTTGGCGAAATTCGGTTAAAATCTAAACGGATCACCCGTTTTGACTGCGCCAAGCCGCCCAATCTTCGGGGGTATTCAGATCATGCCGCGCATGTTGACCGGGTAGAGGGATATAATGGGTGCGCTCTGCATAGGACCGAATAATCGTTTCGGCACCACGATCACCATTCAGGTTATTGAACGCAGGTTTTAGCTGTTGATCAAAGATGACGGGATGCCCGGGCAAGCCTTCCTCTGTGACGCCGCGCCAAATCAAATTATCAGGGTTTGCTGAACGTGCTGTCAACACACAGCGCAAATCAGCCACATTGAGATCAATCAGGTCAGCCAAGACGATCATAAATGCGGGGCAATCGGGTAATTGCTGCACACAATCGCGCAGGCTCGCACCGATCCCTTTATCGGCTTCTTTGGCCAAAATAGGCTGCGCATCTGTTGAAGCGACGATATCGGCCCGTGGATGCGACAGCGACGGGACTGCCACAAATGTCGGGCCAACGGCGCGAGCCCGCGCGATTTGCAAGGCGAGCAGCGGTTGCCCCCCGACATCCTCGCAGAGCTTATCGCGCCCGCGCATCCGGCGCGACGCCCCGGCGGCAAGGATCAAAATGGGAACCTTGTCCTGTCTCATCCGCGCATGCGGCTGCCATCAGGATCAAAAAGAGGCGTCGTGATCTGTGTCGCCTTGCGCCGTTTGCCCATGATCTCAATCTCAGCGTTTAGATGACCTGTGGCAAGCTCTCTTGGAACCAACGCCATCGCGATTGAGCGGCCTGAGTGATGTGAATAACCACCAGATGTGCAAAATCCGACCACAGTATCATCAACAAAAACAGGCTCATAACCCACAGCATCCGCGTCTTCGGCCGCAACCTCAAAGACCGCCAATATGCGCGCAGGTGGGGTTTGTTTTTCAGTTTCGGCAGCGGCGCGTCCGATAAAATCTGCGTCCTTTTTAAACGCAATAAACCGATCCATGCCGGTTTCTGCTGCGGTATAATCTGGTGAAAACTCGGATAGCCAAGAGCCAAAGAACCGGTCCAATCGCAATGACATCATCGCGCGCATCCCAAAGGGTGTCAGCCCCATTGGCGTGCCCGCAGACCACAGCGTCTGCCACAGCTGGCGTTGATCCATCGGATCGCAATAAATCTCATACCCCAGATCGCCGGTATAGCTGACCCGCTGGACCGTGCAGGCGGTTTGCCCAACCGTCATCCGCCGCACATCGAGGAATTTCAGATCAGTCGCATCTCGGGTGCATGCAGATAATAGATCGCGCGCCAAAGGTCCTGCAATCTGAAACCCAGTGAGCCGGTTTGAGATGTTTTCAACCTGCACATCATCCGCCATATGACGTTCAAACCAGCGCATATGGATCGCCTGATACCCATAAGAAGCCGTGAGATGAAAATGATTTTCGTCCAAGCACGAGATTGTAAAATCACCTAAGAGCCGTCCCTTTGGTGACAGCATCGGTGTGAGTGAAAG
>CAKMZE010000128.1:0-2053 GCA_929200295.1 uncultured Alphaproteobacteria bacterium
ATCAGCTCTGCTTCGCGTCGGGACATATGCAGAATGTACCACGTGAGAAATCCAAAGATCACAAAGGCCAGCCCTAAATGCGTGGCCAAGCGGTAGGAGGCGACATCGAGCATTCCCTCTTGCAGGCCGCTATGGACCATCCACCAGCCAACAGCGCCTTGAAGCCCGCCCAAGGTCCCGATGAAAACCAGCTTTCCGGTCCATCCGGTGGGAATTTTGCGCGCGATCAGAAACCCGAAAAAACCAATCGCCCAGACAAGGCCAATAACCCGGCCAAGCTGCCGGTGGCCCCATTCCCACCAATAGATTGTTTTAAACTCCGCAAGGCTCATCCCGATGTTTTGCAACTGATATTCCGGGGTGGCTTGGTACTTTTCAAATTCCACAGCCCAATCGGCTGCATTCAGCGGCGGCATGGCCCCCACAACTGGGGCCCATTCAGTAATGGAAAGCCCGGAATCTGTCAGCCGCGTTAGCCCACCCACAACGATCATAACCGCCACAAGAGCGAAAAGCGCAATGAGCCAAAGCCTGATTGCGCCACGCGCGCCCTGCCCGCCGCTGCCAATACCACCGGGTGTGGCGATCTGTTTGGGGGCCTCGCCTACGTCTTCAAAAATCGCGCGCTTTTTCTCAACCATCACAGCTTTCCTTGTTGTCCGCAGCTAAACCTAGGTCTGCTGCCGCCTATGAGCAAGTGGGAGCGCTTAGTCTGAGCGTTCTTTCCAGCGCACCATTTGTCGCATGACACCATGCAGCATCTGCACATCAGCACGCGTGAGCGGCATCCGCGACCACAGATTGCGCAGGTTCAGCTTCATGCTTGCCGCTTTGTGCGCGGGATAAAAGAAGCCCGCGTCTTGCAAACGGTCCTCATAATGCTGTGCGAGTTTTTCAATCTCAACCTGCGTGGACCAATCACCAGATATCTGCGTGGTCTGACCTTCGGCATCGCTCAGACGCTGCATCCATTCATAACCCACAAGCAACACGCATTGCCCGAGATTAAGCGATGCGAACTGCGGGTTCACAGGCACAGAAATGATCGCATTGGCCCGTACGATATCATCGTTTTCCAAACCCGCGCGTTCGGGGCCGAAAAGAACCGCAACCTTGCCTCCTGCCGCTATCCGCGCCTGAGCATCGATCATCGCGGCCTCGGGCGTGAACACAGGTTTGGTCAGGTCCCGCTGGCGCGCCGTTGTCGCATAGACGAAATCACAATCAGCAATCGCATCGGCGGTGCTTTCAAAAAGCTGCGCCTCATCCAAAAGCCGACCTGCCCCGCTCGCCATGGCCACTGCTTTTTGATTGGGCCACCCGTCGCGCGGGCTTGTAATCCGCATGCGGTCCAGCCCAAAATTCCACATTGCACGCGCAGCGGCACCTATATTTTCACCCATTTGTGGGCGTACAAGAACAAAGGCAGGTTGGGACATATCGGGGCTTTCGTAAACGCGTCTGTGTCTGATACGCTGCACGAAAGCACAACGCAAGGAACCGGATATGGCGTATGATGAAGACCACGCAGAGCTCTTGCGTGCTGATCTCTTTGATGAGCCTGGGATCACCGAAAAGAAGATGTTTGGTGGATTATGCTTTATGAAAAACGGCAATATGGTCTGCGGCGTGCACCAAGGTGGCGGGATGGCGCGCGTGGGCAAAGAGGCCGAACCCAAAGCGTTAGAAATCGAAGGCGTCAGCCCGCTGAGCTTTACCGGGCGCCCCATGGGCGGCATGGTTGATGTCTCGCCCCATACATTTGATGATGTTGCACTGCGCGGGCAAATTATCGCGCTGGCTTTAGATTATGCGCGCAGCTTGCCTCCGAAAGTAGCCAAACCGAAAAAACCCCGGTAAGGGACGGATAGATTATATAAAGGCCGAACCATGACCGATGCCGCGCAAAACGCTGATGCAGAAGAACAGCCACAGCTATACCTTATTACGCCCGCTGAGATTGACCTGGCGCTGTTTCCTGATCAATTGGCAGCCTGCCTCGATAGCGCGCCAGTGAGCTGCGTGAGATTAGCGCTTGGCCTCCGTGATGAGG
>CAKMZE010000128.1:2063-3777 GCA_929200295.1 uncultured Alphaproteobacteria bacterium
CGTGGCTTTGGTCGTCGACACGCATATACAGCTTGTTGAGCGTTTGGGATTAGACGGTGTACATCTCAATGACGCGGCACGTTCGGTGAAATCTGTACGCAAAGAGCTGGGCGAGGATGCGATTGTTGGCGCATATTGCGGAAATTCACGCCATGATGGCATGATCGCCGGGGAATTAAGTGCCGATTACGTTAGCTTTGGCCCTGTAGGCATGACCGCACTTGGTGATGGCACGCAGGCTGAAAAGGAACTTTTTGAATGGTGGTCTGCCATGATCGAAGTTCCTGTGGTGGCCGAAGGGGCATTAACCCAAGATCTCATCCGTATGCTCACACCTCATACGGATTTCTTTGGGATCGGAGATGAGATTTGGGGAACTGATGACCCTGCAAAGGCGCTAAACGATTTACGCGCTGCGATGCAGGGATAAACCGCTGCGCGTTTGCGTTTCTAACGCAAGGGCCAGTGATTTCCGGTCCGCATAATCCGCGACATTGACGGGCGTGTGATAGATCACCTCGACCGATCCGGGGCGACGCGCGGCCAGCGTCGCATAAAGATGCGGTGCAAGTGCCATATCGCCCCACCACCCGTAAAACCGCCGATCCGCGCCTTGGGGGGCATGATAGCGTACTGTTACGGCTTGAATTTTCAATGTACTTTTGAGCGTATCATCAAAAAATGCAGCAAAGAGCGTGGGCTTAAATGCGAGCACCTGCAAACCATCTGTCGATGTACCCTCTGGGAAAAACAATAACTTATGACCCGCAGCTAACCTTTCTCTAAACGTATAAACTTGGGCTTTCGCTTCACTGCGTTGCCGCTGGATGAAAACAGTGCCAGTGGCCTTGGCCAACCATCCGATCCCGGGCCAGCCAGCGACTTCGGCTTTGGACACGAAATAGATCCGCTTGGCCGCATTGAGTGCAAAAATATCCAACCATGACGAATGGTTCGCCACAATCGCGCCGGGGCCGCTTAAGATTGCCCCCTCGGTTCGATATCCGATTCCTAATATCCAAAACGCACTGCGGCAGACAAATTGGGTAATATATGGCGTCCAAGGTCGTTTTACTCCGAAAAGAGGCCGCTCGATCAACCTGATAATCATCATCAAAACCAAGCACACTGCGATCAATGCAATCAAAGGAATGCCGCGACGTGCTGCATGAAAGCAGCCGATGACAGTGACCTGCGCATGCGCCACGTCATCCTCTGATTGCCACGGATCAGTCAAAAGGCGCCCCTTCTGGATAAAACAGCTTTGATCGCGTCAAGAGGTCTTCGGTTTTCAGCACCATACAGACATCTGTGGTATTAAATGCATGATCAACATAGATACCCTCGCCCACTTTGCCACCCAACCGCAGATAGGCTTTGATCAATGCAGGCATCTGCTGCAAAGCCTGTTTTGCTTGCAACTCAGCCTGTGTTGCATAATTTATGGGTTCCTGCACCAAAGCAGAAGGCCTGATATCATCATCCGCAAGATAATGTGCCTGTAAATACGCAAGCGGGAGCGCATGGACACGCGGGTCGCTGTTTTGAAATGAAGCGACACCAAACAAAATTTCGATCCCTTGCTCTTTGATATAGCGCGCTAGAAACTGCCAAAGCAGCATCATCCCAATCCCACCGCGATAAGCAGGCGCAAGACAGGATCGACCAAGCTCGAGCACGGATGTTGTTTTTGTCAGGATTTTTGCGATGTCAA
>CAKMZE010000128.1:3787-7262 GCA_929200295.1 uncultured Alphaproteobacteria bacterium
ATGTCAAACTCAGATTGCGAATAGAATCCGCCCGTCTTCTCGGCTGAGGCTGCAGACATCAAACGGTACACGCCAACAACCTGATCTTCAGGCGTTAAGCTATTGTCACACAACAAAAGATGCTGCGCAACGGTATCAAAGCGATCACATTCCAGGCGTGCAGGGTGAGGAAGGTGAGAGTTTTTTCCCCCTAACTCTTCGACAAAGACTTCATACCGTAATTTTTGAGCAGATTCGATATCTTGGTCTGTTTCGGCAAAACGTACGCGAAAATGATCTGTGCTTTGGATCATTCAGATTGCCCTTACTTGGAATGCTGCTCAACAGAGCGATTGCCGATTTTTAATCTGGTTTTTTGTAGAATTATACCAAATATTAACTATAAGGGTTAAAAATAATACACTTATAGGTTGTTTTTTCATGTCGGGGTAGGTTCCAAGTCTAATGAAATCTTATGTCCATCAATCACGACTTTTCCTTGGTGCTGGAAATTGACGGTAATTCGCCCAGCGATCTGTGATTGCACCTGCCCCAAGCCCCATTCTGGGTGCTGCGGATGTGAAACAAACATCCCTGGCGTCAGTAGCGCGTTCAAATCCGTCACATTCACATCCTTCACTGCAAAGGTATTTTATCATGACGCCTGATCTTCCTGCACTCGTCGGCTCACGCATCTGCCATGATCTTATCAGCCCAATCGGTGCGATAGGCAATGGTGTCGAATTGATGTCGCTTACCGATGATAACTCCGACCAAGAGATCGCTTTGATCACAGAGAGTGTTGAAAACGCAAATGCGCGTATCCGGTTCTTTCGGATCGCCTTTGGTGCCGCCTCCTCGGATCAGATGATCAACCGAGCCGAGGTTGTTTCTGTTTTGACCGCGACAGCGATCGGCGGGCGGTTTGACTACACGTGGGAGATTGAAGATCAACAACCGCGCAGCAATGTGCGCGCCGCGTTTTTAGCCATTCAATGCCTAGAAACAGCGCTGCCAGCGGGTGGCGATATCACAATCAAGCATTCGGATGGGAAATGGGACGTTACAGCAACCGGGCCGCGGTTTAAAATTGAACACCCGCTTTGGGATGCCTTAGGCACACCGGACATGGGCCATGCCTTTACCGCAGCAACAGTTCAATTTGCCTTGCTGCCACAGGTTACCAAAGCCGCAGGCCGCATATTGGATGCGGCACATTTTGATGACCGTATCACAATCAGCTATTAGGACCGCACTGTCCCGTTCCCCGTTACATGGTACTGAAAGCTCGTCAATTGCACCGCACCGACAGGGCCGCGCGCGTGTAGTTTCCCTGTCGCAATACCGATCTCCGCGCCCATGCCAAATTCACCGCCATCTGCAAACTGCGTGGATGCGTTTCGCATTAAAATAGCGCTATCGAGCTCGCGAAAGAATCGTGCGGCAATCGCATCATCTTCGGTGATGATTGCATCTGTGTGATCTGAGCCAAATTGACGGATATGTGCGATTGCACCAGCGATCCCGTCCACAGTTTTTGCGGCAATGATCATATCTAGGAATTCACGGCCAAAGTCATCAGCGCTTGCCATGACCGTGCCATCCATTTGCAACCCCGGCTCTGCACGGACCTCAACCCCGGCCTCAATCAATGCAGGGATCAGCGCATCACGGTGCTTTTCATGAAACGCAGTATCGATCAGCACCGTTTCAGCCGAGCCGCAAATCCCGGTGCGGCGGGTTTTTGCGTTCAACAGCACATCGCGCGCCATAGCAACATCTGCTGATCCATCGACATAGACATGGCAGATGCCTTCAAGATGGGCAAACACAGGCACACGCGCCTCTTTTTGCACCAATCCGACCAAGCCCTTACCACCCCGTGGCACGATGACATCAATATGCTCCACGGCTTGCAACATCTCAGACACAGCCGCACGGTCGCGTGTCGGCACAAGCTGGATCGCGGCCTCTGGCAGACCCGCAGATCTGAGGCCGGTAATCATCGCCGCATGAATAGCCAGCGCAGAGTGCAGCCCTTCGGATCCCCCACGCAAAATCACCGCATTACCGGATTTCAAACACAACGCGCCCGCATCCGCAGTGACATTTGGGCGGCTCTCGTAGATTACGCCGATCACGCCAATCGGAGTGCGTACGCGTTCGATATGCAGCCCTGATGGCTGATCCCAAGCGTCGATCACCTCGCCAATCGGGTCGTCTTGTGCGGCAACCGCGCGCAAACCGTCCACCATGCTTTGCACGCGCGGCTCATCAAGCATGAGCCGGTCCAGCATCGCGGGCGAAAGCCCCTTTTCAGCCGCAAAAGCCATGTCCTTTTTATTGGCTGCAATAATCGCGTCGCGCGTTTCCCAAACGGTATCAGCGGCCACTTCGAGTGCGCGACGTTTCGCATTCGCCTCAGCCGTGGCCAAAACCACAGAGGCCGCGCGCGCATTCGCGCCTATCTCAGCCATCATCTTTGAAATGTCATTTTGCATCGTTTTTTCCGTCACTTATCTGGTGAAAGCACCATGTCATCGCGGTGAATAAGGGCGGCGCGCCCTTTATACCCTAATATGCTTTCTATCTCTGCTGTCCGTTTGCCCATGATTGAATGGGCTTCATCGCTTGTATAGCGGATCAACCCTTGGCCAAGTGCGTGCCCCTCGGCACCGGTAATCACCACCGGGTCCCCTCGACCAAACTCTCCAATCACCTGCGCCACACCGGCCGGCAACAGGCTTTTTCCGGACAGCAAAGCCTTGGCCGCACCTGTATCAATCTGTATCTCGCCACGTGGTTTCATGCTGGCAATCCAGCGTTTGCGTGCCGCATGCGGGTCAGTTTGCGCAGTAAACCAGGTTGCAGCGGCCCCATCCTTAAGCGCCTGAATGGGATGCATGACAGAGCCTAAGGTGATCGCCATTGCACAACCACCCTCGGTGGCGATCCGCGCGGCCATCAACTTTGTTTTCATGCCACCCTTAGAAAGACCAGAGGCCGCATCGCCCGCCATGCCTTCAATCTCAGGTGTGATTTTTTCAATTTTATCAATGCGTTTTGCGTCACGCATGATGTTGGGATTACCCGTATAAAATCCATCCACATCAGAAAGTAGGATCAGCTGGTCGGCACCTACCGTCACAGCGACCTGAGCTGCCAGACGATCATTGTCCCCATAACGGATTTCATCGGTTGCGATCGTGTCGTTCTCATTCACAATGGGCGTCACCCCATAAGACAGCACAGTTTCCAAGGTCGCGCGCGAATTCAAATAGCGTTTGCGATCTGTTGAATCCTCAAGCGTCACCAGCACCTGTGCCGTTTTGATCTGATGCGGGGCCAGCGCCTCTTCATATGCGCGAGCAAGCCGGATTTGCCCCACGGCCGCTGCCGCCTGCGATTGCTCTAATGCAAGTGTGCCGGGCTCTAAACCAAGCGCCCCACGCCCCAGCGCGATTGAGCCAGAGGAGACAAGGATCACATCCTGCCC
>CAKMZE010000129.1 GCA_929200295.1 uncultured Alphaproteobacteria bacterium
ACCGCATTTGGCATGGCCGAGGCGTTGACAAAGTGCTCTTGAAAGCGTGGCTCAATCGCGGTTTCGATCTTGTGGATTTGATGCACGGTTTGCTCGATCTCATCGCGGGCGTCTGTGTTCAATAGCGCGATGCGGGCTCCTGTGCCCGCGGCATTCCCGGCGGATGTGACCTTATCAAGCGGTGCATCTGGGATCATGCCCAACACCATCGCGTGGATCGGGCTGATATGCGCGCCAAAGGCCCCCGCCAGAACAACGCGATCAACTTTATCGACCTCGAATTTATCCATCAAAAGCCGCGCACCTGAGTAAAGTGCGGCTTTGGCCATTTGAATTTCGCGGATGTCGCGGTTGGTGACCGTGATTTTGGGGCCGCCGGCTTCGGTTCCGTCCCAGACCAGATAGCTTTGCGTGCGCCCGTCCTCAAAGCAGTTGGGCGATCCGGTTTGTTCGGCTGTGCCAATCAGTCCAGCACCATCAACGATGCCTGCCATGCGCATTTCGGCAACCATTTCGATAATGCCAGAGCCACAGATGCCTGTTACGCCCGTGGCTTTGACCGCATCCTCAAACCCGTCTTCATCTGACCAAAGCTCTGATCCGATCACCTGAAAGCGCGGGGTCTTTGTGGCCGGATCGATTTCAACGCGTTCAATGGCCCCCGGGGCCGCGCGCTGACCAGAGCTAATTTGTGCGCCCTCAAACGCGGGGCCAGTGGGCGAGGAGCAGGCCAAGACCTTTTCACGATTGCCAAGCAAAATCTCAGCATTTGTGCCCACATCTACGACCAAAACCAAATCATCGGATTTATCAGGCGCCTCAGAGAGGGCCACAGCCGCAGCATCGGCGCCGACGTGACCTGCAATGCAAGGCAAGAGGTAGATACGTCCTGCTGGATGGATGTTGAGATCCAGCTCAATCGCGCGCAATGATAGGGCATCAGATGTGGCCAGCGCAAAGGGGGCTTGGCCCAGCTCAAACGGATCAACTCCTAAAAAGAGATGATGCATCACCGGGTTACAGACAAAGACTGCATCCATGATAAGATTACGGTCAATCTCAGCCTCGGATGCGATTTGGACGAAAAGCGCATTCATCCCCTCGCGCACGGCTGTGGTCATCTCATCTGCGCCAGTGGGGTTCATCATTGCATATGACACCCGGCTCATCAGGTCTTCGCCAAAGCGGATTTGTGGGTTCATGATACCGGATGAGGCAATGACCTCACCACTTTGCAGATCACAGAGATGTCCGGCGATTGTGGTTGACCCCAAATCGACAGCAAGCCCGTAGATTGAGCCCTCGTAATACCCCGGCCAGACCTGCATGATCCGCGGGGCAAAGGTGCTATCGCCGAGGTGGACAGCGCATGTGACCTTCCATTCGCCTTTGCGCAGGGCAGGCTGCATGGATTTTAGCACACCCAGATCAGCCTCAAGCGCAGGCAGATCCCAATCACGGCGTAACGCTGCAATCAGTCGCTGCAAATCACCCGAAGGGTCATGCATATCGGGTTCTTGCACTTCAACGTAATAAAGCCGTGTAGACGGGTTCATCACAATATCGCGGGCTTCGGCACGTTTGCGCACAACCTGCTTATGCACCTGCGAGCTTTCGGGCACATCGATCACAACATCGCCTTGCACCTTGGCCTGACAGCCTAAACGACGGCCCTTTGTGAGGCCGCGAATATCATCATAACGTTGCTCGACATCATTCCATGCGGAGAGCGCATTATCAGCGACCGTCACGCCATGCTTTGAAAACTCTCCATATGACGGTGTGATCTGGCATTTCGAACAAATGCCACGCCCGCCACAAACACTGTCGAGATCAACGCCTAATTGCCGTGCGGCCGTTAAGATGGGCGTGCCCACAGGGAAATGCCCGCGTTTGCCTGATGGAGTAAAAATGACGAGTGGGTCGGTGCTCATAAGTTCGCCTATTGTTGCCTTTGATCAAATTAGCCGCACAGCGCTGATTTGGAAGGCCAATAACCGTCATTCTAGCGTAATGTGGCGGCATATTTTTACAAAGCAGCGGGTTGTGGTGTTTTACATATCAGTTTGGCCTTTTCGATTGATGAAAACCATGAAATAGGGACGTGCCAAGTGATGCAGATGCAGGAGACGATCATGCAAGTACGCGAGGCGCTTACCTTTGATGATGTTTTACTTGTGCCGGGGGCATCAAATGTGCTGCCGTCGACGGCGGATACACGCACACAAGTGACCAAAAACATCGCGATGAACATCCCACTTTTGTCATCGGCGATGGATACCGTTACCGAAGGCAAAATGGCGATCACCATGGCGCAATCAGGCGGCATGGGGGTGATCCACAAAAACCTAGATATTGAAGCGCAATCCAAAGAGGTGCGCCGCGTCAAACGCTTTGTCTCTGGCACGGTTTATAATCCGATTACATTGACACCAGATCAAACGCTCAAAGATGCAAAAGAGCTGATGGAGCGGTATCGGATCACTGGCTTTCCAGTGGTCGGACCCGCAGGGCATGTCGTGGGGATCGTGACCAACCGGGATATGCGTTTTGCCCAGCACGATGATACGCCTGTGAGCGTGATGATGACGTCAGATGATCTGGCTGTGCTGCAAGAGCCTGCGGATTTGGATGAGGCGCGATCGCTCATGCAGGCGCGGCGGATCGAAAAGCTGTTGATCGTGGATGCAAAAGGCAAGTTAACCGGGCTTTTGACGCTCAAAGACAGTGAACAGGCGGTGCTCAACCCAATCGCATGCAAGGACCCGCTGGGCCGGTTGCGTGTGGCTGCCGCCAGCGGTGTTGGCGATGCTGGGTTTGCGCGGGCCGAAGCCTTGGTGGATGCTGGTGTCGATATGATCGTGATCGACACGGCGCATGGGCATTCGCGCGGTGTTGCACAGGCCGTTGAGCGCGCAAAGACGCTGTCAAATGATGTGCAGATCGTTGCCGGAAATATCGCGACGGGAGAAGCGGCCAAAGCCTTAATCGATGCGGGTGCGGATGCGGTCAAAGTGGGGATTGGACCGGGGCCTATCTGTACGACGCGGATGGTTGCGGGCGTTGGTGTTCCGCAGCTCACCGCGATTATGGATTGCGCCACAGCGGCGGGCGATGTCCCTGTCATTGCCGATGGCGGGATCAAGTTTTCAGGCGATTTTGCTAAGGCCATCGCCGCCGGGGCCTCATGCGCGATGGTCGGCAGCATGATTGCAGGCACTGACGAAAGCCCGGGCGAGGTGATCTTGTACCAAGGGCGTTCTTATAAGTCCTACCGTGGGATGGGGTCTTTGGGTGCGATGGCGCGGGGCTCGGCAGATCGCTATTTCCAAAAGGACGCGGCGAGCGATAAATTGGTGCCCGAGGGGATCGAAGGGCAGGTGCCTTATAAAGGCTCGGCCAATACGGTGATCCATCAACTTGTGGGTGGTTTGCGCGCGGCGATGGGATACACTGGCAATGCGACAGTGGCTGAGATGCGGACAAATTGCAGCTTTGTTAAAATCACGGGGGCAGGGCTCAAAGAAAGCCATGTACATGATGTGCAGATCACCCGTGAAAGCCCGAATTACCGGGTTGGCTAAACCATGACCCCGGGTGCGCGTGTCGCGGCGGCTATTGCCGTGCTGGATGAGATTTTGTCAGGGGCTGCGGCTGAGCAGGCTCTTACCCGTTGGGCGCGTGCGAGCCGGTATGCAGGGTCAAAGGACCGCGCGGCTGTGAGGGATCACGTTTATGATGTGTTGCGTCGCAAAACGTCATTATCTGCAACGGCAGGGGCTAGGACAGGTCGCGATCTGATGCGCGCTTTGGCCGTGTCATCAGGCTGGGATGTAGTCGCGCTTTTCGATGGGCAAGGACATGCGCCCGCACCTTTGAGCGTTGCTGAAAAAGAACCTTTGCAAAAGCCGTTAACCGATTGGGAAAAATACGATATTCCTGAATGGATATGGGGTGATTGGTGCGCGAACCTAAGCGAAGATGCGATCCCCACTGCAAAAACGCTGCAATCGCGGGCTCCTGTTTTTTTGCGACATAACCCGCGCAAAGGGAGCATCGCAGATGCGGTCGCATCGCTCGCCGCTGATGGTATCACAACCGAAGCGCATCCCTTTGTGCAGGGCTGTCTAAAAGTCACGGAGAACCCGCGCCGGGTTAAGCAATCTCTTGCATATCAAGACGGCTGGGTTGAGATTCAAGATGCCGCCTCACAGGCCGCTATCGCGCGTATCCCGGTGGAGAACGGTGCGCAGGTCCTAGATTATTGCGCAGGCGGCGGTGGTAAAGCCCTTGCGGTCGCATCGGCACATCACTGCTATGTGACAGCGCATGATATTTCACTTGCACGGATGAGCGATATACAACCCCGCGCCATACGGGCGGGTGTTGAGATCACGATCAAAGAAACCGCAGCGCTCACAGCGCAGACACCCTATGATATTGTTCTCTGCGACGCCCCATGTTCGGGCAGTGGTACATGGCGCCGCACGCCTGATGAGAAATGGCGGTTTAACCCGGATAAATTATTGAAATACAATGCCCTGCAAGCCGAAGTTTTGCATAAATCAATGGCGCTGACAAAGCCCGGAGGTCTGGTTGCCTATATGACATGTTCAGTTTTGACGTCTGAAAATCAACAGGTCGTAGAAAACACATTAAATGAGACACAAGGTTGGGCCGAGATTGATCAGTTTGCGCTTTGCCCATCAGAACATAATGACGGGTTTTTCCTAAGCCTTTTGCAATTTAAAGCTTAAACATTTAAAAGACTTACAAGCGTTCCAAATGCGCGTGGTCATTAATGAATGATTAACGCTAGCGTGCTTATTTTATGCGTGCTTGTGAGGAAATGAATTTGAAATCAATGACGCCCACCATCGCGGTGAATAATAAGCTGTGGATGCATGCAAAAGGCATTGGCTTTTTACTGATACCAGTGCCGTTTCTTGTGATCATGGCCATGTTTATGGCCACGCCCAAAACCGGGCTTTGGATGGTTTTGACCGCAGCGATCCTTATGTGTCTTGCGGCTTATTTGTGGGTGTTACAGCAGCGGGCGCAGACGCAGCAGCGTTTGTTGGTTGATGCTATTCCGCGTTTGCTCAGCATTGATGTCAATCCTGCGTTTCTCGCGGATGAAGTGGGGGAAATTATATCTGCCAATGACGTTGCAGATGAACGTTTCGGGACAACATCCGAAAACACATTGGCCAAACGCTTTGGCGCATTAATCGCCAACCCAGAGGCGATCATCTTCCGTCTGCAAAGCCGTGCGGATACAGCATATTCCGCCCGCGAGGATATCGTGACACGCACAGGCCAATACCGCCTGTCTGTCGCACGCATTGGCCAAGACGCATATTTATGGCGGTTCGATGACTTGGTCAGTGGGGATAAATCCGCCCGACAAAGCCACGAAATGATGTCGCTGCCCATGCTTACAGCTGGGCAAAGCGGGGCGATCTTATATCTGAATGAAGCTTTTCACCGGCTTCTCGGACGTAGGCCTTTGGCCTTGCATGATATTTTTGGTGTAGATGATATCCAAAATGGCGATATTTACCGGATTAAAACAGAGAATGGGCCTGTTGATTGCATCGCAGCCGAGATATTTGGCCCCGCTGGGCGTCGCGAAATTTATGTTATTGAAACGATGCCCAATGGCCGTGGGCCGCGCCCTTTGGGTGGGGATTGGGACGCGATCGAGGATTTACCGGTCCCGCTTTTGAAAATCTCGGGCGATGGGGATGTCTTGGCCTCAAACCGTGAGGCGCGCGCGCTACTTGGCTTGCAAACGACAGAAGGCAAGCGTGTCGCAGATATGCTTGATGGTTTGGGGCGACCTGTTGGCGATTGGATACACGAGGCGGTTGAGGGCCATGGCGGCAATGTTTCGCAATTCTTACGCGGCAGAGGCGATTTTGAGGATACGTTTGTTCAAGTGACTTTGAATTTGGCAGGCGGCGATAAAGATCCACATCTTGTTGCTGTGCTCAATGATGTGACCGAGCTGAAAACTTTAGAAGCGCAATTTGTGCAAAGTCAGAAAATGCAAGCAATCGGTCAGCTTGCGGGTGGTGTTGCGCATGATTTCAATAACCTTTTGACCGCAATTTCAGGGCATTGTGATCTGCTATTACTGCGACATGACCATGGTGATCAAGACTATGGCGATCTGATACAAATTCACCAAAATGCCAATCGCGCAGCCAGCCTTGTTGGGCAATTACTGGCGTTTTCACGCAAACAAAATCTCCAACCCGAGATTGTTGATATGCGTGATGCACTCTCTGATTTGACACATCTGTTGAACCGTTTGGTCGGTGAAAAAGTATCCCTCTCGGTGCGCCATGATCCTGAGCTGACAACGATCAAAGCGGATAAACGGCAGCTAGAACAGGTGATGATGAACCTTGTTGTGAACGCCCGCGATGCGATGCCGGATGGCGGGGCAATCCGTGTGGTGACAGAAAACCTCACGCTCACCAAACCGATGGAGCGTGACCGCGCCTTTGTGCCGCCGGGGGATTATGTGGTCGTCAAAGTCAGTGATGAGGGCCACGGCATTTCGCCTGAGAAGCTCCCTAAGATTTTTGAGCCCTTTTATACGACCAAACGCCAGGGTGAGGGGACGGGGCTTGGCCTTTCCACCGCTTACGGTATCGTGAAACAGACCGGCGGGGATATTTTCGCGGGGAGCGAAAGCGGTAAGGGAACGCGGATTTTGCTGCTATTTCCGCGGTTTGTGCTGCCAAAACTAAATGACCATGAGGAGCCGGAGCCGGAACCAACACCGCTTACCAACAATGTCGAAGGTGTCGTTTTGTTGGTTGAGGATGAGGCGCCCGTACGCGCGTTCGCATCACGTGCGCTCCGTTTGCGCGGCTATACGGTGCTTGAGGCGGATTGCGCAGAAGCCGCACTTTCACTGCTTGAGGATCCTGATCTTAACGTGGACCTGTTTGTCACAGACGTCATCATGCCAGGCAAAAACGGCCCGACATGGGTGAGAGAGGCGCTCATCGCGCGCCCGGATACAAAAGTGGTCTTTGTGTCAGGCTATGCAGAAGAGGCATTTAGTGATGAGCAATCGCGGGTGCCTCATTCTGTGTTTTTACCCAAACCATTTTCGCTGAGCGATTTGACAAAAACGGTGCAAAATCAGCTGCAATAATCAGTCTTGTACCTGCGCCAAATAT
>CAKMZE010000130.1:0-798 GCA_929200295.1 uncultured Alphaproteobacteria bacterium
CGCCAAAGATGCGCGTACCTTGCAAAAAACCCCTGTGCTTTCGCGGTCAGCCGGTTGAGCAGCCCGGGGCGCGGGATATCGCCAGCCTCTAGCCGCTCTACAACAACCTCAACCGGGCAGGGTAGGCGGGTTTTGGGATCAAAATAGCGCGGATATGTGATGAGAACCGCATGAACCAAACTGGTCAAATCGGGGTTTGCCGCGCGTCGAGTGATCGGCATGGCGCGATCTTGGGTGAGACCCCAGCCCGCATAAAAGGGCGAGCCGAAGCAGGTCACTGATTTGCCGCGCAACAGCGCTTCAAACCCCAAAAGGCTCGTCATGGTCCAAACCTCATCCACCTCTTCAAGCAGGTGGATCGGATCAGTATGCGTCAGGACCGCATCTGCAACTTGATCAGCATCCGTAATTGCGCCCTTGCGCAAACCAGCCTCAACGTCGGGGTGCGGTTTATAGATGATGACTGCGGCTGGGTTTGCCGCCCGCGTGGCGTCCAATAGCGTTTTGTTTGTGTTGATCTCTTTGGATGCGCCCAACCGGATCGAGGCATCATCTTCGACCTGCCCTGGAACAAGAATACGCCGCCCCTTGGGGAGATCCTCTGGCAAGGTTGCCGCGCCCACATTATACTTTGACAGCTTGGCTTTTTTCAGGCGAGTGATCAGCGCATCTGCGCGGGTTTTCTCGCCGTCAGACAGGGTCGTTGCATCCGCAATGAGCTGTTCTAAGCGGCTTGGGCGTGAGGGGTCATAATATATCCCCAAATCATCACAAACGAGCGACAGCGGCGGGAGGGGG
>CAKMZE010000130.1:808-4119 GCA_929200295.1 uncultured Alphaproteobacteria bacterium
ATGAGTTCTGCGCCTAACCCACGTGACCGCAAGAAACCGTCCTCAACACGGGTTGCTTGCGCTTTTTCCAAGGTTTCCGTTGTTTTGCCAGCCCAGACCATGAGTTTGCGATCTGCGGCTTTGGCAATGGCTTTATCGTCGTGGGCAAAGCGCATTGGGGTTTCGGCCCCAAAAAACGCCTGCAATGGTTTGCGTTTCCATAACCGCATGCCTGCGGCGACCCAGCCTGCGTTATCTTCGCGCCAAGCCCGTGCTTGGGATTCAAGGGTGGCGATGACATCTTCAAGCTCACACAGGCGATCATGATAGGGGTCGTACCATTTGGGATATAGGATCATGGCCGCCGCAAAAAGCTGCGCGCGGGTCAATTTACGCTGACGACGATCTAAGGGCTTGCGATCATCAGTCAGCCCCCATCCCATATAAAAGGGTTGGCCAAACACGATGGGTTTGTGCCCGGCAAGGATCGCCTCAAACCCCATTTGTGATGACACGGTATAAACTGCAATCGCCCCTTCAAAAAGCGTATGCGGGCTGATCGGCGCATCACTGAGGCTGATCCGGTCATTGCAATCGGTTTGTTTAAAATACCCGTCGCGATGCCCCGCTTTTGTCTCGGGGTGGGTTTTGATGATGATCTGCGCGCCGGGGTTTTCCTCTTGGGCGTAATAGAGCATCTCTTTGAAAAGATTGGAATCGCCGCCGCTTGCTTTGATCGAGGCATCGCCGCGCGTTTGATCAATGACCAACACATAGCCTGGCTCCGGGGCAGGGGTGTGTGGATCAAAGGCGTTGTATTTTGAAAGATGTGCACGCTTGATCCGTGCCATGGCAATGCGCGCGCGGTCGAGCAAATGGCTATCATCCAACGGGGCCTCTGAAAGAAGCAGCTCAAGGTCGCTTTTTTGTGCTGGATCGAAATGGACACCGCGTGTGTCGATATGCAGCCCAAGAGGGGCGTCGCCATCCCGCCCGGTCTTAACAGAGCGTAAAAACGCATCTTCAACCCGGATGATCGGGGCGTTTTGATGTGCGGCAACCTTTTCACCGCGTGGCGATGTGGGGCTATGCCCCCAAACGCCAACGGCGTCTCCCTCTTTGGGGACCCCGAGCGAGACAGTATATCCAGATAGCGCTAAAATGCGTTTGATACGGCTTTGGGTGAGAAACCCACCGTTATAAACGTAAAGCCGCCGCGAATTTTCACCCGCAGCGGCTGTGCCGTAATCGTCATTCATGTTTAATTGCTAGCTGTTGTCGTATTATTGATCGCAGTGTTGAGCGTATTGACCGCACTGAGCGAGCCCGTGACCGCTGCGATTGTTTTGCTAAATTCTGAGAACGGCGCTTCAGTGACATACACGGTGTCTTCGTCGCGGATCGCGAAATCACGCGCCATGAAAATGCCGTTGGGTTTGGTCAGATCCAGCACGTAAACCACACGCTGCGTGCCAATCAGATCATCACGCGCAAGGAGCTGGTTGGCAATCGCTTCGGGCTCATTGCGGAAAACGAATACACCTGTTGGATCGGCGAGTGTGCTATCAAGACCGCCAACTTGGGCAATCGCCTCGATGGCTGAGATGTTTTTGCTTTCAAATTGAATGCGTTGCTGGCTGCCCGTTGCCCCAAGCGAGGTAAACGTGCGGGTGTCTTCTTCAACAAATACACGGTCACCGCTGCGCAGGGCAATATCATGGTTGGGCTCTTGGTAGAGGTCCTCAAACCAGATTGATTCAGCCACATCACCACGGACTAGCGTGACTTGTGCGATTTCAGGCCTGATTGCGACCCCGCCAGCGGCGGCAAGCATTGTAGAGAGTGTACGTGTCGGGCGCTCGATTGGGTAAACACCCTGCGCTGAAACGGCGCCCACCACAGACACTGTTGCACCATTACCTGCAAGACGTCTGACCTGAACCTGGGGATCCGGTGTTTGATCCGACAGTTTCTGGCTGATGATGCGGCGAATGGCTTCGGGCGAATTGCCCGCAGCTTTGATCCGCCCGGCGTAGGGTACAAAGATGAACCCATCGCCATCAACTTGGACTTCTTCGAGAACCGTGGCGTTTTGCCCCTGAGGCACCAAGAGACCGTCATCGACGTTCTCCCAGATTGTCAGTCCCAAGACGTCGCCAGGGTTGATCGTATCAGACCCAAGTTTTGATGCTTTCTTTAAATTTTCTGAAAAGCCCAAGGCAGGTGCGACGGCTGCGATCCGATTAATGCGGTCATCAACTGTGAGGATAAAGCTATCGCCTTGTTCTAGAACGGATCCTGAGAAAATTTCAGCTTTATTCGGTCCTGAGCGCGGTAAGCCACATGATGCGGCAAGGCCCAGGGTGACCACAATGGCCACGCCTTTTGCTAAGCGTAGTGTCAGAGTTTTCACGGCTCGGTCTCCTCGACCTGTTATTTTTTTTGCCTCAGTCTTTTTTGTTGGTTTACTTAGGATTAGAAAAAATAGCCAGTAATTGTGGGGGTTTGAGCGATTCGTAATTGTGTACTGTTGCTGTGATGTCGCGGAATTTCGTGCGGCCCGCTAAGTATTGTGGGTTAAAATTTTAAAACCACTATTTATAGCATTGGTGGAGTTGTGATTCCCATTCGCACGCTATGCGTTTGTTTTCTGGTGTGTTGTATAACGCCAATTTATGCATGTGTGTTGTTTTTGGGGGCCAGCCCCCAAACCCCCGGGATATTTCAAAACCTAAGAATGAGGGGCTTAAATTGTGTGCGCGTCGTTATGTGGCAAGATCATAAACGATAATCCCATCAGCACCGCGGTTGCAAAGCGTGCAGAGTTCGGCGCCGAGTTTTTGATGCGTTGGATGATGTGCGTAAGTGTCCAGAGCGGTTTTATCATGAAATTTCACCACAAAGCCTGCGTTGTGGTGAGGGGATTTCTGTTCAAAATCATGGTTCGGCCCGTATTCAAAACTTTTTACCCCGTCGAGGCTAAGGCTGAACTGGGCAAGTGTCGTCATCAAACCCATAAACGCGTCTGTAGGTATGTCATGTCTTAGGTCGCAAAAGACGCAATGGATGATCATATTGTTTTCTCTCAGCTGTTTTGATGAGAGGCTAGATCGTCTTTTGCTAATTCACAATGCGCAGTGGTTGTCTGGGTGGGGTCTTGCCGGCCTTGAGCGCATCATATGGGTCCTCACCCGCAAGCATCATATCGACCACTTGGCGCAAAAGCTGACGGCGTCCACGTGCGGCATAAAACCCGCCGGGGATTTGGCTGGTTTCCAATAAAAACCTGCGGTAATCGCGATAGGCTTTGCTATCCGGGCGGTCAGGCTGCG
>CAKMZE010000130.1:4129-7113 GCA_929200295.1 uncultured Alphaproteobacteria bacterium
GGGCTGATCTGAAATAAACTCGGGCTTGGAATACACCGCAGCGCCAAACACTTTGAGAGGGATGCCGCGCCAAAGCACCTGCTGGCCCGCGGTTGAGTTTACAGTGACCGCCGTGCGGGCATTATCGAGAAGCTGTGCCAGCTTTCCACCGCGCACAAAATGTACCCGATGCGCGACGCCATGTTGCTTTGCAAGCTTGCTGATAATGCGCTTGAGCGGCGAGCGCCCGTTTTCGAGCGGGTGCGCTTTGAAGACGAGGTGATGGTGTTGCAGTGCACCTGTTGCGAACCCTTCCATCACCACGCTTACAAATTCCTCCATCCGGGTGAAGGGAGAATGTGTTTGAAAGCTGGCATCATGTTCAAGCTGCATCAGGACAAGATGGTAGGGATAGCCGCTAAACCGAATGCGTGCGGTCGCAATTCTGCGATCAAGCGCGATGAACGGCATCAAAACGAGCCGTTTGGTATATAGCCACGCCTCCATTGCGACAGGAAGCTCGCGGTGCCGTGCAAAGTTGCGATAATCTCCGTTCCGAAACATCACGAACCAATGATATAATGCACCATAAAAGACATGATGACGCATATCACCCCAATGGGATGGGGGCGTGGGGACGTCAAGATCAGAGAGTTCGAGCGCTTTTTGCATCTCGGGGATTGTCAAATTCATCAAGCGCGAATGGCCATTTGTGCCATTACGTTCATAGGTGACCCAATAGGGGCGCATGTAGCCTTCTTCGAACACATGGATGCGCAAACCAGCGGCTTTTGCACGCGCGACGGCCTCAGCATGAATGGGGCGTGTATCGCCATAGAGAACAATATCGGTTATACCGTGCATTGTTACCAGATTGGAAAATGTATCGCCCCATTCGTCGGGTTTACCACGAAACGCGATATACCCCGGTGCGCCGAACCAAAATGCCCGATCGCCTGCATTAAAGCCAACCCGCCACACCTGCGCCCCTGCTGCACGTAACATTTTGGCAAGCTTAAAGAAATACGGGCCGTGCGGACCCTGAAGAAAGAGAAATTTGCGGTCAGATGGGTCAGTCACTTTGAATGTACTCGATATATTGGCAGTCCATGGAAACAGTTTGTATCCTGAGTGCCGGGCTAAATTGAGGCAATTTCTTGGCAAGAATGGTTGTTTCTGTGATTTTGGCTGGGTATGACAAGGCTTAGCAAGGGGGAACTTATGTTCACTGGGATCATTACCGACGTTGGGCATGTGCTTTGGACCGAGCAAAAGGGCGATCTGCGCGCGCGGATCGGCACGTCATATGACATTTCGCGGATTGAGATTGGCGCATCAATTGCGTGTGATGGTGTGTGTCTGACAGTCGTGGCCTTAGGCGATGCGCCGCAAAACTGGTTTGATGTTGAAATCTCAGCTGAAAGCGTGGGGCTCACAAATATCGGGCGCAATCATTGGCCTGTCGGAAAAACACTGAACCTTGAGCGCGCATTATGCGTCGGTGATGAGCTGGGCGGGCATATCGTTTCGGGCCATGTGGACGGCGTGGCCGAAGTGGTTTCTTGCTCAGATGAGGGTGATAGCACGCGCATTGTCATGCGCGCACCGGATGCGCTGGCGCGCTTTATTGCGCCCAAAGGCTCTGTCGCGTTGAATGGCACGTCTTTGACCGTGAATGAGGTCGATGGAGCAACATTCGGTGTGAACCTTATCCCACACACGAAATCTGTGACCACATGGGGTGATGTGGGCGTAGGTGACTTTGTTAACCTCGAAATTGATACAATGGCGAGATATGTCGCACGATTGCAGGAGTACGCAGCATGAAGTCGAGAGTTGTTGTTTCTTTAGAGGCCGATACAGGCGACCGCTGTGTTGATATTTTACACAATGACGAAGGCTATTCGTATCGCGAGTGCCGCAAAGGGGCGGCAGATATTCAGGCTTGGAAATATCTCGCGGATATGCCCACCGAAACATATGCATCATACGGTCAGGTGATACAGGCGGTGCGTGGCAAAGTGCATTGGCTCAATACGTAATGCGCTTTGTCGATTGACGGCTTTTCAAAGTCCTATCTCTGGTCTATCTGGCAGGGAATAGCGCATTGGAAAAACCCATGACAACGAACTTCGAAAAGCCCGGCCCTGTTGAACAAGATTGGTCATCGGCCATCTCTTCAATCGAAGAGATTGTGGATGACGCACGTAATGGGCGTATGTTCATCCTCGTTGACCATGAAGATCGCGAGAACGAAGGTGATCTGGTGATCCCGGCACAGATGGCGACGCCTGATGCGATAAACTTTATGGCTACCCACGGGCGCGGGTTGATATGCCTCACACTCCCTAGCGAACGTATCGATGCGCTGGGCCTGCCTTTGATGGCCTCACAAAACTCATCACGCCATGAAACGGCCTTTACTGTGAGCATCGAAGCACGCGAAGGCGTGAGCACAGGTATTTCAGCCGCAGATCGCGCCAGGACTGTAGCTGTGGCCATTGATGCTACGAAAACAGCGCAGGATATTGCGACGCCGGGGCATGTTTTCCCGCTGCGCGCGCGTGATGGTGGGGTGCTGGTGCGGGCAGGGCATACGGAAGCGGCGACAGATATTTCGCGGCTCGCGGGGCTCAATCCTTCGGGGGTGATCTGTGAGATCATGAAAGAAGACGGCGAAATGGCGCGCCTGCCTGATCTTGTGGCCTTTGCGCAATTGCATGGTTTGAAAATCGGCACGATCAGCGATCTGATCGCCTATCGTCGTCGTCATGATAACCTCGTGCGGGTCAGAAGCCAGGAAGAGATTGTATCAGAGTTCGGCGGCACATGGGATATGCGTATCTATACGGATGAGGCGCATGGCGATGAACATATCGTGCTCACCAAAGGCGACATCACAACGCCAGAGCCTGTGCTCGTGCGGATGCATGCTATGGACCCGATGCTTGATGTGATCGGGACAGGCCCGCGGGGGCGGGCGTCTGAGTTTAGCGATGCCATGC
>CAKMZE010000131.1:0-4925 GCA_929200295.1 uncultured Alphaproteobacteria bacterium
TTTTGCAGGGGGATGTTGGCTTTGGGAGGGGGCCAAAGGTGCTTTCGTTTGCGCCAAGACGGGCGGCAAAGGCGGTGCCATTTTGCCGCTCTTGGGCTTCGGGCCCAACAAAGGGGACGGATGCCGGCAGCGACTGCGCAAGCTTGGTGATATTTGGATGATCAGTCATGGCGGCAGACTGTCGCTCAGTGCAGTCATTTGCAATCAAAGAATGCTAAATTTGTTCATTTTGCAGGCGTGTTGCGACACGCCTGCTGCACATTTTCCGGCCCGCTAGCCAAGCTCGGACAAGCGGCTAAGCGCGGCTTGTAGCTGCACTTCTTCTTCTTCGCGCAGGGCGAGGTTTGCCTTTGCTTCGGCAACTACCTCAGCCGGGGCAGATGCGACAAATTTAGGATTGTTAAGCCGCCCCCTAAGACCACCGAGCTCTTTTGCCAGTTTGCCGATGCTTTTCTCAAGGCGTGCGACCTCTTCGGCCACATCGATGAGCCCGGCAAGCGGGATGGCGAATGTACCGCCATCCATGGGGATGGTGACGCAGCCTTTGGGGAAGCCGTCAACATGGGTCAACTCTTCGACCCTCGCGAGGCGCTTGATCAACGTGGCGTTATTGTCCCATGCGGCCTGTCCGCGGGCGTCGAGCGCTTGGACTAGCATGGGCACTTTGGCGCCTGCGGGCACATGTACCTGCGCGCGGGCTGACCGGATGCTTTCGATCAGATCGATCACCCAATTCATCTCGCGGTCGGCATCAGGATCGACTAGGTCTGTGGCTTTATACGTGGGCCAATCTGCGTGAACGAGCATTTTGTCGCGAGTGTCAGCAAAGCCCCAGAGCTCTTCGGTGATGAAGGGCATAATCGGGTGAAGCATGATGAGACATTGATCCAAGACCCAGCGCAATGTGGCGTGGGTTTCGTGCTGGGCTGCTGCATCATCGCCTTGTAAAATGGGTTTGGAAAATTCGACATACCAGTCGCAGACCTTGCCCCATGTAAACGCATAAAGCGCATTTGCGGCATCGTTAAAGCGGTAGGTCTCAAACGCGGCATCAACGGTTTCGCGGGTTTTTGCAGTTTCGCCGATGATCCATTTGTTGAGCGTTTGCTGCGCATCGGGGCAGGGGTGATTGCCAGAGTTTGGGATCTCGTAATGCTCTGCAAAGCTGAAGGCATTCCACAGTTTAGTGCCGAAATTACGGTAGCCTTTGATCCGGTCCTCAGACAGTTTGAGGACGCCGCCGATGGCGGCCATTTGCGCCATAGTGAACCGCATGGCATCGGCACCGTATTGGTCAACGATATCAAGTGGGTCAATCACATTGCCACGGGTTTTTGACATCTTCTCACCCTTCTCGTCGCGGACGAGCTGGTGCAGATAGACGGTGTGAAACGGGTTCTTTTGTTCAACGGCTTGCGACATCATCATCATCCGCGCCACCCAGAAGAAGAGGATATCCTGACCTGTGATCAACACATCGCCGGGGAAGTATTTGGCAAGCGCATCCGTGCGCTCGGGCCAGCCCAATGTGCCAAAGGGCCAAAGACCAGATGAGAACCATGTATCCAGAACATCAGGGTCACGCGTCAGGGTTTTGCCCGGCGCCATGGCTTGCGCTTCTTCTTGCGTTGCCGCGCAATATTCCCTGCCATCTTCATCAAACCAAACAGGGATCTGATGGCCCCACCAGAGCTGGCGGGATATACACCATGGTTCAATGTTCTCAAGCCAATGGAAATAGACCTTTTCACCGGACTCAGGCATGATGGTGACATCGCCTGATTTCACGGCATCGAGCGCTGGACCAACGATTTTGGCGGTGTCCACGAACCATTGATCGGTGAGCGCAGGTTCGATCACCACCTTTGAGCGATCGCCAAAGGGCTGCATGATTTTCTTGGCCTCGACCAAAGGGATGGTGGGCATATTGCCCACCCTACCGGCGTCATCGGCTGTGGCATCATATGCGGGGTTTGGGATCATCACCGCGAGCCCTTCGGCCGTGATATCGGCCACAACGCGTTTGCGTGCTTCAAACCGATCAAGACCGCGATAAGCCTCGGGTACGAGGTTCATCGCGGCGATTTTTGCTTCGTCAAAGCTTTCCTCGCCATTTGCAATCCGTTGGGCTGTAGCGGCCTCATCCGCGTAAGCGCGGCCATCGCTGCGCATCGCGCCCTTGGTGTCCATCAGCGCATACATCGGAATATTTCCGCGCTTGGCGACTTCGTAGTCGTTGAAATCATGCGCGCCGGTGATCTTCACAGCACCTGAGCCGAAGGTCATATCGGGGTAGGGGTCGGTGATGATCGGGATCAGGCGGCGTTGCTCTTTGGGACCAACGGGAATTTCGCAGAGCATGCCTACGATTGGCGCATAGCGTTCGTCGTCTTTGTGAACTGCAACCGCACCGTCGCCCAACATTGTTTCAGGCCGTGTGGTTGCGATTGAGATGTAGTCACGGGGCTCGCGCAGAACCTCGTTTCCGTCTTCGTCCTTTTCCACGTATTCATAGGTAGCCCCATCCGCGAGGGGATATTTGAAGTGCCACATGTGGCCATCAACTTCGATGTTTTCAACTTCGAGATCTGAGATCGCGGTTTCAAAATGCGGGTCCCAATTGACCAAGCGTTTGCCACGGTAGATCAACCCGTCTTCGTACATTTTCACGAAAACTTTGATCACCGCATCATGGAAATTGCCCTCTTCCCCGTTCGGTGCATTGGGTGCGCCTGACATAGTAAAGGCATTGCGCGACCAGTCACATGAGGCGCCAATCCGTTTGAGCTGTTCAATGATTGTGCCGCCGCTTTCGGCTTTCCATTCCCAGACCTTTTCTAAGAACGCGTCGCGGCCCATCTCAGTACGTTTGGGCTGCTGGGTTTCAGCAAGACGTTTTTCGACCATAAGCTGGGTTGCGATGCCTGCGTGGTCCTGACCTGGCTGCCAAAGTGTGTCGTAGCCCTGCATGCGTTTCCAGCGGATCAAAACGTCTTGTAGCGTGTTGTTAAACGCGTGTCCCACATGCAAAACGCCCGTAACATTTGGCGGCGGGATCATGATCGTGAAGGTTTCGCTACGCGATTTATTCGCGCCAGCGACAAAGGCCCCGGCTTGCTCCCAAGTGGCATAAATACGCGCTTCTGCGCTTTGGGCATCAAATGTCTTATCCATCGCCATGATCTACGGTCCTTTTGTCGTTAGGACGCGTCTTAGCGAATGCATGGCGCTGCGAAAAGAGGGAAGTGTAATTTGCCGCGTCTACTGCGTCAGATGTTATGATGTAGGTTTGTCATAAAAGCTGCTGGCTTGGCGTGCGCCTTTCATCATCACACTGGTTTGCAAATTCCGAATGCCGTCATAAACCGCCAGCGCTTCAGGCGTGAAATCGGCCTCAGGGATGGGATAGGGTTCCCAATTGTTATGGCTGTCCTCACCGCATGCAAGATGGGCATAATCCCGCTCGCCACCTGATTTTTTAATCTCTGGACGCACATAACGCAACACAACACCGATGCGGCGGTCATCAGACACATTCGGCCCAGAGCCATGAATTGTCAGCCCATGGTGCAGACTGATTTCGCCGGGCTTGAGGGTAAGAGCGGTTTTATCATCCTCAGCTACTTCAACCTTAATCTCTTGGCCGCGTGACAAAAGGTTGTCTTTGTCAAACGTATCCTCATGCGGGAGGATTGCATTTTTGTGGCTGCCACGGACCACATCCATGCACCCGCTGTCGCGGGTTGCTGGCGAAAGAGCGAGCCAAGCGGTGGTCAGCCCATCAATCTCGCCCATGCCCCAATAAGTGAGATCCTGATGCATGGTCACAACGGCCTTGGTGCGTGGCTCTTTGATCAAGAACTCAACCGAATAAAGCATCACATTGGGCCCAAGAACGCCCGCGACGGCATCTAAAATCGCTTGATGTGTGCCGATCTCCTGGGCAAGGGGCATGACAACCTGTGCATTGATCCGTTTGTAGGTGTTCAAGGGCAGCGGAAGCCCATTGTCGAGCCATTTCGCCTCGAGCGCCTCAAGACGTGACCGTAATGTTGCGGCCTCATCTGCGGACATGACAGGTAATGGGAACAAATAGCCATCATCCCAATAGTTTTGTTGCTGCTGCGCAGTTAGTGTTGTCATGAAAATAGCCTTTCGCCGCATTTCGCAGAATAAATTTGCTCATACAGGTTTGACCTGTCGCGTCTTTTTGCGACCTGCATACGTGTCGTATTCTTATGATGTACTGCCTTTCATAACTTGTATGGGCGCAATATTTCTCGGCGCGCCATATTGAGGTGCCGTTTACCCTCTGCGTATATAGATGAGGGTCAGAAGTGTGAGGCGAGCAGGTGCAACTGCAAGATTGGGTCTTTAATCTCTTTGGGCGCGGTGCGCGCACCGAGGACGCACGCGCCAGAGAGCGCGGTGCTGCCACACATGTGATTATTCTTGATGGCACAATGTCGTCACTCAAGCCCGGGTATGAGACGAACGCTGGGCTCACGCTGAAACTGCTGCGCGAAGCTGGAAAGCGTAGCAACCTCACCGTTTACTACGAGGCGGGCATTCAATGGCGCGATTGGCGTGGCACATGGGATGTTGTGACGGGCAAGGGGATTAATCGCCAAATTCAGCGCGCATATGGTGTTGTGGCATCGCGTTATCATCCGGGCGATCAGATTATTTTGATTGGGTATTCGCGCGGTGCTTACGCTGTGCGCTCGCTGGCGGGTGTGATTGATAAGGTGGGGTTGGTGAAATCAGACCTTGCCACGACCCGCGCGATTACGAATGCCTACCGGCATTACCGCACAGGCGGGCAAAGCATGAGCGCGCAAAAGTTCCGCGAAGCCCATTGTCATGCACATGTTGAGATTGAGGCGGTTGCGGTTTGGGATACGGTCAAGGCATTGGGTCTGCGG
>CAKMZE010000131.1:4935-7040 GCA_929200295.1 uncultured Alphaproteobacteria bacterium
CATGACCATAGCCTGGGCCCGCATGTGCGCCATGGGTTTCATGCGTTAGCGCTTGATGAAACGCGCGAGGCTTATACCCCAGTGCTCTGGCAATATCCTGCGGGGTGGTCCGGCACGATGGAGCAAGTTTGGTTCCGCGGTAGTCATGGCGATATCGGCGGGCAGGTCGGAGAGAAAACGGCGTGTCGCCCGCTGGCCAATATTCCACTGGTCTGGATGCTGTCCAAACTCGAAAGCTGCGATTTGCCATTGCCAAAAGATTGGCGCGGGCGGTTTCCGCAAGATGTTGCGGCCCCGTCGATTGGCTCATGGCGCGGATGGGCCAAGATCTTTTGGTCGCGCAGGCGGCGCTTGGTGGGGATGGATGGCTCTGAGCGGTTACATGAAACGGTGAATGTCCAAAGCTACAAACGATCATTCACAGCGAGCTTTATTGATCAGGTTGAGATGCTCGCAGGGCGAGACACGGACGAAACGCGCTCAGAAGGGTGAGCGTTTATGCGACGCTGCGTAGTTTTTCACAGGCCCTATAACCGAGAGCTGTACAGATAGATTGCGTGAGATACGCGCGATTAAGCGTATAGAAATGCAAATTCTCCACTCCTTCATTGATCAGCTGATCACAGGTCTCTGTCGCAATTGCCGTCGCGAGTAAGGTTGCTTGCTGATCGTCGCGGACATTTCTAAATGCGTCTGCCACGACCTGTGGGATTGATGCGCCGCAATAGTTTGCAAGGCTGACGGTGCGGTTCCAGTTTGCGATAGGCAAGATACCGGGAATAATGGGAATATCGACCCCGGCTTTCTCGCAGGCATCGCGGAAGCGTAAAAATGTTTCAGCCTCAAAAAAGAACTGCGTGATAGCTGATGTCGCCCCGGCCGCAATTTTGCGTTTGAGATAGGCTATGCCAGCCTGCATATCTGTGGCCTCAGGATGTGGCTCTGGGTAGGCGGCAACATGGATGTGAAACTGCGCCATCTTTGCAAGATCCTCGATAAGCGCAACAGACGACGCATAGCCATCTGGGTGGGGGTGAAAGCGCGCCTTGCGTTGCGGTGGATCACCGCGCAATGCCACGATCTGCGTGATCCCAGCACCTGCATAGCCATGCGCAACGGCACGGGTTTCTGCGGTAGATGCGTTGACACAGGTCAAATGGGCGGCAACGTTGAGCGATTTTTGCTGGTGTAGCAATTGCGCGGTTTCGTGTGTTTGCTTGTGGCTTGTCCCGCCTGCACCATAGGTGACTGAGACAAAAGCAGGATCTAGCGGCGTCAATGTTTGAAGACACTCGGACAGCTGAAATGCTGCTGAAATTGATTTGGGTGGGAAAAATTCAAATGAAATGCGCGGCTGTGTCATGTCTGTCTCTCCTGTGTCGATAGGGTCTTGTGCGCAAGAAATTAACATGAGACAATTTCATAATATTCAAAATAATAGTGAGCATATTTTGTATGCATATTGAATTCCGCCATCTGCGCACCATCAAAGCGATCCACGATTGCGGCAGCCTTGCTGCGGCAGCGCAATCATTAAACATCACGCAATCTGCCTTGTCGCATCAGATCAAAGGGATTGAGGATCAGGCGGGTGTTGATCTATTCGTGCGGCGGTCAAAGCCTCTGCGGCTCTCATCTGCGGGGATGAAAATCCTATCAGCGGCAGAGGATATCTTGCCGCGGATCGCGACGTTGCAATCTGAGTTTGAAGGATTGGTAGCAGGCAAGTCAGGGCGGCTGCATATCGCGATTGAATGCCATGCCTGTTTTGAGTGGCTCTTTCCGGTGCTTGAGGCGTTTCGCAAGGCCTGGCCCGATGTCGATATCGATATTAAGCCGGGCCTTGCCTTTGACGCGCTGCCTGCTTTGCGCAAAGAAAATGTTGATCTGGTCATCAGCTCTGACCCCGAACAGATAGATGATGTCACTTTTACACCGCTCTTTGATTACGCGCCTGTGTTCGTGGCGGCAGCGGCGCATCCTTTGGCTGCGAAACCTGCTATTGAGGCAGAGGATTTTCGCGATGAAACATTGATCACTTACCCTGTGGATCGCGCGCGGCTTGATGTATTTAGCCAGCTCTTAATGCCAGCAAAGGTGGCACC
>CAKMZE010000132.1 GCA_929200295.1 uncultured Alphaproteobacteria bacterium
CTCTGCGGTGCCTTTTTCAATATAACCCGCCACAATGTCACGTTGCCGCGCAGAGGCCATCGGGCCGAAGTTCGTCTCGGGATCCAGCGGATCCCCCATCACGACGCCTGCATCCAGCCGCTCCTTAAGACGATTGATAAACGCCTCTTTGATGCCCTTTTGCACAAACACGCGTGTCCCGTTTGAACAAACCTGCCCCGTCGAATAAAAATTCGCCAAAATCGCACCAGACACCGCGTTTTCAAGATCGGCATCATCAAAAATGACCAAGGGTGATTTACCCCCAAGCTCCATCGTCACATGCCGGATGCCCTCAGCTGCGGCGGCATAAACCTTGCGCCCCGTGGGCACGGAGCCTGTTAACGACACCTTTGCTACAGTTGGGTCCGCAATCAGCGACGCCCCCACAGCACCGTAGCCTTGAATGACATTATAAACACCCGCAGGCGCGCCTGCTTCAACAAGGATCTCGGCCACTTTCAACGCACAAAGCGGCGTTGTTTCAGATGGTTTAAACACCATCGCATTGCCACAGGCCAATGCAGGCGCACCCTTCCAACAAGCGATTTGCGTGGGATAATTCCAAGCACCGATCCCCACACAAACCCCCAGTGGTTCGCGCCGCGTGTACACAAAATCTGCACCCAGTTGGATATGCTCGCCCGTCAACGTCGCCGCCAAACCGCCAAAATATTCCAATGCATCCGCACCCGAAGTGGCATCCACCACGGATGTTTCTTGGTAAGGTTTCCCAGTGTCATAGGTCTCAAGCACCGAAAGCGCATGGTTGCGTTCGCGCATAATGTCAGCTGCACGGCGCAGAACGCGGCCCCGCTCTGTACCCGTCATCGCCGCCCATATTTTTTGCGCACGCGCCGCTGCATTAACGGCTTGCGCGATAATTTCAGGCGTGGCGGCATGCAATGTCGCGATCACCTCGCCTGTGGCGGGGTAGATCACATCGATTACATCGCCCTTGGTGTCTTCTACATATTGGCCATCGATAAAATGGCTCGCTGGGGGCTGATTGGCGTATGTCATGGCTTTTACTTTCATGCCGCAAGCGGGCGTTTATAAGATCAGAAAAAGAGGCTTACTCACCTCGTGGGAAACGTTGGTTTTCTTCAAGCACATTGAGATCCATATGGTTTCTCATGTAGCGATCGGATGCTTTTTGCAGCGGCTGATAGTCCCATGGGAAATATGCGCCATTGCGCAGTGCTTCATAGACAACCCAGCGCCCCGCTTGTGAATGACGCACATCAGCATCAAATCGCGCCAGATCCCAGCGGGTTGCGGCCTGGGCTTTGAAATCATGCAAGACCTCTTGATGCGCAGGGTCATCTGCAAGGTTGACCAACTCATGTGGGTCGCTCTCCAAATCAAACAATTGATCAGGGTCGAGCGCGCACATGTTGAATTTCCATTTGTCGCTGCGCAGCGACACCATCGGCGCATATGAAGCCTCGGCCGCGTATTCCATTGCCACAGCCGACTGGCGTTTCACTCCTTGACCGAGGGGCACGACACTCTCACCGCTCGTCCACGGCATAACCGCGCTCATATCAACACCGGCGAGATCACAAAGCGTCGGGCAGACATCGATATTTGACACCGGATCGCTCACCAGCCCCGGCTGCATTTGCGGGGCTGCAATCATCAACGGCACACGCGCTGAGCCCTCATAAAAGGACATTTTGAACCAAAGACCGCGCTCACCCAGCATATCCCCGTGATCTGCGACAAACATGATCACAGCCTCTTGGCGCGTGTCTTCAAGCGTTTGCAAAAGATCACCAATCTTATCATCCAAGTATGAGATATTCGCGAAATAAGCCCGGCGCGCGCGTTGGACCATCTCGTCTGTGATATTGAAATTATCACGATCATTGGCATCTAATATGCGCTGCGAATGCGCGTCCTGCTCTGCATATGGGATCGGCCCCACATCCGGCATAAGATGCGCGCAGTCCTCATAAAGGTCCCAATATTTCTTCCGCGCCACATAAGGGTCATGCGGATGTGTAAAGCTGACGGTCAAACACCAAGGCCGCGCGTCATGGCCACGCGACAAATCATATAGTTTCTGGGTCGCGTGATAGGCGACCTCATCATCATATTCCATCTGGTTGCTGATCTCAGCAACACCCGCGCCTGTGACACTGCCCATGTTGTGATACCACCAGTCGATCCGCTCACCGGGTTTGCGGTAATCTGGCGTCCAGCCGAAATCAGGAGGGTAAATATCAGTGGTCAGGCGTTCTTCGAACCCGTGCAGTTGGTCAGGGCCGACAAAGTGCATCTTGCCCGACAGGCACGTCTGATACCCCGCACGCCGCAGATGATGCGCATAAGTTGGCAGGCTTGATGCAAATTCAGCAGCATTATCATAAACGCCCGTGCGCGACGGCAATTGCCCCGTCATAAAAGACGCCCGCCCCGGCGCGCACAGCGGCGAGGCCGTATAGGCATTTGCAAACCGTGTTGACCGCGCGGCGAGCTTTTTCAAATGCGGCGCATGCAGCCAGGGTGCCGGGCCATCAGGGAACAATGTCCCGTTCAATTGGTCCACCATAATGATGAGAATATTAGGCTTGGTCATGGGGTGCCTCGGTCAAAATAGAAAGCAGGGTCATTGCTTGGCCCAGTGGATCTGCATCGGGGGCCGTTAGAGCCGCCCGAATATAAAGCCCGTCGATTAATGCCGCGAGCATTTCTGCGCCCGCTTTGGGTTTTGGTGTCAGATCACGCAATGCATGGGTAAGATTGCTACGCAACCGGCGCTGATAAAGACGCAAGAGGCGCATTGCCTCTGGGTTGGTTTGCGCTTGAGCATAAAACGTCATCCACGCGCTGACCGCAGAAGGCGCAAAACAATCTTGTGAAAAATTGGCGCGTAAGATTGCGGCAGCCCGATCATAGGGCGTTGCAGCTGTCGCAAGCTCAGCGCGGACTTCTGCGCTATAATCACGCAATATCTGCCGCATGGCCGCGACGAAAATCTGATCTTTCCCACCAAAATAATGATGCGCCAAGGCCGAGGACATGCCCGCGCGCCGTGCGATCTGGCTGACCGTCACATCAAGCGAGCCTGCCGCCCCGATCTCGGCAATCGTGGCCTCGACCAAGGCCGCGCGGCGTTTTGGTTCCATTCCGACTTTGGGCATCATATCCTCTGGCAGCTTTGCGCAAAGGGTAGACCAGTTTTAATTGACTGGTCAATCAATAAAAATATCAGGTCTTTGTCATCACCCCAAGTGAGCGTACAGCACGGCGGGCAACGGCCTCGCGCCAGGTGATAAAGCTCACAGCACCCATGATGATCAAACCACCCACGATCACCCAGATATCAACGGCCTCGTCAAAGATGACCCAGCCAAGCAGCACAGCCCAGACAAGCTGAAGAAACGTCACCGGTTGCGTAACCGTCAAGGGCGCTGCAGCAAAGGCCATGGTCATCGTATAATGCCCCGCCGTGGCAAAGCAGGCCACAAGAAACAGCCAGCCCAACTGTGCAAGCGTGGGCGTGATCCAAACGACGGCGGCAAAGGGCGCCAACCCGATTGTGACCGTCACCGAGAGCATCCCAACAACAACCGCTGGTGACAGCTCGCCCGATAACCGTTTCGCGATCAGATAGCCCATTGCAAAGAACACAGCCGTCAAAAGCATCGCCAGATGCCCCGGCTCAACCGTCTTAATGCCCGGACGTAAAATGATCATCGCGCCAATCAGGGCCACAAGCACAGCGATCAATCTGCGCACTGGCAAACGCTCCCCCAGAAAGAGCGCAGCCCCCAATGTGACATAAACCGGAGAGAGATAATTCATCGCGGTCACTTCCGCGATGGGAATGCGCGCCATCGCGTAGAACCATAAGATCACAGCCCCCGTATGCACAGCCCCGCGCACCGTAAAGAGCCAGATCTGCTGCCGTGATAGCCGAGCCGCAAGTATTGGCCGGATCATCGGGATAAGAAACACAAGCCCAAGCAAGTACCGCAGAAACGCCGCCTGTGCGGCAGGCACATCGGATCCGATGTGCTTTACAATCGCTGTCACAGCCACAAAATTGAGGCCCGTTACAAACATCCAAAAGATGCCAAGCTGAATTTGAGAAAACCGCATGCGCTATCGGTGGCAGCACGGCCAGCAAATAGCAAGGATCAGAATGCTCGGTCTTTGTTGAAAGGCCACACGGCTGGTTGCGCGCTTAGCTCTCCCCGAATGCCGTCATGACGTCATCGGAGGCTTCAAAGTTTGTGGTGACCGATTGCACATCGTCATCATCTTCGAGCGCATCAACGAGCTTCATCAGTTTCGTCAGCCCTTCGAGATCAAGCTCGGATGTGGTGGTTGGCTTCCAAATCAGCTTTGCGCTTTCGCTTTCGCCAAGCTCATTTTCCAAGGCATTGGCAACCTCGTGCAAATCTGTATCAGCGCAATAGATGGCATGGCCATCTTCATCGCTTTCAACATCCTCGGCACCGGCCTCAATCGCAGCCATCATCACTGTGTCTGCATCCCCAGCAGAGATGGCATAGCTCACCACGCCTTTGCGGTCGAACATAAATCCAACCGACCCTGTTTCACCAAGGTTCCCGCCGTTCTTGGTAAAGGTTGAACGCACGGTCGAGGCTGTGCGATTGCGATTGTCGGTCATCGCCTCAACGATCACCGCAACACCATTGGGCCCGTATCCTTCATAGCGGATCTCATCGTAATTATCGCCATCGCCCGCTTGCGATTTCTTAATCGCGCGGTCGATCACATCTTTGGGCACAGAGTTTGACTTTGCTTCCTTTACCGCCAAGCGCAGACGCGGGTTTTTATCTGGGTCAGGATCGCCCATCTTTGCTGCAACTGTAATTTCCTTTGAAATCTTGGAAAACAGCTTTGCCCGGATTTTATCCTGACGGCCTTTACGGTGTTGGATATTCGCCCATTTGGAGTGGCCAGCCATAAGAAACCTCGTCTACGCGTCGTTTGATCAAGCCACTCTATAAGACATCACATCTAGAGAGGCCAGACCAGAGGGATCACGAAAGACACTAAGGGCGCAAGAGAAAGGTTGAGCGGAATGCCGATTTTAAGAAAATCGGCGAATTTATACCCCCCCGGCCCATAGATCAGCGTATTGGTCTGATACCCGATAGGCGTGGCAAAGCTAGCGCTCGCCGCGATCATCACCGCCACAACAAGGGGGCGCGGATCAAACCCAAGCGAGACGGCCAAGCCGATGGCAATGGGTGTCATCACCACGGCAACGGCATTATTGCTCACCAGCTCGGTCAGAACGCTCGCCAGTAAATACACCACGAGGATCACAAAAAACGGCGGCATGCTTTGCATAAAGGGCGCAATCGCGCCTGCAATCAGAGCCACAGCGCCCGAAGATTGCAAGGCACTGCCAATGCCCAACATCGCAAAGATCAACGCCAATAGCCGCCCGTCCACTTGCGCAAAGGCCTCGTCTGCATCAATGCAGCCGGTCATCAATACCACCGTCACGCCCACCATCGCCAAGAGCAAGATCGGTGCCGTATTAAGCGCCGCCAAGATGACAACACCCAAGAGCACAGTCAGCGCCAACGGTGCCTTTGTCCGGCGAAAGGCACGCTCAGACGGGCGGGACACATCGCCAAGGTTCATGTCATTGGACAGACGCTGGATATCCTCTGGTGCACCCTCAAGCAGCAGCGTATCACCGACCTTGACCACGATATCATCCATCTGCTTGTCGATATTCACGTCGCGCCTATGCACCGCGAGGGTATAAACCGCATAGCGCCGCCGCAAACGCAGGCTGCCAAGGCTGCGATCAACCATTTTACAATTGGGCGTAATCAGCACCTCAACCGTGGTGGTTTCTACAGCCGATACTTGATCGACCCGGCGCAGCTCGGGCGTGGCTTGCAACGACAACAGCTCGGTCATCGCGGTGCGCAAAATCACCCGGTCACCGACCTGCAAGATCACATCCGCCATATTGCGCCGCAGTGACGTATCGCCACGCACGATATCGATCAAACGCACCCCCTCGCGTTGAAAGAGCCGCACACCTGTGGCCTGCCTGCCGATCAGGTTGCTATCGGGTGGGATCACCGCCTCAGAAAAGAACCGCATCTTAGAGCGATCCGATAGCATCGCCCCGAGTGATGTGCGCTCAGGCAGAAGCTTGTTCCCAAAGAGATAGAGATAGGCAAAGGTCCAACCAACCACGACAAGCCCAATCGGCGTGATCTCAAGGATCGAAAACGGCGCAAGCCCCTGCGCACGCGCAACCCCATCTACAAGCAAATTGGTCGAGGTCCCTAGAAGCGTCATCGTGCCCCCAACAATCGCCGCATAGCTTAGCGGGATTAGCAGTTTGGATGCCGACGTGCCCAAGCTACGCGCAAGCTGGATAAAAACCGGGATCATCACAACAACCAGCGGCGTGTTGTTCATAATGGCACTGGCAAAGGCCACAAAGACGAGCGCCCCACCGATGGCGCGCGCGGGGCTCACCGCCGCCTGCGCCTCAACCAGATGGATCAGCGCATTGAGCGCCCCCGTGCGCACCAAAGCCCCCACGATAATAAACATCGCCGCAATGGTCCAAGGGGCGGGGTTCGCGAAAACCGCAACCGCATCCCCATAGGGCAAAACACCGGTGACCAAAAGCGCTGACATACCGATGAGGGCCACGACTTCGGTGGGATAAACCTCGCGTAGGAACATGATGAACATCACAGCGACCACAGCCAATGTGACATATGCAGCCTGCGCGTCGCTGAGCCAATCCATCATCATGTCCCGTCCTGCATCTTAAGGGGTGCCTAACAGACACCGTAATCCTTTGCACATCGGGACACAAACACAAGCGCTCACGCTTTGCGTATCGGGGCAAAGCGTGGGCGCTTGTGTTGTAAGTTTAGAAGATAAACGTG
>CAKMZE010000133.1 GCA_929200295.1 uncultured Alphaproteobacteria bacterium
CCAATGCCTGATGATGCGGCTTGGTGGGCAAGCCTTAGATCTCTTGCTCGCCTGTGCTGAACGCTCGCTCGCTGATATGCGCGTCAGTTGGGCCGAAGACCATGCGCTCACTGTCGTATATGCCGCCAATGGCTATCCCGGCGCATATGAGAAAGGCAGTGAAATCAGTGGGCTTAATGATTTACAACAAGACAGTGGTCATATGACGTTTCATGCGGGCACCGCGCTTGTGGGCGGGAATGTGACGGCATCAGGTGGTCGGGTACTGGCTGTGACCGCCCGCGCTGACAGCTTACAAAGTGCTCAGTCACAAGCCTATGACATGATTGCCACGATCACCTGGCCAGAAGGGTTCTATCGCAACGATATCGGCTGGCGGGCATTATAATCACAACATCGCTTTTGCGTGCCAATCCGATTTTTCGGATGAAAAATCAAAACATCATGCAAAAGCCACGCCCTCTTTGGGCGTGACTTTTTCTATTTTGGAACGGTCGCGACCCTTGTGGCATCCTTGGGGGGGCAGCCCCCAGACAAACCACCCCTGGGGGCCAGCCCCCAGACCCCCGGGATATTTCAAAACCTAAGAAATGTTTTGCGTGCCAGATGGTTATGCCGCGCGTGAAACCAGAACCGAGGCGATCTCTTCTCCGGCGGCAACCTCATCATTGCCAGCCACAGCTGCGATTTCTCGTGTGAGACGTTCTAATGCCGCTTCATAAAGCTGACGTTCAGAATAACTTTGTTCGCGCTGGTCATCTTTGCGGTGCAGATCGCGCACCACTTCTGCGATGGCAATCAGATCACCTGAATTGATCTTTTGCTCATATTCCTGCGCCCGGCGCGACCACATCGCTTTTTTGACTTTGGCTTTCCCTCGTAGCGTTTTCATCGCATGGGCCACGATATCAGGGGTCGCAAGCGCGCGCATGCCAACCTCTGTCGCTTTATGTGTGGGGACACGCAGGGTCATTTTGTCTTTTTCAAATGAAATGACAAAAAGCTCGAGATCGAACCCAGCCACTTCTTGCTTTTCAACTGAAACAACTTTTCCAACCCCATGCGCGGGGTAAACGACAAAGTCATTCGGGCTGAAATCTAACTTTTTCTTGCTCATAATAATCCTCTCATTGGCGCAAAATTGAACCAGCACGACAAAAAACCCGATCAGGCAGGACAGCCTTTATCGGGTCTCATCACATCGATAATCATATTAGATCTTACGCAACATTACATTTATCATACCACAAATTTGCATCGGGTGAAAGTGTCACATAGCGACCTATTCGCTCTTATAATGAAAGGGATAGAAAGAATGCCGCGTTGAAGTTGCGAATCAGCCGCCCTCGCCTGCTGTTTCTGAAAAGAGCTCCATCTTACCTTCTTTGCCGTCCATCTCTTCGGCATTTGGCAGCGGATCTTTTTTGGTAATGATCACCGGCCACATCTCAGAATATTTGCGATTGAACTCGACCCATTTTTCCATATCCGGCTCAGTATCCGGGCGGATCGCGTCAGCTGGACATTCTGGTTCGCACACCCCGCAATCGATGCATTCATCTGGGTGAATGACCAGCATGTTTTCGCCCTCATAGAAGCAATCCACTGGGCAGACCTCTACACAATCGGTGTATTTACAAGCGATACAGTTATCATTCACAATATAAGTCATGGGGGTACTTTTCCGGTATCTGATCCGATGCCTTGCTAGGCCAGTCTGCGGCGGCATTCAAGCCCGAGTTCACGCTTTGATCAATCCCGGTCAAACGCACCGTGTTTATCGGGTTGGGCCATCATCTGACGGCGATCACGCTTTGTTGGACGTCCGCCACCCTCAAAGCGCGGCGTGGGTTGTGCCAGCGCGCCGGGCTTTGGCACAGGTTTTGCTGGGGTCAAATCCTCATAAAGCGCCTGCGCCTCGGGCGCAGGCCCCCTGCGCACACCACATTGCAGGATCTTCACCACACGGGTGTCGCCCTCTTTAACAAATGTCAGCACGGCCCCGGGCCCAACAGCCCGCGCGGGTTTGCTTGCCACCGTGCCATCAACACGCACCTTTCCACCAGACACCACACCAGCGGCAAGGCTGCGGGATTTAAAAAACCGCGCATGCCAGAGCCATTTATCTAGCCGGATGGTGTCCCGTGTGTTTTCGCTCACTCTTTGATGAGCCCCGCAAGCGCTGCCGCGAAAGGATTATCTGGGTCGATTTTCTTTTCAGGTTTTGGCTTTGACTGAGACGCGCGTGGGCCGCCTGATTTGGATTTGCCCGCGGGCTTGCCTTTGCCACGTGGTTTTTGCCCCTGCGGCTTTTTCTGAGGCGCACGCGCACCCCAGGTAAATGTGTAATAAGTCTCAAGCTCTGGGGCTGCGGGCTCTTGTATCTCAGTGTTTTCTTCTGTCTGTGCCTCAGTCGCTTGTGCACCGTTTTCTTGCGCATCAAAGGGTGCTATCTCTGGTGCAGCTTTGACTTTTTCGCGTGTGGCTTTCTCGGCTTTATAGCCAAGTCCGCCCATCAAATCGGCAAATTGGTCAAGCGTCATACCAGTGATTGAGAGCATATCGGGATTGGCTTCAAACCCTCCACGGCTGTTCTGATCGCGCAGCATATCTGCGAGGCGCTCAAGCATATCAATGCGGATCGCACGCTCTCCGGCAGCGCGGTAACCCGCCATTGAGAAATCCCCGGCGGGCATATCTTGGAGAGCGGGCACTGTCACGAGACCCGGCGGGGGGCTTTCAGGAAACTCGAGCAGGCTTTTGGCCAGTGACCATAGCACCAAACGCAGCCGCGTCGCTGCAGGCTTCAGCAGGAGCGGCATGAAAATGGTGAACTGCCCAAACCGCACACCATGTTTGCGCAATGCACCGCGCATATCCTGATCTAAGGCTTTAACGACATCTGCAACCTCACCACGGGGCAGCACGCCAAACCCTTCGACCAAGCGATACGCAAATCCTTTTGCATCCCCTGCCAGCGTTTCATCGGCCTGCAATTTCAATAGCGGCTCAAACGCTACGGCGATTTTGCGGTCCATGAAATGCTGCAAACGGCGTTGGACTTTTTCAATAATCTCAGTGCCGGCTTCTTCGTCCACAAAAGCTGTGACACTTGGCTTCAAAGGATCAGCCCCCGCGACGAGCTTACCCACCGCATGCTCGCCCCACATCAACCCACCTTGTTCGGTGAAATCCAGCTCAGGGTCTGGCGCGTTATAAAAGCGATCAGCGAGCAAATGCCAATGCGGCACCAAAGCTGCGATACTGGCCTGCCGCAATGTCTTGGCCTCATCCGGGCTCCCGGTTTTATCCATACGGAAGCGGAACCCTTCCATTTTACCTACAAACTCACCTGCGACAGTTACTTCGCCATTCTCATTTACGTCAGCCAACAACTTTTCCTTTTGGTTGAGCCGGCGAAGCAAAACTGATGTCCGCCGATCCACAAATCTTTGCGTAAGCGCCCCGTGAAGCGCGTCTGATAACTTATCTTCTACCGCTCTTGTCAGGCCACGCCAATGGGTTTCATCACGTAGCCAACCTTTGCGTTGCGCAACATATGTCCATGTCCGAATATATGCCAAGCGTTTTGAAAGCGTATCGATATCGCCATCGTCACGATCAATACGCGCAATTTGCAACGCCAGCCAGCTTTCATTCACATGCCCATCCTGATGGAGATCCGTATAAATTTGGCTCAGAAGGCTCGCGTGTTCGCTGCGGCTGATACCGCGGAAATCGGGGATGCGGCAAACATCCCAGAGCAATCGCACAGAGGGGCCGTCTGTTGCCCGCGCGAGAATCAACGGATCATCCGAGAGCGCTTTGAGCGCTGCAAGATCATCATTTTCACGGGTGCGCATCAGCATCATATCATCTGTGCGCTGTTCAAGGCAGGATAAAAGACGCTTAACAGAGCCATATTGCAACGCGCTGTTACGCCATTGTAATTTGTCCACTGGGCGGAACTGATGGGCCTCAATTGCGCGCACGACCTCGTCTTCGAGTGTCGGTGCCTCACCTGTCACACCGAATGTGCCATTGTTCATATGCCGCCCAGCGCGGCCTGCGATCTGGCCCAGTTCCTCGGGGTGGAGAACACGCATGCGCTGGCCATCGAATTTGCTGAGCGCAGAAAAGGCGACGTGGTCAATATCAAGGTTCAGCCCCATGCCGATCGCATCAGTAGCAACGAGATAATCCACCTCACCGTTTTGATACATGGCAACTTGGGCATTGCGCGTGCGTGGGCTGAGCGCGCCCATCACGACCGCAGCGCCGCCTTTTGTACGGCGCAGCAGCTCTGCGATGGCATAGCAATTTTCAACCGAAAACCCGACAATCGCCGCGCGCGCAGGCATACGGCTTATCTTTTTCGAACCTGCGTAGGTCAGCTCAGACATCCGCTCGCGGTGAATGAATTGCGCTTTTGGCACTTGTGCGGCAATCGCATTGCACATCGTTTCCGCACCCAGAAACAATGTCTCATGTAGCCCGCGCGCATGGAGCAAACGATCCGTAAACACATGGCCACGTTCTGGGTCAGCACAAAGCTGGATTTCATCGATAGCAAGAAAATCGCATCCCATGCCGTCTGGCATGGCCTCAACCGTACAAACCCAATATTGCGCGCGTTCAGGCACAATGCGCTCTTCACCTGTGACCAGCGCCACGACAGATGGGCCGCGCAAGGCAACGATACGGTCATAGACCTCGCGCGCGAGCAACCGCAAAGGCAGCCCGATCACCCCAGTGCGATAAGACAACATACGCTCAATCGCGTAATGCGTTTTGCCCGTATTGGTAGGCCCTAAAACTGCGGTGATCCGCCCGGTTTGCATGTGAAATCCCAACGCCTCGTAAAGCCGGACAACGTCTTAGAGCGATTGACCGTTTGCAATTAAATCCAATCGCGCAAGCTCAGCATTGGCTATGGGGCTCAAAGGGTAGATTTGCAAGACGATCTCAAGCGTCTCTTTGGCGGCATCGATCTGGCCTAACTCTTCCATCACCTGTGCAACAAATTGCATCGCGACAAAATGACGGGGGTTTAGCACCAAAGCCTGCCGCAAATCATCAAGTGCGGGGCCCATCAACCCCATGGCGTAATAGACCGTGGCGCGATGATAATATCCTTCGGCAAAATCAGGTGCGTGATCTATCAGCGCTGTAAAATGCTCAACAGCAATATGAAATTCACGCCCATCTAGGGCTGCAATACCGCGCTGCAACAACAGATCCATCGCGGCCGAACCACTGCGCTCCCACCTTGCGACAATCCGGTTTGAGATGTCGATGTGGCTTGTTTCATCCGCATCAAATAGCTCTTGATAAAGCGTATCAACTTCGCTCTGTTGGGCCGCAACGACACCGACAGAAGAAACAGCGATAAAAAGTGCCGTAAGGACATATTTGAAGATTTCGAAACGCATTGCCATATAAAGGATTGTAGCGTCCTTTGCGTCTAGCGCCAGAGGGCAATTCTTATTTCAGCCGGTTTTAGGACCGTAATCCAAAGGATAAAACGATGAGCGATGTGATTTCCGAAGCCGTGAGCCAGCTCACTGCGAAAATGGACGGCCAAGATTTTGACGGATGTGCAAAATTCACCATCGCGGATGAGGGCAGCATTATCATTGATAGCGATGGCGTACGTGCTGGTGATGGTGAGGCTGATGTGACGCTTTCAGCCTCGGCTGAGACATTTAAGGGTATCCTTGATGGGTCAGAAAACCCGACAGCTGCCTTTATGACAGGTAAGCTCTCGGTTGATGGTGATATGGGCATGGCGATGAAGCTCGCCGGCGTTATAGGCTAACAGATGCAAATCGCCCCGTTTTTCGATGACATCGCCCATGGCCCAAAAGGCGGTGCTGCGCATTGGGTCATCACCTCAGACCAAACGCAGATACGCGTCGCGCATTGGCCGCTCAAAGCTGCCAAAGGCACTGTGCTGATTTTCCCGGGGCGCACCGAATATATCGAAAAATACGGGCTTGCAGCACAGCAATTTCAGGACGCGGGATATGCGAGCGTGGCGATTGATTGGCGTGGTCAGGGGCTCGCTGACCGGCTTATCGACAACCCAGCGCTTGGCCATGTGGGAGCGTTTGCGGATTACCAAAGGGATGTAAATGCGGCTCTTTCCCATATCAAAGAGCTCGGTTTACCAGAGCCCTATTATCTGATGGCGCATTCTATGGGCGGCTGCATTGGGCTTGAGGCGTTAATGCAAGACCTGCCTGTCAAAGCTGCCAGCTTTTCAGCACCTATGTGGGGGATCAGTTTCTCACCCGAGATTTTACGCCCCGTGTCATGGGTTATGACCGCAGTTGCAGGTGCTACGGGTCAGGCGCATAGGCTCCCCCCTACGCAGGTCGCAGAAAACTATATCGTCAAAGAACCGTTCGCAGGCAATACGCTCACACATGACCCTGCGATGTGGGACCACCTAAAACAACAGATGACCGCACAACCAGAACTGGCCTTGGGTGGCCCCACGCTGCATTGGCTTGGGTCTGCATTACGCGAAATGCGCCGTCATTCTGGGCTGCCCTCACCTGACGTGCCCACAGTGGCATTTTGTGGCGACCAAGAGGTGGTTGTTGACCCACGCGCGATCAAAGACCGTATGACACGCTGGGCCAATGGCACGTTACATCATATTGAAAACGCAGCACATGAGCTAACCCTCGAAAGCCCCCCCATACGCGCATTTGTCTTTCAAACAATGATCGCCCATTTTAATGCGTATCCGTGAAATACAGTCAAGTTTCTAGGGCGTGTTGAGATTCAACGCGAGTTGATGATGGCTGCTGCGATGTAGATCA
>CAKMZE010000134.1:0-1694 GCA_929200295.1 uncultured Alphaproteobacteria bacterium
GTCGTGAGCGAGCGCACATCCTGCCTGTGTCCCGGTTGTCGTCGCACTATCGCCGTCGAAAAGCTTTACGGTGACGATGAGTGGATTTGCGGTAAACATTGGTCCGCTGTGCCTAAGTTTATGCGCAAACGCCTTGCAATGATACGTCGCAGGCTGAGGAAAGATTACCGCTGGCGCAGAGCGGAATACTTGATTTGGACGGCTTGCAAAAAACGTGCGATCGAAGAGGCGCTCATGGGGATACATCCATGACAGACCCAACCGTCACTGAAACCACGAAGGCTGGACCACCCGTTCTGGGCCGTGATCCTGATGCTTTGCCAGCGACATTCACCCGCGGCGGCGAGATCCCCGATGATCTTGATCCGTTGGCAGATGGCATTCTCATGGCACACCAACAGCAGTGGCTTGCCGACAAGAGCGATCTGAAACTGGCTGAGAAAGGGCGGCGTACAGGGATCACCTTTGCCGAAGCTCTGGATGCGACGATCATCGCAGCGACATCTCGGTCAGCTGGTGGCGACAACGTGTTCTACATTGGCGACACCAAAGACAAGGGCCGTGAATTTATCGGCTATGTGGCACATTTCGCCAAGATTGTTTCCAAGGAACTGGCGACGATCGAAGAGTTCGTTTTTGAAGATGAACAACCGGATGGCTCAACCAAGAATATCTCTGCCTTTCGGATCAAGTTTGCCAGCGGCTATCGCATTGAAGCCCTGTCATCTAACCCCGCTAACATTCGTGGTCTTCAGGGGATTGTCGTGATTGATGAGGCGGCATTCCACAAGGACGTGCGCGAGGTCATCGATGCCGTGAACGCCTTGCTGATCTGGGGCGGCAAGGTGCGCGTGATCTCGACACACAATGGTCTGCTCAATCCATTCAACGAATTGATCGTGGAAGCCAAGGCCGGCAAGAACCCGTTTTCTGTGCACCACATTCCCTTCAGTAAGGCCGTGGACAACGGCCTCTTCGAACGGGTGTGCCTGATCAAAGGCAAGGATTGGTCACAAGAGGCCGAGGATGACTGGCAGGATTTGATCCGTGGATCATATGGGCCCCGTATTGCTGCGATGCGCCAAGAACTAGACGCCATCCCGGCCGAGGCTGAAGGTGCGGCGCTGACCCGTGTGCAAATTGAAGCCTGCATGGAAGATGGCATTCCGTTTGAACGCTGGACCTGTGACGATGATTTCCGTAATGCGCCGGGCGCATTCCGTACAGCCGAAGCGCTTGATTGGTGTCGAAAGCACCTTGAGCCAGTTTTGAAAGCCCTTGATACGGACAAACGACACTATCTTGGTGAGGACTTTGCCCGATCAGGCGACGCCACAGATATCGTGATCAAAGAGATGGGGCATGATTTGGTGCGGCGCGGCAAACTGACCGTCGAGCTGCGTAATGTGCCTTTCGATCAACAACGTGAGATTTTCTTTTACATCGCAGATCGGCTTCCACGGTTTGCCAAAGGTGCTGTGGATAGCACCGGCAACGGGTCGTATTTGGCTGAGGTTGCCGCGCAGCGCTATGGAGAAAAGATCATCGAAGTTTCATTTTCTCAGGAATGGTATCGGCAGGAAATGCCGCCCTTCATCGCGTCGATCACCGATGGCACCAACATCCTGCCGCGCCACGATGATATCTTGCAGGACATGCAGTCGCTGCAATTCGTTGATGGCATCATTCGTGTT
>CAKMZE010000134.1:1704-6683 GCA_929200295.1 uncultured Alphaproteobacteria bacterium
TTCGTGTTCCAAAGGGTTTTCGGTTCAAAGGGTCTGATGGATTTTCGCGCCACGGGGATAGCGCTGTTGCCGAGGCGCTTGCTTGGTTTGCCAGCCGCCAAGCTGTCAGCACCTATGAATATACCCCAGCGCATCAACCTGATCAGGATGATGACTGGGGAGAACGCCGCAGGGACAGCCACGAAAACTTTAGGCGATCTGGGGGGCTTTGGTAATGGTCGATTGGCAGCCCATCAAATCCTATTCTGGCGGCGAGGCGCTCTTTTGGTGCAGTGATTGCATTGGCGGTTATGCGGTGTTTGGCGAGGTAGATCACTATCCCGATGATGAGCCGCGCATCTGGGATGATGAGGGCCGCGGATACGCCACACTGGATCACGTCACACATTGGGCTGCGTGTCAAAGACCACCCGCCCCACATTTACATTGAGGATCAGACATGGCCAAACAACCTACGCGCAAATCCACGGTTCTGGGTCCTGATGGAAAACCTTTCCAGCTTGCGGCTCTGACTGAGGAACAAGCCCCACCCACAAGCACTGGCGTCCGGTCTGTCTGGACCGATAGTGTTGCTGGTGGCCTTGATCCGGGCAAGCTAGCAGCTCTTCTCAAATCTGCGAATGAAGGCGACAACCATGACTTCCTGATCTTGGCAGAAGAGATGGAAGAGCGTGATGGCCACTATGCTTCAGTGCTAGGGCAGCGCAAACGGGCGGTGTCTGGGATCGAGCCGATCGTCACACCGGCAAGTGATGACGCAACGGATAAGGAGATTGCCGAAGCTGTTGAAAATCTGATGCAAGCCCCAAATTTTGCAGATATGGTGGACGATCTTCTTGACGGGATCGCCAAGGGTTATTCCGCCGTAGAAACCATCTGGGAAACTGGGGCTGATCGCTGGACGCCATCAGAATATATCCACCGCGATCCACGGCACTTCCAGTTTGACAAACGCACCGGGCGCGAATTGCGGATCCGCGAGGATGGCAATGAAGACGGGCTTGAGCTGAACCCATATGGCTGGATCGTGCATCGCCCCAAACTCAAATCTGGCCTGACCGTGCGCGGCGGCATCGCGCGGATTGCCGCGTGGTGCTTCATGCTGAAGGCTTATACCCTTCAGGATTGGGCTGCGTTTCTGGAAGTCTTTGGCATGCCGCTGCGCCTTGGTCGCTATGACGACAATGCCAGCGCCGAAGAAAAGCGCATTCTCTTACGAGCCGTGCGCGATCTGGGTTCCGATGCGGCTGCAATCATTCCCAAAGGTATGGAAATCGATTTTGTCGAGGCTAAAGGTGGTCAGGGCAATGCCGTCTTTGGGGCGATGACGGAATACTTGGACAAGCAGATGTCCAAGGCAATCATCGGTCAGACCATGACGACAGACGAAGGCTCAAGCCGGTCACAATCAGAAACCCATGATGAGGTACGTGGCGATATCAAACGCGCTGATGCCCGCCAGATGGGCACCACGATCAATCGTGCGCTTATAGCGCCATTCGTTGGTTTGAACTGGGGCTGGGAATATGTGCCGCCCACGGTAAGTTTCCCTGTCGAAGACCCCGAAGACATCGAGGCGCTGACCAAATCGCTTGGCACATTGGTTCCGCTTGGCCTGCGGGTTTCAGCGGCAGATGTAAACAAGCGTATGGGGTTCCGTGTGCCCGATAAAGGCGAACAGGTTCTGGAACCTCAAGTGACGGCCGCGCCTAATATAGTGCCCAGTCCTGGATCAGAACGGGCGCATCGTTTGCCCCATGCTTGTCCGTCTTGTGGCGAGACACATCTCGCAGCGACGGCCTCTGATGAAGATCCGTTGGTTTCGGAAGCTTTGGAGCATTGGGAAGCCGATATGGGCCCCACGGTTGCCATGATCCTGGCATCTGCCAAATCGGCTGACAGCTATGAGGCGTTTCTCGCGGACCTTGATCAGGTGTCGCCAGATGTTGAAGCGATGGCAGACCGTCTGGCAACGCAGATGATGAAGGCCCGTGGCGATGGCGACATCGATGGCTGATCCTGTTTTCAGCGAAGCGCCAGAAGAGGTTACACGGTATTTCGATGCCAAGGGTAATCTGCCGACGTTTGACTGGCGAGAATTCGCCCCGCATGAGCATGCCACATCCTTTACGGTCGCTAAATCCGCAGGCTTTGATATCTTGAATGATGTTCGCCGTGCCACGCGCGATGCGATTGCCAAATACGGCTCCTACGGAGATTTCGTGGATGACCTTGAACCGATCCTGCGGCGCAAAGGCTGGTGGGGTCGTCAAATCGTGGATGGCCCGAACGGCAAACAGCTCGTGCAGCTCGGGTCGCTCAAGCGGTTGCGCACGATCTATTGGGCCAATGTGAACACCGCACGAGCTGCAGGCGAATGGGAACGCATCCAGCGCACCAAGCGCGGATTGCCCTATCTGATCTATGAGCTGTCAGTTGCCGAACGTCGCAGGCCTGAACATCAGAACTGGGTTGGCACCATCCTGCCGGTGGATGATCCGTTCTGGACCACGCACTATCCGCCTAATGGTTGGCTCTGCCAATGCCGTGTGCGCCAAATATCCCGGCGCGAGGCCGAAAGCCTTGGCTATGATCCGCAAGCGTCTGGCCCACAGGTGGTCACACGGTCCTGGACAAACAAGGTTACAGGTGAGCGATTTGACGTGCCGGAAGGGATTGATCCCGGTTGGCAAAGTAATCCCGGTGCCACGCGCGCCACCAACCTGCGCCGTTTTCTGGCAGATCGGCTAGATGTGTTACCTGCAAACAGCCGCCGTGTGGCTGTGCAGGATTTGGTGGGGTCAAAGCACTTCCGCACCTTGGCGCATGGCGAGTTGCCTTACCGCGGCGCATCTGACCGCAGCGCTGCCAACATCGAGCGCGGGCGCATGGCCTTACCTGTGGCCATCCTGCCTGATCGGATCCAGGAGCTGATCGGCTCAAAATCCCGCACGGTGCTCTTTTCCAACGCAGATGCGCACAAACAGATCGCCAAACGCATGGGGTTAGAGAGCAAAGATTATGCCTTGGTTCAGCGCATCGTTGAAGAAGGGCGGCTTTTTGAGGATGTAACATCGAACAAGGAATTTATCCTTCAGCTTTTGGTCGAAGAAAAGCCATGGGCAGCAATCCTGCACATCACGCGAGATCGACGTGAGATTTATCTCAAGAGCTTTCGCCGCATCCGTTCTGAGCAGTTTGGCGAAACCTCGCGCCATATCCCAATGGATTGAATTGCGGTGGCATCTATGCTATCACTTTTCCTGAGGCCGAGCCATACAGAGCCGGGTATATCTCGCGAAGGATGTTGTGACCTTCCGGCCTCGAATTTCCCTCAAAACACCAGATCATCACAGACGCCCCGTGAGATAGGTTTCTTTCAAATCTGGACCCAGCATGCCCGAAATATGCTTATGACGCTTCAAACGCTTTCAAAAGGCTTTCAAAAACGATCCTGACTGCGTATGACAGAAGACATCCCCCACATCGCGTAGAATTCTGGCAATTCACCCCGTTTGGTAGCACATGCTACCAATGCGAGGGATTTGCGCATGGTGCACATCATGTCTCATGAATACGCAATCGACATCCCAGACTTGCCTGTCGCTCGACGTCCGCCATCTTGCAGCCCGTGCAGGTGGTGAGACGCATTATCTTGAACGCGCTCTTGCGTTTGAGGTGACTACTGACGCGGACAAAAGAACAGCACCTGCGTGGATACAGATTTTCCCAGCGGGCCCTAAGCTGGCCACGGTAGATGGTCGCAGTTTCAAGATGACCGATCCGAAGGCTTTTGTGACAGCACAGCATGCGTCCAATGCCAAGCCGATCCTTGTTGATTATGATCATCTCTCATCCTTCTTTCCTGAAGGGAATGGTGATCAAACCGCTGCGGGCTGGATTGAGGAACTTGAGGTGCGCGACGGCGAGATTTGGGCGCGCGTCGCCTGGACGGTCCGTGCGGCTAAACAAATCGCGGAACGTGAGTGGCGTTTTGTCAGCCCCGAGTTTCGCGTGAACAAGAAAAGCGGAGAGGTTGTGGCGTTGGATGCTGTCGCGCTCGTCAACCGCCCCGCCTTCGAAATGAAAGCCCTCGCGCATGCTAGCGCGACCAAAACCGGAGATACCCCTATGTTGAATGCTATTGCCACGGCGCTTGGCCTGCCTGAAAATGCGACCGAAGAGCAAATCCTGACCGCGATCAGCGTCAAGGATACCGAGTTGGAAACGGCGAAAGCCTCGAAAACGACACCGTCCACCACCGAATTCATGCCGCGTGCTGACTATGACCAGGTTCTGGCGCGTGCCGAAGCTGCGGAAGGTAAGCTGACTGAGGTGCAAGATGCTGCCCGCAAAGACGAAGTGGAAGCCATGATCGCCAGTGCTGTGAGCGACGGCAAGATCGCGCCCGCTTCAAAAGATCACTATGTCGCCCTCGCGATGGCTAGTGAGGGTGGTTTTGGCGAGGTCAAGAAACTGACCGAAACATTGCCCAAGATCACTGACCCCTCAAACCTCGATGACCAATCAACCAATCCCTCGGGGTTGAGCGAAGAAGATCGCCAAATGTGCGCTACGCTCGGTTTGTCTGAAGAAGACTACGCCAAGCAGCTTGCCGCCGATAAAACCTGATTTCCCAGCCTGGCCACTGATGCCTGACCCCTGACCGGAACAATTCAAAGGACCTGACCCATGCCAACCACCGCAGAGCGCAACACTGAAATGCGTGACGGCGATATCTTCGCCTATGATCTCGCCGCCGATACGAAAATCAACAAGGGCGCACTTGTTGTTCTTGATGCAGGTTACGCCAAGCCCGGCTTTGAAGCCGCAGCTGCTGTGACCGTTGGTGTTGCGATTGAGACGGCAGATGCGTCTGCTGGTGATACGCATCTTCATGTGCGTTGCGGGACGTTTTTGTTTCGCGGCGCTACGGGCGTTGACGAGATCGCCCGCACCGAGATCGGCTCTGACTGCTA
>CAKMZE010000135.1:0-4306 GCA_929200295.1 uncultured Alphaproteobacteria bacterium
GTTTGAAGTTCTGCTGAATTTCTGTCAAATTGTTGGCGTTGAGATCGGGGACATTCTTCGCTTGGGCACGGACGACCACATCAACTTCAAACTTGAAAGTGCCGAGGATGATTTCGTCAAAATTGACGTGCTTGATATCGCGCTTGCTGCTGGCGATGGTCGAATAGGTGGTCGAGAGATCGCGGTAGATCAACTCGCTTTTAAATCTGCTTGGCTAGATCGTGCAGGCATTAATCCGGCTCATGCGTCTATCGTTCACGTCAGTGGAAAAAGCATGGAGCCAACATTGGCAGACGGCGGTGTCGTCATGATTGATCACCGCGACAAAACCTTGCCGCCAAATCGCAACAGCATATTTGCTGTTCGGCAAGGCGATGCTCTGAAAGTTAAACGTGCAGAAAGGGACGCCACGAACACCGCCGTACTGCTATACAGCGACAATCCGAATGAGCCTACAGAGGTTTTGAAGACCACCGATCTTGGAGAGTTTGAAGTGATCGGAAGAGTGGTTTGGTCCGCAAGAACGTGGCCCGCATAGCTCAAAAAACGTACCCGCACTTTTTGAAACGCCTCCCTTCGGTCAGAGCGAAATAAGCCGTTGCTTTTAATTGATTTATTACCGATTAGTGCAGTAACTCTAAAGTGCGGCGCTTTTGTCCGAACTCACCACGGTGCAGTTTTCAAAAGCAATCATCGTTTCGATTATGCTCACACATATCAAAACCTATATTTTAAAGGTCTTCGAAACATTTTTGAAAACCTCTTGAAGGCCCTTGAATTTGAAGATCGAATTGCCAATCGTAATGATCCACGCTTTCGTATCAGTTCAGTTGTGCCAAACTAAGTGTTTCATCCATATGAGCCACCAAACCATCAACTCTAGTGCTATCCGATTGTTTTCACGACGCTTTCACACAAAACCACATAAAACCACTTAATCCCGTGTAATTGTCAGTTCATATGATCCATAACACCCACCCCTGGGGGCCAGCCCCCAGACCCCCGGGATATTTCTAAACCTAAGAATGGGGGCGCATTTGCGATAGCGCTTGCAATTTGTGTCAGATGTCTATTGCTTAGATGCACAATAATTAAGCGGAGGGCGTGATGCGCATTGGCCTTTATCCGGGAACGTTTGATCCAGTTCACCATGGGCATATTGATATTATCAGGCGTGCCTGCTCTTTGGTTGATCGCTTGGTGATTGGGGTTGCGATTAATCGCGACAAGGGGCCTTTGTTTAGTCTTGATGAACGTGTGGCCATGGTCAAAGCCGAATGTGTCCCATTAGGCGCGGCTGTCGGCTGCGAGGTGATTGTGCACCCGTTTGAAAATCTGTTGATCGATTGTGCGCGGGATGTAGGGGCAAGTGTGATTGTGCGTGGCCTGCGCGCGGTTGCTGATTTTGAATATGAATTTCAAATGGTTGGAATGAACCGTTCTCTTGATGACAGTATTGAAACCGTGTTCTTGATGGCGGATGCCAAAAACCAAGCGATTGCGTCAAAACTGGTCAAAGAAATAGCGCGGCTCAAGGGAGACGTTGCAAAGTTTGTGCCTGAAAAGGTAAAAACGCAGCTTGATGCGCGGCTTAGATCAATGAGCTAAGCCGCGCAATTTTTAAAGAAGCTTGCCCATCGCAACTGCCGTATCACCCATGCGGTTTGAGAAGCCCCATTCATTGTCATACCAGCTTAGAATGCGGACCATATTGCCATCAAGCACCTTTGTTTGGTCGAGATGGAAAATCGAAGAATGCGGGTCATGATTGAAATCTGAGCTGACCATGGGTAGGTCTGTGTAGCCCAAAACACCCTTAAGAGGGCCATCTGCGGCGGCGATGATGGCGGCGTTGATCTCATCGACTGTTGTTGTGCGGGTGGCTTCGAATGTGAGATCCACGACCGAGACATTGGGGGTGGGCACGCGGATTGCGACACCGTCAAGCTTGCCGTTCAGCGCGGGCAATACCAAGCCAACGGCCTTTGCAGCCCCAGTTGACGTTGGGATCATCGACAGCGCCGCGGCGCGCGCGCGATAGAGATCCTTGTGCATTGTGTCCAAGGTTGGCTGATCGCCGGTATAGCTATGCACGGTGGTCATAAAGCCCTTGGTGATGCCAACGGCATCATGCAGCACCTTTGCCACGGGCGACAGGCAGTTTGTCGTGCAGGATGCGTTTGACACGACAATATCTTGGCTTGTGAGCTGATCATCATTCACGCCGTAAACAATCGTTTTATCAGCATCTTTGCTTGGCGCTGAGATCAGAACACGTGAGGCGCCATTGTCGAGGTGGGCTTGGCAGGCGTCTTTTGTGGTAAAAATACCTGTGCATTCCATCACAATATCAACGTCGCTCCAGGGGAGGTCCGCGGGGTTGCGGATCGCTGATACGCGCATTGGGCCGCGGCCTACATCAATCGTGTCTTCGGTCGTTGTCACCGTTGCTGGGAAACGCCCATGAATGGAATCGAACCTCAGTAAATGTGCATTGCTTTCTACCGGGCCAAGATCGTTGATCGCGATCACCTCGATGTCAGTGCGGCCGCTTTCGATGATTGCGCGTAAAACGTTGCGGCCGATACGACCAAAACCATTAATTGCGACTTTGACTGCCATTCGTATTCTCCAAACATGTTTTGTGGGGAGGGGGATACCCAATGTTGGCGCTAACATTGCGAATTTTACGGAAAGGTCAACCACTCAAACCAAGTGATTAGGTCAGATTAGCGCCAAAAAGCGATAAAGCCGATGAGTTCGATCAGTTTTCGAAAGAGAAATGGCACAACACCTATGCGCAATACCAGCACGTCGATGATGATAAAACCAATGATACAGGCAAAGACTGCAAAGGGTACTTTATTTGACATGAGGTTGTGTACCCTGTGTGCGCAGGAGAACAAAGCGGTATTTTGCTGAATGGTTTCTCAAGTGTGACGCATAGCTTGCTGACGCAGAATATCCCGCTATAGTGGCATATTCTCTTTTTGTAATACCTATGGGGGATTAAGGGTGCATATTTCACAGTTAGAGGGGCCGAAGGGGCTGCCGATACTTGGATCAATTGTTGATCTCAAACGTGGTGAGCTGCATCACGTATTAGAAGGCTGGGCGCGCGAATTTGGATCCGCCTACCGGTTGCAAGTGGGGCGATCAAACTGGGGTGTGATTTCTGATCCTGAGATGATCAGAGAGATTTTGAAACAACGCCCATCTGTGTTTCGCAGGCGCAGTATTATGGAACAAGCTGCGGCACATATGGGCATTAATGGTATTTTCACAGCCGATGGGGCGCATTGGAAAACGCAGCGGGCGCTCACCAATGTTGCTTTTGATCAAGCGCGAGTTGAGGGGTATCTGCCGCATATTTGTGATGTCGGCGAACGGTTGGTCAATCGCTGGCAGCGGTTTGCATCCGATGAACCGGTTGATGTCAAAAGCGAGATTAAGTCGTTTACAATCGATTTGATGTCCAGAATTGTATTTGGTTATGATATCAACACTTTGGATGATGGTGATAACCCAATTCAAGATCAGCTTGATGAGATTTTCCCAATCTTTAACAAACGGATCAATTCGCCGGCACCGCCGCTGTGGAAATACTTTCCGTTTCTTGCGGACAGGCGCTTGAACAAAAATCTGCGCAAAGTGCGTGCATTGTTTCAAGAACGGATAGAGGCGTCGCGTGCAGAGATTGATCCTGATCTGCCGCCGAAAAACCTGCTCGAAGCGATGTTGTTGGAAAATGTAAAAGAAGGCGGCGCCCATCATTCTGATGATGATATTTTCGCAAATCTGTTTTCGATCTTATTGGCGGGCGAGGATGCGGTGGCATTGACGCTGGCTTGGGCGGTCCACTTTATTACGCATGATGAGGACTTGCAGAAGAAGTTGCATGAAGAAATTGCGCAAGCGCCGGATGTTTTAGAGTTAGCGTTAAAGAACCGCGGGACTTTGATTTCTTCGGTGATTTTAGAGACAACGCGGCTTAAGCCTGTTGCGCCGATGATTTCAGCCCAGGCCAAATCGGATGGTCAAATCGGGCATATCAATTTCCAAAAGGATGATATCTTTCTTTTACTGGTGCGTGATGCCGCATTGCGCGATGATCATTTTTCACAGGCCGAGGATTTTATGCCAGAGCGCTGGATGGAGAATGCGGCGCAATGCCCTGTGCATAACGGTCCTGTAGCGATTGCTTATGGTAGTGGTCCGCGATTATGCTCAGGCCGGTCTTTATCGCTGCTCGAAATGCGTGTGGCGTTGATTTATATCTTGAAAAGCTTCCAGCTCAGAAAAGCGG
>CAKMZE010000135.1:4316-6601 GCA_929200295.1 uncultured Alphaproteobacteria bacterium
CCCCCGGGATATTTCAAAACCTAAGAATGGGGTTAATTGAGGCGCCCCATGACGGCGGCAACGTCGGCCATGCGGGCTGAGAACCCCCATTCATTGTCATACCATGCAAGAACCCGGATGGTTTTGCCGCCAACGACCTTGGTTTGCTCTGGCGCGAAAATGCAAGATTGCGTGGTGTGATTGAAATCAATGCTGACCTTTGCCTCGTCATCATAGGCCATCACCATGCCCATATAGCCCTGTGCTGCCTCTGCGACGATTGCATTGACCTCGACAACGGTGACGGACTTACCCGCCTCGAACGTCAGATCAACAGCCGACACATTAGGGGTGGGGACACGCATTGCAGTGCCATCGAGCTTGCCAGCAAGTTCTGGCAGAACCTCGCCCAAGGCTTTGGCAGCCCCTGTTGAGGTTGGGATCATCGCCATCGCGGCGGCGCGCGCGCGGTAAAGATCACTATGGCGGCGGTCCAATGTGGGTTGATCACCGGTGTAGCTATGGATCGTCGTCATAATCCCACGTTCGATGCCAATGGCATCGTTGAGCACCTTTGCAAGAGGCGCCAAGCAGTTGGTTGTACATGAGCCGTTTGAGATAAGGCGTTCGCCTGTCTGCATCGCACGGTGGTTGACGCCGTAGACAACGGTGCGGTCAACATGTTTTGCAGGGGCGGAAATCAGCACCTTTTTTGCGCCATTGCGTAAATGTACATCTGCCTGAGTGCCGTCATTGAACTGGCCTGTACATTCAAGCACCACATCAACGCCGCCCCAATCGAGCGTATCTGGATCATAGCTCGACATGACATCAATCGGGCCCCGACCCAAATCAAGCGTTTGTCCGGAGACTTTGACTGGGCTTCCAAAGCGGCCATGGATGCTGTCGTATTTCAACAGATGGGCGTTGGTCTCAATCGGGCCTGTGGCATTGATTTTGACGACTTGTACATCATTGCGCGCGGCCTCGGTGATATGGGCTAATGTGCAACGCCCGATGCGGCCAAATCCGTTTATGCCAAGTGTGACGGTCATTGTTGTCTCCTGCATGTATTCTCATGAGGTATAGACAGGGATCATGGCGTGGCCAAGGCATATAGCGATTAATAACAGCATGTTAGCGATAACTGAGAGCGCTATCATGGCATGTTTTTGGTGTTGGCGCTAACTGTTAGCGCAATCTATTGTGGGCCGTTACGGCGCTGTAATCCGGCCATGCTGTAGCGCAGTGCAATCACATCGCGTGGATCCGCGCGGTAGTTTGGATCGACAAGAACGCAGCCTTGACCGCAAACTTGATGCGCACCGCGCGTCTCATATGTGATCCGCCACACACGCCCACCGGGGGTGCTGACATAGCCATTCAAGCCAAATTCAAAATCAGCTCTGAGGTCTGTGACCGATGGGACTTCATTGTCGTAATTGGCGTCATATGCACCATGGGTGTGGTAACTGGCAAAGACACCTTGCCCGGCTTCTGGAACGGCTTGTTCACAGCTGGCAAGATCACCGGGGACGGGCGGGGTCGCCATAATACGCCCATCACTCAGCTGGACAAAATAGCCGCAGAGTTCGCGTTTTTCGCGAAATGAGCGCGCTTGTAACGTATTGAGAAACGTGATCGCAAACTGATCAGCCTGTGCCGGAGACCGCCCCGTTGTGTACATGGGCGCGGATGGTTGCGTGGCACATGCGGCCTGAATAATCAGGAGAAGGCCTAAGAAAATATAGCGTATTATTGCACTTCTCCTGATGAAGTTCATTCTGCGGTCCTAGCCCAAGAGCGCTTTGGCTTGGGTCGCGACATTCTCGGCTGTGATGCCAAACTGTTCAAATAGCTCTTCTGCAGGGGCGGAGGCGCCAAAACCGGTCATGCCAACAAATGCAGCCTTTTTGGATGATCCGCGTTCACCCAGCAAAAGCGCATCCCAGCCTTGCCTGACGCCGGCCTCGATTGCGATCCGCACGGGGCCTGCGGGTAAGACGCGTTTGCGGTACTTTTCATCTTGGGCGGCAAACAGCTCTAGACATGGGGCAGAGACGACGCGCGTGCCGATGCCTTGGGCCTGCAGTTGATCGCGTGCAGCAAGGGCGACCGAGACCTCAGACCCGCTGGCGAGGAGGATCACCTGGCGTTTGCCGTCTGCGTCGGCAAGTACATATGCGCCTTGCGAGGTGAGGTTTTTCGTTTTGTGCTCAAGGCGCACAGTGGGCAGGTTTTGACGTGAAAGACATAGCACGTGCGGTGTGGTTTTTGACGTCATTGCCAGCTCCCACGCCTCGGCG
>CAKMZE010000136.1:0-5242 GCA_929200295.1 uncultured Alphaproteobacteria bacterium
GACCCCCGGGATATTTCAAAACCTAAGAATGATGAGGGATGATCTAGCGCAGTTTAAATGTTGCGGAATCGCCCGCACCGAAATCAGAGGTAAAGCGCACCCTCTCGCCCGCAATCTCAACCAATTGGCAATTATAAGGGATGGGGTCGCCGCCCCATGTCATTGCACGGCAAAAATACCCATCTTGCCAATCCCATGTGCCTGAAACCCCCCAAGCGAGCCCCGTGCCTGAGAGTGTCCCATCCGCATGGACAGAAATATCAACGCCGTAAAACCTATTGCTCAATGTCTTGCCATTGACGCGCTCTAAAAACGCGGTTTCATCGCTCAGAGCAGTAAAGCTTTGTGCTATTGCGGGTTGCGCACAGAAAGCCACAAGCGTGAAATAAACCCATTTCATTATAAACCTCACTTCATGATGTCACACACCTTATACGGCGCATCATAATCACCGGTTTATAACAAAGCTGACACGTTTACGTTTCTGCGAGGCCCAAAACATCAAGCATATCGTATTCACCCGGTGCTTTATCCTGCCCCCAAAGAGCCGCCCTAAGTGCACCGCGCGCAAAGATACTGCGGTCTGTTGCAACATGGCGCAATGTGATCCGTTCGCCGGGCGCGGCAAAAAGCACGTCATGCTCACCCACGATATCGCCACCACGGATGGCGGTGAACCCGATGTCCCCCGGCTTGCGCGCGCCTGTGATGCCATCGCGCCCGCTATCGCGCACATCATCCAGTTTCACACCGCGCCCCTCTGCTGCGGCTTCACCCAGCATCAATGCGGTGCCCGATGGGGCATCGACCTTGTGCCGGTGATGCGCTTCGATCACTTCGATATCGAAGTCCGCATCAAGCGCTGCCGCGACCTTTTTCGTCAATTGCGTCAGCAGGTTTACACCGAGCGACATATTGCCGGCACGGATGATTGCGGCATGGCGCGCGGCGGCGTTGATCTTGGTCAGGTTATCCGGGGTCAGGCCTGTTGTCCCGATCACATGCACAGCCCGCGCCTGCGCTGCGAGCCCCGCAAATGCCACTGTCGCATCAGGTGTGGTAAAATCGATCACCGCTTGCGCTTTGGCAAAGGCTGCGACAGAATCATCTGTTGCAATCACACCGATTTCAGCGCCACCCATTGCCACGCCCACATCTTGCCCAACCCACGAATGCCCAGGCCGCACAAGCACCGCCGCAAGCTGGCAGGTTTCGGCCTCATGCACATGGCGGATCAGCATTTGCCCCATGCGCCCTGACCCACCAGTGATTACGATCCCCGGGATATTCGCCATTATCTGCAGCCTTTCATTTCATCTTGGGCTTTCAATACCCCTAGATTGGCGCACATACAAATCCTTGCGCACACGACCTGTTGACTTGGCAAAACAAGTAAAGCGCTCTACATCCCCCTTATGGCAAAGAACTCTTCTCGCAATGGTCGTGCGCCGACCCAACGTATGCTGCAAGTGGGCGAAAAAATTCGCCGGAGCTTGTCAGAGATCCTTCAGCGTGGCGATGTGCATGATCCCGACCTGGGCCGCATGTCGATCACAGTGGGTGAGGTGCGCATGTCCGCGGATCTGCGGATCGCCACAGCTTTTGTGCTGCCCTTGGGGGGCAAAGATCAGGATCTCGCGCTGGATGTGCTTAGACGCAACCGCCATGAGATCCGGCACTTGGTTGTCCGCGGCGGAAGCCAAAAGTTTGCACCTGAAATCCGGTTTGAGATTGATGCAACATTTGATCAAATGGATGCCACCCGTGCGCTTTTAAACAGTGACGCTGTGCGCCGTGATTTAGACCCCGACAATACACCCGCATAATGCGCGGGCTCATGTTCATCTTTTTGATGGTTGCGTCGCAAGCGCGCGGCGTGACCTGCGATGACATCATCTTTGACGACCACGCATTCACAGTATGCAAAGTCGATGCCGCCCAAGAAGATTTGCGCCTGTTTCATAGCGACAGCAACGGCGATGTGATGGGGAGCTTTCTCAGCCTCCAAGCAGAGCTTGGTGAAAAAGACGTGCTTTTCGCAATGAACGCGGGCATGTTTTATGCAGATCGCGCGCCAGTAGGGCTCTATAAAGAGGGTGGCGAAACATATTCCGCACTTGTCACATCCGCAGGGCCGGGAAATTTTGGAATGCTGCCCAATGGTGTGCTCTGTCTCACGTCCCAAAGCGCGCATGTTTATGAAACCATACAGTATGGGGCCCTTGCCCCGGCATGCCGCGATGCGACGCAATCAGGGCCCATGCTGGTGATTGATGGCCAATTGCATCCACGGCTCTTGCCTGATGGGCAATCAAAATACATCCGTAATGGGGTCGGCACGTCACCCGATGGGCGCTTTGCCTATTTTGCGATTTCAAATGAGGTTGTGAATTTCCACACCTTTGGGCGGCTTTTCCGCGATCACCTCGCCTTGCCCAATGCGCTTTATTTTGATGGAAAGGTCTCGCGGCTTTATATGCCCGAAATCCAACGTGCCGATGCAGGCTTTCGTGTGGGTGCGTTGATCGCAGTGATCGATGAGCCCCATTGACCCGCGCAAGCCACAAGGCTAGCAGGCAGCGATATATTATTCTAAAGGGTTTTCGCGACATGGCACGCAGACGTAAGGGGCAGGATATTTCAGGCTGGTTGATCGTTGATAAACCAGCAGGCCTCACCTCAACCGCAGTTGTGAACAAGGTCCGTTGGGCATTTGACGCGAAAAAGGCGGGCCATGCAGGCACGCTTGACCCAGAGGCAACGGGCGTTCTCGCCATCGCATTAGGCGAGGCCACAAAAACCGTGCCCTATATCACCGATGCGATGAAAGCCTATTCATTCACTGTGCGCCTAGGCCAGGCGACAAACACCGATGACGCCGAAGGCGAAGTAATCGCCACCTCTGACAGCCGTCCAGATGATGCGCAAATCAAAGACGCGCTCTCTGTATTCCTTGGCGATATCATGCAAGTGCCGCCGCAGTTCTCAGCCGTGAAGGTCGATGGGGAGCGCGCATATAAGCGCGCCCGCGATGGTGAGGATATGACACTCGCAGCCCGGCCGCTTTGGATCGAAGAGCTGTTGTTAATAGATCGCCCTGACCCCGATCATGCGATCTTTGAAATGACTTGTGGAAAGGGCGGTTATGTCAGATCCATCGCGCGCGATTTGGGGCAGGCTCTTGGATGTTATGGCCATGTGGTTTCCTTGCGCCGCATTTGGTCTGGCCCCTTTGACGCCCAAGATGGGATCACCCTTGAGCAAGTTGATGCCCTCGCCAAAACGCCCGAACTCATGACCTGGTTGCAACCTCTAGAAGTTGGGCTTTCAGATTTATCCACTGTGACATGCCCCGAAGACAGCGTGGCAAAACTACGCAATGGAAACCCCGCACCGGTGATCAGCGCAACAGCACTTGATTATGGCGCAGAGGCGTGGGCCGCCCATAATGGGCAGGCCATCGCCGTAGGGCGCTATATGGGTGGCAATTTACACCCCTCCCGCGTCTTTGTACCCGCCGCTGACCAAGACTTGTAGGATGGGCAATTTACCCATCCTCCTTTTCCAAAACCCTTGGCGCGGCCTTTCATGATCACGCGGCATCATCAAACCGGCGAAACGCTCTCATCCGCCGCATACTCCACCTGCGAAACCTATCGCTATGCGCTCACCCGCACATGGAACCCGTCGGGCAAGCGGTTGGTTTATGTGATGCTCAACCCTTCGAAAGCCACAGAACAGCACAATGACCCAACGGTTGAACGCTGCGAACGACGCGCCCGTGCCTTGCAATTTGGCGCATTTCGTGTGGTCAATCTCTTTGCATTACGCGAAACAAATCCCGCCATCATGCGAAAATCCCCACACCCTATCGGCCCCGAAAACGACATGGCTTTAATCACGGGAGCAAAATGGGCAGATATGATCCTGTGTGCCTGGGGCGTGCATGGCACGCATCTTCACAGAAACGTTGAAGTGACAAAGCACTTTCTCTCCACAGGTAAGCCTCTCTACACATTGGGATTAAGCAAAGCAGGCCATCCCAAACACCCGCTTTATATCTCCTATGCGCAAACACCACAGCCTTGGGAACCCGTGCTTTAATATTAACCTCTTAATAACCATTCGACTCGTTTTCCCAAGATTTCCAACCAAAAAACCAGTAAACATAATCTCAAGACATGGGTCGGGGGCGACTCGGTTAACGAAAGTTTACACAATGCTCGCGATTCTTGGTCTCTTTGGGGCTGCTATGGCAGCTATCTTTATCTCGTCTGACGACGGTGTGACAGATGACATTAATAACCCAGCATCTGATACGCTTTCGAATACTGGGGAAACAGATCTTCCCTCCCAAACTCTGGAAGAGGCAATTTCAACAAATGCCTATGAATACGAAGGCGGCGACACTCACGACAAAATCCTTGGCGGCGCGGGCATGAACACGATCGATGGCGGCGATGGCAATGACTGGATTGAGGGCGGCGCAGGCGATGATGAGCTCGATGGATGCTACGGTGACGACACGCTCTTTGGTGATGATGGCGATGACGAGCTGTTCGGTAAAGAAGGCGATGACAGCCTTGATGGCGGCATGGGCAAGGACCACCTGATCGGTGGCGACGGCAACGATATCCTCAATGGTGGTGATGGCGATGACCGCCTCTTGGGTGGCTTTGGCGATGACACTCTCACAGGCGGCACGGGCATGGACGCGCTCAATGGCGGTGCAGGTGATGACACGCTTGATGGCAGCGATGACCTGATCCAGGATTTCCTCAACGGCAGCATCGGTGATGACACCCTGATCGGCGGCGCGGGCGATAATCTCAACGGTGGTGAGGGCGCGGATATATTCGTGCTTAGCATTGGTAGCAATGCGCATGTCGATGATTACGACCCATCCGAGGATAAGATCGAGGTGCTCTATAACCCGGCCGAGGGCATCCCAACACTCACCACGAACGAGCAAGATGGCACCACCTTTATCTATGCCGATGAAGAGATCGTGGCCTGTTTTGCAGGCGCCCCTGCAATTGATCTGAGCACGGTGCGCCTCGTGATTGATACGAAAGCCGCATAAAAGGCTTTTCATTTCAGCGAATCTCGCCTAAATGCACGCATCTGCACCGGATCAACCCGGTGCATGCACCCCTCCACGGGCCTTTCTGGACGACATCCCGGATCGCGCCATCACCCTTAAGTCACAAAGGAGACCCCGATGTCGATTACTGCTGAAGAA
>CAKMZE010000136.1:5252-6537 GCA_929200295.1 uncultured Alphaproteobacteria bacterium
CGACACTGACAGAGCATTTCAAAACCCATAAAAAAGACAACCACGGTCGCCGTGGCCTTTTGAAAATGGTGGCCCTGCGCCGCAAGCTGCTGGACTATACCCGTGGCAAGGATGAGGCCCGCTATCAGGACCTGATCAAACGCCTGGGCCTACGTCGCTAAGACACAAGCGCACAGCACAGAACAATACAAACGCCCGCCGCATCCGGTGGGCGTTTTGCATTTGCGGTCTTTACACATCGCCCACACCCCCTAAAGTAGTGCGTAGATCAAAACACACACGAGAGGGGCGCAAAGATGCCAACCATCAGCATGGATTACTGGGTCATCGCAGGGGTCATTATCGCGGTGATCGGCGTTTGGGTGGCCTTTGCCCGACGTCCCAAAAAGACCAGCAACACAATCACCAACGGGTCACATAACACCCAATCAGGTGGTGAGGGCACGACCATTAACAAGATCACGGATGGTGATCGCAACGATCAGAGCGGATAATGCCTCTTTCCCCGCGTACAGATAACACCATCACCGATGGCGATGGAAATGTTCAGGCGCGTGATATTCATGGCGATGTAATCGTGAATGGCAATAGCATTGATCCCAAAGATCATATTGCCGAGATGCGGCGCAAAGACGACCAAATTAACAAACTTATTGCCGACAAAGAAGCACTACAACGCCAAGTCAGCGACCTCGAAAAAGAGAATCTGCAACAAGAACTCAACACCTTGCGCACGCAAAAGCAGGCCCTTGAAGAGCGTATCGCAAACCCAGATAAAGCATATCAAGAACACATAGCGCGTGGAAACCAGATCGCAGAGCTTCTCGCTGACGTCGCAACGACCCAAGCTTTGGGTGAAAACCGGATCAAATCAGCATTAGAGGCGTTTAATACGCTAGAGTATGATGAAATTGATACCCTGCTTGCAGAGGCCGAAGAACAAAATATCATCGCAGCCGCAAAATCTGCCTTTGGCCGCGGATTAATCGCCGAGGAAGCCGTGCGCTGGCCCGATGCGCTGACCCATTACAAACGCGCGGTTGATCTCGATGATAACACCACGCATCTAAAGGCTTATGCCCATATGTGCTGGCGTATGGGCCACGCCGCAGCGGGGGAAGTGGCGCTAAAAGAGCTACACGCGCGGGTCGTCGCAGAGCATGGCGCGAAAAGCGCTGAAGCCGCAGAAGCAATGAACGACCTCGCAGCGGTGATTGAGGCGCAGGGCCGTTATATAGAGGCCGAAGGGCTCTATCGTGAGGCGATTGAGGTCGCCGCCCAGACC
>CAKMZE010000137.1:0-1166 GCA_929200295.1 uncultured Alphaproteobacteria bacterium
GGTCAACGCAGCGAGCTGCTCTTGCGGGACATCGCCGATGCGGCGGATCATCTCATCGCCTTGCAGGCGACCTGCGGCAAAGATGTCTTCGGCAAGCTTATCGGCAACGATCATCCGCTCGCCAATGGTGGCCCAGCATTCCTCTGGGCGGCCAATGACCTCGTATAGGCCGTATGATATGTTTGGGCCAAAGCAGATCGCGCGGTTTTGCGGGATGGTCCAGGGGGTCGTTGTCCAGATAACAACGCTGGTGCCTGCCTCCCCGAGCGCCGGGCCATCAGTGGCCACAACAGGGAACCGCACCCAGATCGCATCGGTCTGGCGGTCGTGATATTCCACTTCCGCCTCTGCCAGTGCGGTTTTCTCAACAGGTGACCACATGACCGGCTTTGAGCCTTGATAAAGCGTTCCGTTCATGAGGAATTTCTGAAACTCTTCGGCAATGACACGCTCTGCATGGAAATCCATGGTCAGATAAGGGTCTACCCAGTTTCCTGTGACGCCGAGGCGTTTGAATTCCTCGCGTTGCACATCAACCCAGCCGCGCGCGAACTTGCGGCATTCTTGACGGAAATCAACCAAAGGCACATCGTCTTTATCGCGGCCTTTGGCGCGGTATTGCTCTTCGATTTTCCATTCAATCGGCAGACCATGGCAATCCCAACCGGGAATATACCGCGCATCTTTGCCCATCATTTGCTGCGAGCGCACAACAAAATCCTTGAGGATTTTGTTGAGAGCATGGCCAATATGGAGATGCCCGTTTGCGTAGGGCGGGCCATCATGCAGGGTAAATGGCGGACGGTTGGGTTTCTCGCGCAGGCGGTCATAGACCCCGATCTTATTCCAACGTGCGAGCCACTCTGGTTCGCGCTTGGGCAGCCCTGCGCGCATCGGGAACTCAGTTTTGGGGAGATTGAGGGTCTGTTTATAGTCTTGTGGTGTCGCTTCGGCGCACATTTGGAGCGTCCTTTGGATAGAGCAAAAATAGAAAGAAGGGCGGTGCGCTCACGCAGACACCTTTGATCCGGCTCACCTGAGGTCAGGCAGCCGGGGTCATAATTCGTGTCATTATGTACCAAAAGGTCATCATGATGAGGCTTATAGATCGCTGTCATGGCGGGGTAAAGACCAAGACGTGTTTGGTATGTAAATCGCCCTGAGGG
>CAKMZE010000137.1:1176-6535 GCA_929200295.1 uncultured Alphaproteobacteria bacterium
AAAAGCCAATACCTGGGGGCCAGCCCCCAGACCCCCGGGATATTTCAAAACCTAAGAAATGAGGGCGTTTAGCGGCAATATGAGCCTGAGCGATAGCGCGCCGTATCGAAATGAAAGTGATCGCGGTGAAAGCGGTTTGCCTCTGGCCCGAGGACCGTGCCAAAGGGGCCGCAGGCGGCGCGCCATAACCGCTTGAGCCGCGCGCCGCCATCACGCGTGTTCCAATCGTTCAAAACTGTGATCTCGCGCCCATCGTGCATACGAAACGCGGCGATATCCACCGCATTGCCAAATGCATGTTCTGAGAGCCTGCCCGTGCTTGCGCTATTGCGGTTGCGACATGAATATGTGCCGATCACTCTGATCTGAGACAGCCCGCCGCCAACATCAGCAAACACAGGTCGTGCGCCATTTGCCACCCACGTTTTCATGGCGCGGGCGGTGCGGCAATTCATGATCGCGCGCGAGGTAAGCCCCACACCTAAGATTGATCGCACTTGCACCGCGTCCTCAACACCGCATCGCCCGGGCCCCGGCACGGTTCCCAAACGCGCGCCTTGGATTGCCGGATCGCCACAGACCAGCCCCCGGCGCAATGCGGCCTGTTGCGCGGCGGCTTTGCGCATGATCTCAGCCGTGCGTAGCTCTGGGCGCAACGACCGGGCAACAGCCGTAGGGCTGAACGCAAAGAGATTATTTTCGGCGCGCGCTTGCGCTTGCGTGCCAGCACCGCGGGCAAGATCGGGGCGTTCAATTGCGCGTGCGATGGGGCGGATGATATCAGGTTGCGGGGGCTGCACCCTAGTCACGGGACGCGCAATAGGCGTTTGCGTCGTGTTAGGTCTTGCAGCAGGGCGCGTGTCACTTAAGAGCTGCGTTTGCGCCCATGCTGTTTGCCCCAAAAATACACTCGCAACCACACACACCCATTTTATCATTATGATTTAGCACCACTCCTACCAAAATCTGGTGCCTGCGTATCTTGGCCTGCTTCAAGAATACCGCGCCGGATCTCGCGGGTGCGATTAAAGTAATTATAAAGATGCTCACCATCGCCTTGGCGCACTGCGCGCTGTAGCGCAAAGAGCTCTTCGGTAAAGCGCCCGAGGATTTCAAGCGTCGCATCGCGGTTGTTCAAGAACACATCGCGCCACATCGTCGGGTCTGAGGCCGCAATGCGTGTGAAGTCACGAAAGCCCGCCGCTGAGTAATTGATCACTTCGCTATCGGTGACACGGCCAAGGTCATCTGCGACACCCACCATTGTGTAAGCGATCAAATGCGGCGCGTGGGACACCACGGCGCAGACCAGATCATGGTGATCTGGCGTCATCTCTGTCGTATTCGCACCGATCTGCTGCCAGAATTTTGAGAGCTGCGACACGACCTGCGCATCTGCATCCTCTGGCGGGACGATGAGGCACCAGCGGTTATCGAACAGCTCTGCAAAGCCGCTTTTTGGGCCGGAATGCTCGGTTCCAGCCATCGGGTGGCAACCAACAAAATGCACGTCTTGCGGCAAATGCGGCAGGACCGCGTTAAAGACCGCACGTTTCACTGAGCCCACATCGCACACCGTCGCACCGGGTTTCAAACCGGGTGCGATCTCTGCCATCACAGCGCCCATCGCCCCGACCGGTACGCAGAGCACAACAAGATCGGCACCTGCCACGGCCTCAAGCGCTGTTTCGCAAATCTGGTCGCAAAGGCCGATCTCGCGCGCGATGGCGCGGCTTTCAGATGAGCGCGCGGTGCCGACGACCTCTTGCGCAAGCCCACCGCGCCGGATCGCCAGAGACAGTGATCCTGCAATAAGCCCCAGACCGATCAATGCCACACGGTGATAGATCGCGGTCATTGCGTGGCCTCTTTAAATGTCGCAATCGCATGGGCGACACGGCGACATGCGCTTTCATCGCCAATGGTGATCCGCAGGCAATAGGGAAATCCATAGCCTTTGGGGTGGCGCACGATAATCCCCTCGGACAAAAGATGCGCATTACACGCAAGCGCCTCATCCTCGGATTTAAACCGCGCGAGGATGAAATTGGCTTTTGAGATATCCGAAGGCACACCCGATTTCGCCAGCGCCTGCGCCAACCAATCGCGCCAATGCGCATTATCACTGCGGCATTTCGCAGTATGTTCGACATCGCGCACAGCCGCCTCGGCCGCGGCAAGGGCAGCGCCCGAGAGATTAAACGGCCCTCTGATGCGATTGAGCACATCAATCACCATCTGCGGCCCGTAGCCCCAGCCGATCCGCAGCCCGCCTAAGCCATAAATCTTTGAGAACGTGCGGGTCATGACGACATTTCCCCGCGTCTCTATCAGCGCCAGACCTGCATCGAAATCCTCGACAAACTCAGCATAAGCCCCATCAAGCACAAGGATCGCTTGCGGGGGGAGCCCCTCTGCGAGACGGGCCACTTCTGATGCGCCAAGCATCGTTCCGGTTGGATTGGCCGGGTTTGCAATAAACACCAGCTTTGTTTTGGGCGTGCAGGCCGCGAGAATGGCATCGACATCTACGGTGCGATTGCGTTCCTTCACCTCAACCGGGGTGGCCCCTGCTGCAAGTGTGGAAATCCGGTATAGGGCAAAGCCATGCTCGGTATGGATGACCTCATCGCCGACACCTGCAAAGGCCTGACACATCAGATGCAGGATCTCATCTGAGCCAACGCCGCAAATAACCCGCTCGGGGTTAAGCGACCAAATCTCGCCAATCGCCTCGCGCAAACTGCGATGATCTGTTGAGGGGTATCTGTGAAGGTCGTGAGCCGCCCGCGAAAACGCGTCTTTTGTCAGATCCGAAGGGCCGCCTGGGTTTTCGTTTGAGGACAGCTTAAGCACATTTTGCACGCCATCCACAGTGGATACACCACCCTGATAAAGCGTGATGTCCATAATACCTGGTTGTGGTTTAATATTTGACGCCATCAACATTCACCCCGAACGGTTCATGTTGTTTTAGCGGGACCGGTCAAGCATGACCAGTACCCTCAGGGCAGAATGTTAGATTAGGATGCCGTTCTCGTACGACGGCGCATGCTGAGACCACCAAAAGCAGCCAAGGCCAGCCCGAGCATCGGAAGTGCTGCGGGTACAGGGACGGATGTTACAATAGGACCAGCTGGGACCAACGCGCCTGCTCCGCCACTTGGGCTTGTTGCGCCTGGAATAATGCTTGGCGCGCCACCCGTAATATATTGCGTCGTTGACGGCGTGCCAGCAATTGAAAAGAAATTCCCCGAAGGTGGGGTCGTCACCGAACCGCCTTGTGTATTCGACACAGCGGGGCTGGCCGCGCTTACCGCGAGCAGCAGCAACGTCGTCTTCGCAATCGTAGTTCTCATCTCATTCCCCTCACATGCATACATCGCACAGGATAAAATTAGTCTTATTGTCACCTGCAGCACAAATGTGTCCGAAAAAGGCCTGAAATACGGAAATTAATAGGAAATTAACCATGAAGCCCGTTTTGACTGATTGGCAAATTCACAATGCACCCTTTCTCAAAGCCAATTGACGAACGGGATAAATTTTCATTTTTTTGCGACAAAGCTGTTTGTTTTTATTTGATTTTTTTGAAAGATAGGGTTTCACCACTACAAATAATCATGATCGCGCCGATGCGATTGGCGAGGGGCCTTGTCGCCCCGAACTTCAAATCAGTAATGAAAACAGTGCGCCGCGATTGCCCCCTGTCATGGGGCAGTTGCTGGATGCGGAGACGCTAGAGAAGCTGGGGATTAAGCGTGGTGACTGAATACGGGAAAGGGAGAATATGGTCTTGTCACGCTTACGTTCCGGTCTCTGAACTCATTTATGCGGCCTTTCGCTCAAATGCCAAGGGGCTTTTGCCGCCGAGCGATGAATGGCGTCGGCGCGGATTGTAGAACCCATTGATATACTGGCAGATCGCGCCCTCGGCCTGACGGCGTGTGTCCCAACGGTTGCGCCAGATTAGCTCTGCCTTGATGGACTTGAAGAAGGTGAGGAGGATTAGAAAACAGTGTGGGGCACTGTTTTCCCGACGCAAGACCATGGAATTGTCATAACAATTACCTTTGCCGCTCATTGAGACCTTGAACCCATGCTTGGACAGGCGTCGCTGATACTCGTTGGAACAGTATTGCGAGCCGCGATCCGTATGATGAATGCAGCCTTCGGGCGGCTGTCGCAGGGGAGAGACCATTTTCCGCCATTGGTCCGAGGGCAATGGTCGAACGCCATGTCCAACGCGCGGATCGCCAGATCGCGCTTCATCCGGTTACTGACCACGGCCCGGCAGTGCATTGCGAATGCAATGTCACGAGAGGGGCCCGGCCGATAACGCGCCCGGAGTACAGATCAAGGATGACGGCCAGATACAGCCAACCTTCGCTGGTCCAGATGTAGGATATGTCACCAGCCCATTTTTGGTTCGGGCCATCTGCAGAGAAATCCTGATCCAGTAGGTTGGGCGCGATGTTGAACATGTGGTTGCTATCAGTCGTCGCCTTATACTTCTGGGTTCTGACGGTCTTGATGCCATTCTCACGCATCAAACGGCCCACGCGCCGGTGCCCCACGTTCAACCCCAGCTCCTGCAATTCTTCGGTCATCCGTGGCCGTCCATAACTTTGTAAACTCAAACGATGTTGCTCACGGATGTGGGCCAAAAGCACCATATCGTCCCTCTGGCGTTGGCTCATGGGGCGAACGCGCCATGCACGGAACCCACGCGATGTGACGATGTGACCTGCATGACCCGGCAGAGAAAATCTACAGGCCATCTTTCTTTCCGGGCGTCGATAAAAGCAAATCTCATCGGTTTTGGCCTGCAAAGAAGATGGTGGCCTTTTTTAGCACTTCCCTCTCCTCGCGCAGCAGTCGGACTTCCTTGCGAAGACGGGTGTTCTCCTTCTCAACGTCTTCATGCGGTCCTGACATCAGGTCATCGTGTTGGTGCTGTTAAACCCATTTGTTCAGCGTCGAAAGCCCACCCCCCAAATCCGATGAAAGTTGAGGCCGCGTTAAGCCACTCGTCGTCGCCATGCGCACCGCATCAAGCCGAAACTCGTCTGTGTATCTTTTTGCCATTCTCTATCTCCTTCATAGCAAACATTGCTCGAAAGAGACCAGAACTAAACCGAGACAAGACCAGGGCAATTTTGGCGAAATCGTTTCACGACGCGGCCCATTTTGCCTCTGCCATCACCGAATTGACCTTCCGATGCCAGCATCGCTGCGGTAAATCCGGCGCGCCAGCGGTAAAGTGGGACACGCGCCAGTGCGAAAAGGTGAATGTCCACAGGCCCTAGGGCGTGTTGAGATTCAACGCGAGTTGATGATGGCTGCTGCGATGTAGATC
>CAKMZE010000138.1 GCA_929200295.1 uncultured Alphaproteobacteria bacterium
AATTGTGGTGGCGGCCCCTTTAGCCCCGGTATTGAGGTCACATGGAGCGTGCGCTCGGCTGAGTTATATCAAGGTCCGCTCCATCTCAAACTGGCGCATACTGATCATAAAACGCCCTATGAAAATATGATTGAGCATTACTTTGCCCATGGGCTGAGCGTGACACATGATGAATGTGAGGGCGGCGGATGCGAGCCGGGTGACCTCACCAAACGCATGGCAATCCCATGGATGGCGGATTTCCACGAATGCACTGTGCAGACGCCGAATATCACAAACCTACACGTCAACCAGCTTGCTGATGGCTCAGGCATTCAGGCACCACCTGCGTTTTATGTCTATTGGTGGCCACCACAAAGCCCGTTCAACGTCACAACAGGCACGCTGAACCCACAAGAACAGGTGCTCGATGCCTTTGTGAGCGACATTGATGGGCAACCTGCGATCCCTGCGGGCCAAAATGTTGAGTTTCAGCGCGGGATCAATTCGGCACAAGACATGATCAATTCATGGTTCATGCTCGGGTTTGTGATCAATCGCGGCACCGATGATATCCCTTATATGGTTGAAACAGAACGTAACTTTGGTCAACTGGCACAAGAGCGCATCAGCCAAATCAGTGCTGCAGCGGCCCAAGCCTCAACAGCGGCAAAGGCCTAAGGCGCGTGCCAGCAGCCATTGATGTCGCCATTATTGGCGGCGGCTCTGCTGGCATGGCCGCCGCCCTCACACTGCGCAAACGTGATGATATCAAAGTTACCGTGTTCGAGCGCAGCGACTACACAACACCAAAAAACGGCGAGAGCCTCTCGCCCGGTGTTCGCGATCTCTTGCATTACTTAGATGTGTGGGACGCGTTCCAACACGAGCAAATCCAAAACCTGTTTGCAACCGAGGCCGCCTGGGGCAGTGACAGCCTGGGTGCAATGGATTTCATTTTAACCACCCATGGTGCGGGGTGGACGCTTGACCGGCTTGCGTTTGAAAAGATGCTGATGAAGGCGGCTGAGCACGCGGGCGCGGCTATTCATCTCAATACATCTGTTGAAGACATCCATTGGGATGGGCAGTGCTGGCAGCTGCGCACGGCGGGTAAATCCTATTCCGCCCGCTATGTGATTGATGCGGCGGGACGTGTTTCACCGTTTTCTGTTCAGCATGGCGCAACGCGTATGCGCAATGACGATTTAATCTGCATCTCAGCGCGCCTGCCGCAAACGGCCCAAATTGCTCAGGTCTCGCGGATTGAGGCGATCACCGATGGGTGGTGGTATGCAGTCCCTTTGCCCTGTGGTAACACTATCGTCAGCCTCTTTGCTGACCCTGCGACAATCCACGCAAAGCGGTTAAGTGATAAAGCCGTCTGGCATGCGCATTTATGCAGCACGCAATATATTCAGGCTTTGATTGATCCGCAGATACCGCCGCCAGATTTGATATCTGAGCCTGCATTTTCAGCGTGTTTACATGACATGCCTGATACTCTTCCAATTATCGCAGCAGGCGATGCCTGTGCCGCGCGCGATCCGCTTTCATCATCGGGCATTCCGAATGCGATTGCTGGCGGGATACAGGCAGCACGTGTTGCTGCGGATTGGATGTTTGGGCAAGGCGCTTTGCGAGAGGCATATTTTCACACCGTTTCACTGGATCACAGCGCCTATCTGCGCACCCATTGGCGCACATACAAAACCGAGACCCGTTGGCCAGAAAACCCATTCTGGCGCTTTCGTCAGGCGCAAATCAGCCGCCCGCCCACAGCACAGGTGCGTATAACACCCGGTGCCTCTCACACCATATTTGCCCCCAAACCTGTTGCCGCTTGGATTGCTCAGGCCGCGCAAAAGCCCTTATGTCAAAGTGACTTGATGGCATCAGCCCGCGCGCAGTTTCCACAGCTCCCTGATGAGCGGCTGCTGCTTGCCATTGAAGACTTGACCGAGAGCACAGCCCACAACATCCCCGCCCAATAGGGACGAGACAGCCACAGGCACAGCAAATCCACCCACATCTCCCTTGGCCCCGCTCCCTCGCCTGCCTATAAGCGGCACGAAGGTTCCAATGAGAAAAGATCCCATGCGCAGTGCAACACTTTCGAGACAAACCGCCGAAACCACGATTTCCGTGACCATCAATCTTGATGGCACTGGCGCTTATGACAACCAAACAGGCGTCGGGTTCTTTGATCATATGCTGGACCAGCTCGCCCGGCATGCGCTGATCGATATGACAATCCGTGCCGAGGGTGATTTGCACATTGATGATCACCACACGGTCGAGGACGTGGGCATCACACTTGGTCAAGCCTTAAACGAGGCGCTCGGCGACAAAAAAGGGATACGGCGTTATGGCTCATGCCATCTTGCGATGGATGATGCACAGGTGCGCTGCGCGCTTGATCTATCCGCCCGCCCCTATCTTATCTGCAATCTTGATCTGCCGTTTGGTAAGATCGGCAGCTTTGATACAGAGCTTGTGCGCGAATTTTTCCAAGCGTTTAGCACGCATGCTGGCATCACATTGCACATCGATAAACTGCATGGGTTCAATGCGCATCACATCACAGAAGCCGCGTTCAAATCTGTGGCGCGCGCACTGCGCGATGCTGTGGAAACAGACCCGCGCAAGGCTGATGCGATCCCCTCCACTAAGGGCGCTTTATGACCACTGTTCTCATTGATTACGACAGCGGCAATTTGCATTCAGCGCAAAAGGCGTTTGAACTGATGGCAGCAGAGGTCGGCGCAGGCCCTGTGATCGTAACCTCTGACCCGGACCAAGTGGCGCGGGCTGACCGGATCGTTTTGCCGGGCGACGGTGCTTTCCCGCATTGCCGTACCGCGCTGTTTTCACGCACGGCACTCGCCCAAGCACTTATTGAGGGTGTTGAAAAACGCGCCGTTCCATTTCTGGGAATTTGTGTTGGTATGCAATTGCTCGCCACCACGGGGCAAGAATATGAGACGACCCAAGGCTTTGGCTGGATCCCGGGCGATATTCAGAAAATTAGCCCCTCGGACCCCACATTGAAAATCCCGCATATGGGGTGGAATGATCTGGTGATCGATAGCCCGCACCCGGTGCTTGCAGGAGTCACAAGCGGTGAGCATGCTTATTTTGTGCATTCTTATGCGATGAAGGTCGCGGACCCCGCCTACCGCATTGCACATGTGGATTATGCAGGCGATGTGACCGCAATCGTTGCCCGCGATAATATAATCGGCATGCAATTTCATCCTGAGAAAAGTCAGGACGCTGGGCTAAGAATGATCGGAAATTTTTTACGCTGGGCCCCGTAGACCCAGCGTAATCGTGTATTATTCGCCGATGCGCGCCCAACCTTGGCTGGCGCAAAGCAGCCCACCCAAGACACAACCGCGCAATTGCAAACCATCACCTGCAACTGTCATCTTGCCGACGTAAACCTTGTCATTTGACGGACGCCAGACACTGCCTTTGTATTCGCCATCCCCCTGAGGGGCCATATCGATGACAATCTGCTTGCCAAGGTTTTCAGATTGATACTCACCATCGCTATTAAACGTACGCGCAATCACACCGCATACGGCGGCGCCACAGGCCTCCATGCGGATATGTGCAAAGCTGCCATCATCCACCTCTGTCTGCCACAAACCATAAGCTGGGTCCGCGTTTGCGGCTGTAACAGACAAGGCACAAGCGCCCGCAAGCGCCATCACTAATTTTTTCATGTTGTTTCCTCCCGAATAGCCGCATTGTGTAATGATCAGGCCGCATGGCGCAACTGTAACGTCGGGTCCGTTGCATTCTTCTGCCGAGCCGTGCAATACGGCGCCAAATTTAGTCATATTGAGTGGACCATGATCTTATACCCTGCAATCGATCTTAAAGACGGTAACGCTGTGCGGCTTGTCCATGGGGATATGTCACAAAGCACGGTTTTTCATGATGACCCTGCTGCCCAAGCCCGCAGTTTTGTGGATGCAGGGTGCCAATGGCTGCATTTGGTCGATCTCAATGGCGCGTTTGCAGGTGCCCCTGTGAACGCAGCCCCGGTTGAGGCGATCCTAGATGCCTGCCCCGTCCCTACCCAGCTTGGCGGTGGTATTCGTGATATGGCAACAATTGAGATGTGGCTTTCAAAGGGGTTAAGCCGCGTGATCCTTGGCACTGTCGCGGTTGAAAACCCTGATCTCGTGCGCGATGCCGCGCGCAATTTTCCTAATCAGGTCGCCGTGGGGCTAGATGCGCGCAACGGCCGCGTCGCCACCCGTGGCTGGGCCGAAGAAACTGATGTGATGGTCACGGACTTGGCCAAATCATTTGAGGATGCTGGCATTGCTGCGATCATCTACACTGACATTCTGCGTGATGGCGCGATGAAAGGGCCAAACATCGATGCCACAGCGGCTCTGGCGCAGGCGGTCGATATCCCTGTGATTGCCTCAGGTGGCGTCTCCTCAATGGCGGATTTGATCGCCTTGCGTGATACAGGCGTTATCTCTGGTGCGATCTCGGGCCGCGCGCTTTATGATGGGGCGATTGATTTGGCGCAGGCCATGGCCGCGCTTGCGCGTGACGAGATGTTTAGTTCCAACATGTGATCGCATATAAATCTGTGACCATCAAAAAGACGCATTATAGGCCGGATTGTATCAAAAGCTTCGCATAACAATCGGAAAGAGCCTAAGTCACAGCAAGAACGTAATGTTTAACCGCATAATAGACACTTATCAGTAATAACGTCGCAAAGCTCAGCACTGTAAGCTGATATGGCAGCACTCTCTTAGAAAGTTGAGGCCCATCGAATGGACTGAAAAACACCCAGGTTAAGACTGTTGCAACGACATATATTATTACCACAAATATGATTCTCACAGTGAGATCTGTAGCAAAATAAAGAGGTCGTTCAATCAACATCTGAGGGACCCAAGCCAAACGCAAGATGTTCAAATAATAGATGTCTAAGAGCACATGTTCGACAAAAATGAACGTTATCAGTATTACTCTGTACAGCATTCTTTTCCAATCACAGATCGCGCTGAAAAATAGTCATTTACACGTTCCAAGTCTACCGCAAGGTTGTACGTGGGCACATCGTGAAAATAATGTTTTAGAAATCCAAATGCGAATGTTGTATCGTATAGATATCAAGAACCGGCTACAGATATAAATGTTATTAGGCCTTGAAAACCTACGGCTTGCCCTACCACGCCTGACAGCCTAAACCAGCCTTATGCTAAAAACACGTATCATCCCCTGTCTTGACGTTGCCGAAGGCCGCACGGTCAAGGGTGTGAACTTTGTCGATTTAATCGATGCCGGTGACCCGGTTGAACAGGCCATCGCCTATAATGCCGCTGGCGCGGATGAGCTGGTTTTTCTTGATATCAAAGCCACCCATGAGAACCGCGGCACGATGTTTGATCTTGCGCGGCGCACGGCTGAACGGTGTTTTATGCCGCTCACAATTGGTGGCGGGGTGCGCACCCATCATGATGTGCGTGATCTCTTGCTAGCTGGTGCTGATAAGGTCAGTTTTAATTCCGCAGCTGTCGCAAACCCCGACGTGATCGCAGAAGCCGCCGCCCGCTTTGGCAGCCAATGTATTGTGGTGGCGATTGATGCAAAAACGGTGTCACCGGGCAAATGGGAGATTTTCACCCATGGCGGCAGACGCGGCACAGGCATTGATGCCGTTGATTTCGCCAAAACGGTTGTGGCCAAAGGTGCTGGTGAGATTTTGCTCACCTCAATGGACCGTGACGGCACCAAAGCAGGGTTTAACCTGCCGCTGACACGCGCTATTTCAGATGCAGTGCCTGTGCCGGTGATTGCCTCAGGTGGCGTGGGCACGCTTGATCATCTGGTTGAGGGCGTGACCGAGGGTGGCGCATCCGCTGTGCTGGCCGCCTCGATCTTTCACTTTGGCACCTACACAATCGCTGAGGCCAAGGCACATATGGCCGCGGCTGGCATCCCGATGAGGTTCACATGAGTATTGCAGATCTTGCCCAGACCATAGCCGCACGTGTTGCGGCCCCTGAAACAGAGAGCTGGACGGCCAAGCTCTTGGCGATGGGACCAGAGAAGTGTGCCGAGAAATTCGGTGAAGAGGCGATTGAGGCCGTGATTGAGGCGGTAAAAGGCGACCCATTGCGACTGACCTCTGAGGCTGCAGATGTGATTTATCATCTTCTCGTGATGTGCGCCGCACGTGGTGTGACGTTGCAAGATATCGAGGCAGAGCTTGCCGCGCGGCAAGGGCAATCTGGGGTCGCTGAAAAAGCCGCGCGTGGGTAATGCATGTTCCTGGGGGCCAGCCCCCAGACAAAAACACCACTGGGGGCCAGCCCCCAGACCCCCGGGA
>CAKMZE010000139.1 GCA_929200295.1 uncultured Alphaproteobacteria bacterium
GGCTGCGCAGGCGGTCATAGCCTCTTAATCAGCATCACTCCGAAGGTGTTATGGGCAGAGAAACAAGGTGTTCAACTTGAGCATATCCAGCCAGGCAAACCCCAACAGAATGCATATATCGAACGCTATAACCGCACCGTACGCGGCGAATGGCTGGGCCAATATATCTTTGAAACCATCGAGGAGGCGCAGGATCAGGCCACGAAATGGCTCATGCGATCATTCTCTCGGACCGATGGCGTTCATGATCTCATCTTGAACAACAACGACCAGCCCAACATGGCCATCGGTGGCATGACACCCGCAATGAAATTGAAAACAGCCGCGTGAATTCTACGGCTGAGCCACACTAAAAATAGGGGGGTTACCCAGGCGCGCGCGTCGGCATGACCAGCGTACTGCACACATGGGGATCGGCGATGACGCATCACCCAACATCTACATGATCGTGCCGGGTGGTGGGCTCTCACGCGACTGTTCTCGCTGGGTTGCCTGCAAGCCGGGCTTCTTTCTCCATGTGCGGGTGTTATCGCGATTGTTCCGCAGGTTGTTCATTAACGGGCTGATGGCGCTGCATCGCGCGGGCAAACTGGCCTTCTTCGGCGAGCTAACAGGGTTAACCGATGCCAGTGCCTTCGCCACCTGGCTTGCGCTCTTCCGTAAATCAGAGTGGGTCGTCTATTCCAAACCACCCTTTGGTGGGCCCGAGGCGGTGCTGGCCTATCTCAGCCGTTACACGCATCGGATTGCGATCTCAAACAGCCGCCTCGTCAGCACCGATGCCGACACCGTAGCTTTCCGTTGGAAAGACTATCGCATCAAACGTGGGGACCGGATGAAGGTCATGCGACTTGATACACACGAGTTCTTCCGCCGGTTCCTTATCCATGTGTTCCCGGATGGATTCCACCGCATTCGCCACGACGGCCTGTTGGCGAGCGCCACCCGCAAACCCAACATCGCGAAGATCCGCACATTGCTCGGCTCTGACGTCGTCGCGCAGGAAGACACATCCACCAGCGATACCATCCCGCTGACATTGCGTGAGCCATGTCCAGACTGCGGCGGGCAAATGCACATCATCGAGACGTTCCGGCGTGGCCAAGTTCCACGATCACGCGCTCCCCCAATGAAACAGGCCGCATGACAGGAAGCCTGATCATACTGCACGTTCCAGACCGGTTGATCCAGCTACACCGACCAAACCTATTTGCGCGCCAAGATCAGGCAAGTTCCGCCAATGGCGTCAAAAGCCATTTATCCGGGGTTAACTCAGGTCAATGCCTCTGGCAAAACTTGGAAACGCCCGGCCGAATTCCACAAACGATCGTATCCGCAATCATCAAAGACACACCTAACCGCGCTCTTTCCCCATAGGCGCAGAGCAGTCTCCCCCGGCTTCCTCCCTGAGAGGTTTGTCAACGCGGGCCACAGTCGAGCCCAGCCGAAACGATGCTCTCTGGCCCACGTCCAAAGACCTTCATCATAAACCTTCATCATAGCGGCGGTCATTCGTCTAAAAATCTGTAGCATCAAGTATAAGCAATACACTCAGGACGCGTCATTTTTTCTATGCTGTGCCACAAACAAAAATACGCCCAAGGGCATTCCCTCAGGCGCATTTTAAAAAATTTACCCGAAGTACTTATTTTGCAGTGATGCGCCCGTCGGTATAGGGCTGATAGGCACCGGATGCGGCCATATATTCGGCGACGACATCCGCGAGGTCAGGGCCGTAATCATAGGCGTTTGCCGCGTCTTTAAACATCTTATACCCGTCACCTCCGTTGCGCACGTAGTTGTTTGACACAACCCCGTAGACCGTATCCAGATCAAGCGGCGCGTCACCGACCATAACGTCAGAGATACGCGCACCGGGCTGTGCTTTTGCATCAAACGCAAATTGCATGCCCGCCACTTGTGGGAAGCGGCCCGCGCCGTCTTCGACTTCGCTGACCCCGTTTTCAAGCGCCGCAAGAAGTACCGCGCCGCTTACCTGGAATGTGGAGAGCGTGTTTTGGAAGGGCAGCACGGTAAAGACCTCGCCCATTGTCACATCGCCCGCGTCGATTGAGGCGCGAATACCACCCGCATTCGCGATCGCCACATCAATACCCTGATCGGCAACACGGCTGAGCATGGCATCAGCGACGAGATTCCCGCCAGAGCATTCCATCGCCCGGCAGACATCGCGATTTCCTTCAACAGCTGCCGCCGCTTGCGCAACCACCTTATTGCGCAGCGCATCAAGCGGCGCTGCGAGCTCACCAATCCGGGCAAGGGTGGCCGCATCTTCGGTCACGGCGCCGTCAATGATATTGGGCTCACCTGTGGCTGCAATCAGCTGACCCGCATCGTCAAACGTGACATTTAGCTCGCCCAGGAACTTTCCATAGGCATAGGCCTGCACAATCGCCGTCTCACCGATCATTGTCGGATAAGGGCCCGCCGCGCGGTCGCTGCTATTTGACAAAAGCGTATTTGAATGGCCGCCAACGATGATATCAACACCTGTTGTGTTTGCGGCAACGTCTTGGTCAACCGCATAGCCAGAATGCGAAAGCACGATGATCTTATTCACACCCTGCGCTGTGAGCGCGTCAACCTCGGCCTGCACCGCGGCAATGGGATCAGAGAATGTGATATTCTCGCCCGGGCTCGCCAGCTCGTCTGTGTTCTCTGGTGTCAGACCAATAAGACCGATTTGCTCACCGCCCCGCTCAATCACTGTGGATTTCATCAATGTGTCAGCCAGCGCAGGTTCGTTTGAGACATCCGCGTTTGACATGAGCACTGGGAAATCCACCGTGGCCATGAACCCGGCCAAGACCTCGGGACCATCATCAAACTCGTGGTTTCCGACGGTCATCCCATCATAGCCAAGCTTGTTCATGAACTCAGCCGCCATCGCGCCTTTGTAATAGGTGTAGAACAGCGAACCTTGGAATTGGTCACCCCCGTCGACCAAGATACTGTTGTTGGATCGTGCCCGCGCATCCTGCACCGCCGTGATCAAACGTGCGGTCCCGCCAAAGCATTTGCCTTCGGCATTATCCTCGGCTGAGCAAGGGCCGTCATATTTACTGATCGGCTCAAACCGCGCGTGAAAATCATTCGTATGCAGAATTGTCAGGCTATACTCTGCCACAGCAACCGTTGCTGTGAGCGCGAGCGCCGTGGATGTGGTTAATATCCGTATAATCATGATGACCCCCTATGATGCGTAACTCCACTTTGAGAGGAGAGATGCGATGTGTCAAACATTACATAGATTGCACCGCATAATCCCACCTTGACGACGCGGGCACCGCAGGCCAAGACAGACCCATGCTGATTTACAAAATTTTCCGTGCGCATGAATGGGCCCAGTTGCAAAATGAGGGCCACACAAAAGGTGCGACTATCGATTTGCAAGATGGGTATATCCACCTGTCATCGCATGACACCGTTGTGGAAACAGCCGCACGGCATTTCCAAGGCGAGGGTGATCTTATGCTCATCGCGATTGAAGCAGATGGCAAAGATGACCTGAAATGGGAGGCATCGCGCGGCGGGCTTTTGTTCCCGCATCTTTACCGCGAGATGCAGATGTCAGATGTCGTATGGGCCAAGCCCCTGCCTCTCACTGATGGGCACCACCAATTCCCCGCGCTGGCATGAGATCGCGCTTTGAACATATGGGGTTGGCAGTCTTACGCCGGTTCGATCCAGAGCGCGCCCATGGGTTGGCCCTTGCAGCACTTCATACAGGGCTTGGGCCGCGCTCCGGCCCTGTCACATCGCCCCGGCTCGCGACACATGTTGCAGGGCTTTGCCTGCCCAATCCGATTGGGCTGGCCGCAGGGTTTGACAAAAACGCCACCGCATTGCATCCGCTCACGCGCTGTGGCTTTGGCTTTCTCGAAGTGGGCGCAATCACCCCGCGGCCGCAATCTGGCAACCCAAAACCACGGCTCTTTCGTTTGACCGAGGACCGTGCGGCGATCAACCGCTTTGGCTTTAATAACGACGGGATGGACGCCGCAAAGGCGCATCTTGCCAAACGTCCTTCTGGCGTTATTGGCCTGAATTTAGGCGCCAATAAAGACAGCCAAAACCGCGCCAAAGATTTTGCACTTGTCTTGCGCCACTGTGGCGCGCATTTGGATTTTGCAACGGTCAATGTATCGTCACCGAATACGGAAAGACTCCGTGATTTACAGGGTAAGGCGGCGCTGACAGCCCTCTTAAATAATGTAATGGAGGCAAACGCCGCATTACCCGCGCCACTTCCGATCTTCCTCAAGATCGCGCCGGATCTCAACAGTGACGATCTGAATGATGTGGCAGAGGTCGCTAATCAAAGCGGCATCGCTGGCATTATCGCAACCAACACAACGCTTGATCGCGAAAACCTCAAAAGCCGTGATGCACATGAGACAGGCGGGCTATCCGGCCAGCCCTTGTTTGAAAAATCAACCCGGATTTTGGCCCAGCTTGCGGGTCTCACGACGCTGCCTATTATCGGCGTTGGCGGCGTCGGGTCCGCCGAACAAGCCTATCAAAAAATCCGCGCAGGCGCCGCTGCGGTGCAGCTTTATACGGCGATGGTCTATGGGGGCATCTCACTGGCCAGCGAGATCGCGCATGGGCTTGATGATTTGCTGGCCCGCGATGGGTATAATAGTGTCGCCCAAGCAGTTGGCTCAGGCCGTAGTGACTGGCTCTGGAGATATAGCTAAAAGTTGGTGATGGCCCCTGAGGGGCGGCATATCATGGCGTTGTTCACGCGCCGCAATTCTCATTTGAGAAAAGGTATGCCACATGACGACAAATACCATCACCCAGCTGACCGATCCACAGGGATTTTCGGCTGATCCATTGACAGAGCTGCTGCGATCCGGCGCGCAGCGTTTGATTGAGCAAGCGGTTGAGGCCGAGCTTGCGGTTCTGCTGGAGGCTTATGCCACTGACAAAACTAACGACGGGCGGGCTCGACTAGTGCGCCATGGTCACCTGCCGGAACGTGAGGTGATCACCGGGATCGGCGCGGTGCCGGTCAAAGTGCCGCGCGTGCGGGACCGGGGCGACGGCGAGGAGAAAGTGCGTTTCACGTCAACGATCCTGCCGCCCAATCTGCGCAAAGCCAAATCCATCGAAGAACTGCTGCCCTGGCTTTATCTCAAAGGCATTTCCACGGGTGATTCCCAAGAAGCGCTCACCGCCCTGCTTGGGCCCAATGCCGCAGGACTGTCCTCGACCACGATATCGCGCCTCAAAGCTGATTGGTGGGATGAGTACGACCGCTGGCAACGCCGTGACCTCAGCACACGGAGGTTTGTCTACATCTGGGCGGATGGGGTCTATTTCCGGCCCCGAATGGCTGAGGAAAAACAGTGTGTTCTGGTGTTGATCGGCGCAGACGAGTGGGGCCGCAAGGAAATCATTGGCATCGCCGATGACTATCGCGAAAGTACCCAAAGTTGGCGCGAACTGCTGCTCGATTTACAGCGTCGCGGTCTGACCCATGCCCCTGGTCTTGCCATTGGGGATGGTGCTTTGGGGTTGTGGCACGCGCTGCGCGAAGTCTTTGGGGCCACGAAAGAACAGCGCTGTTGGTTCCACAAAACCGGCAATGTTATGAACGCGATGCCGAAGTCGGTTCAGGCCAAAGCGAAGGGCCATCTGCACGACATATGACAGGCCGAAACCCGCGTGGATGCCGAGGCCGCATTCGACTTCTTCCTCACAACCTACGGCGTGAAATACGACAAAGCCGTGGGGAAATTGACCAAAGATCGGACACTCTCGGCCTTCTATGATTTTCCTGCTGAGCATTGGAAGCACATCCGGACCACCAATCCTATCGAAAGCACGTTCGCTACCGTTCGACACCGCACAGGCAAAACTAAGGGCTGCCTCAGCCGAAAAACTGGCCTCGCCATGGCGTTCAAGCTCATGATGTCAGCTCAAATCAAATGGCGAAAACTCGACGGAGCGAACCGCATGCCCGAAATCATCCAGGGGATTGCATTCAAGGACGGGATCAAACAACTTAACAAAGCCGCCTGATCACGCCGTCACCAACTTTTGGGCATAGCTCCTGGCTCTGAGGCACGCACCTCTTCTAATTCGATCAAACATCCCTGAAAATCTTTGGGATGCAAAAACAAAACAGGTGCTCCATGGGCCCCGATCTTGGGCGTGCCATCCCCCAAAACACGTGCGCCTTCCGCAATAAGATGATCGCGTGCCGCAAGAATATCTACAACTTCATAACACATATGATGAATGCCACCTGCGGGGTTCTTATCCAAAAAC
>CAKMZE010000140.1:0-1622 GCA_929200295.1 uncultured Alphaproteobacteria bacterium
ACGCGCTCATCCACCTGATGCATCGTTTTGCCTGCTAGCCCAAATTCGACCACAGGGCAATGATCCTTGATAAACCGCGCATCTGATGTGCCGCCGGAGGTCGATAGTTCTGGTACGCGCCCTGTTTCAGCGGTGACAGCCTCTGCCACGATATCTGAGAGTGGGCCGGGGGGCGTGATAAAGCTTTCGCCAGAAATTTTGATCTGCATGGCGATGCTGACATCAAAATCAGAGGCAACGGCGTCCGCCTCGGATTGCAGCCAATCTGTCAGGCTTTGGCCGCTGTGTAGATCATTAAACCGGATATTGACTGCTGCACGTGTTTGCGCAGGGATCACATTGGTCGCTGTGTTGCCCGTATCGATCGTGACAACCGCCAATGATGACGGATCAAAATGCGCGCTGCCATTATCTAAATTATGCGATGCAAGCCTATCCATCAGACGCGCCATGGCGGGTAATGGATTTTTGGCGCGGTGCGGATAGGCCGCATGACCCTGAACGCCTATGATGTCAAAATACGCCGTCATTGACCCGCGACGGCCGATTTTCATCGCATCGCCAATCGCATCTGGGCTGGTTGGTTCACCGACGAGACAAACAGAGAGGGTTTCACCCTCTTGCTTCATCCAATCAAGCAGGGCGGTTGTGCCATGCAAGGCCTCGCCTTCTTCGTCGCCCGTGATGGCCAAGACAACCGCCCCATCTGGGGGTGTCTCGGCTACAAAATCCAATGCAGCAGCGGCAAAGGCGGCGACGCCAGATTTCATATCTGTGGAACCGCGCCCATAAAGATAACCATCCTTAATCTCAGCGCCAAAGGGATCAACCGTCCATGCATTCAAGTCCCCGACAGGGACCACATCGGTGTGGCCGTTAAAGCCAAAGCTGCGGTTTGCGCCCTTGTGTCCCCAGCGTGCATAAAGGTTGCTGACGCCACCCCGATCAACGCGTGTACAAGTGAACCCGCCTTGTGACAACAGCTTTTCCAGCAGAACCAATGCGCCACCCTCGTCAGGTGTCACAGAGGCGCAGCGCACGAGATCAGCGGTCAGAGCAACGGGATCAATCATCTGATGTATCCTTTGGGTCGTCGTAAAATGGTGTAACTTGCGCGATGATCACCGCGTTTTCATCCAAAGCGCGCTGCATCAGGGCCTTTTCATCATCGGCAATATCATGGCCCTCAGAAAGACGTTCATCGAGCGTGCCGTAGCCGGATACGTCTAAAGGGGCCATATCCGCCTGCTTAAGGATCGCGACGGTTTCGCGCACGGCCTCGGCCTCGTCCACACCAGATGCATAGCACATGAGTGCTGCGCCAGTGGCATCTTGGGGGAGCCCATCGCCGACGTTCCGGCCCACTTCGACCAATAACGTGTAAACAGCGTGTTGCTTTTTGGGTTTGTCAGCCATGCGTTCGTTGCCTTGTTTGCTAGGCTTTGGATGGGCAAATCGGGGCTGCGTGTCAACTGACAGACGAGAAAACTGTTGGGTGTAGCGTTAATACTTGATTAATTGCGCGGAAACAGCAATGAAGCGCAATCTTTCGGGGGGAAGTACACGTGCGTCAAATCATGCTTTCGTTTATGTCGGCTGCAACACTTTGGGTGGCCACATAT
>CAKMZE010000140.1:1632-6105 GCA_929200295.1 uncultured Alphaproteobacteria bacterium
GCCACATATAGTTTGGGTCTTGCGCAAGAGCTGCGCGTGACCACAGTCACACGTCCGCCGTTTTCGCAAATGGATGGCGATTTGCATGTTGGATTTAGCGTTGATCTGATGAATGCCATCGCAGCTGAGCTGGGGCGCACGGTGCGTTATGACCGGGTGGATGGTTTCGGCGACATGTTATCAGCTGTGGAAACAGGCAAGGCAGATGCAGCCATTGCCAATATTTCGATCACAGCCGGGCGCGAAGCCTTGTTTGATTTCAGCCAACCGATGTTTGATAGCGGCATCCAAGTGATGCTGCACGGGAACAGGGGCCAAAACTTTAGCGTGCTTTCTGCGATCTTAACCCGCGAATTTGCGCTTTGGGCTGGTGCGGCATTGGCCGTGCTTTTTGGCGGCGGCATTCTGATGTGGTTCTTTGAACGCGGCCGCCAAAGCTGGTTTGACAGGCCCGCGTCAGAGGCGCTTTTTCCATCGTTTTGGTGGGCGCTTAACCTGATGCTAAACGGCGGGTTTGAGGAACGGATGCCCAATAGCCGGATGGGGCGGGTGTTTGCTGTGTTTCTCGTGATATCGAGCTTATTTTTCGTGTCGATTTTTGTGGCACAGATCACAGCGGCCCTCACAGTTGAGGCAATCAATGAAACGGTTGATGATCTGAATGATCTCAATGGCCGCCGTATTGGGACGATTGATGGCTCTACCTCTGCGATGTTCCTTGATCAACGCAATATGAGCTTCCGCGGATTTGCGGGATTAGACCCATTGTTAAAAGCGTTTGAAAGCAAAGATCTGGACGCAGTGATTTTTGACGGGCCTATTTTGGCGTATTACGCGGCAAATTCTGAGGATCCGGTACAAGTGCTTGATCGTGTGTATCGCCCTGAGAATTACGGCATTGCACTACCAGCGCGTAGCTCATTGCGTGAGCCAATAAATCAGGCTTTGTTACGCTTGCGTGAGGAAGGTGTATATCAAGAGCTTTTGTTAAAATGGTTCGGCACCATTTATGACCGTTATTAGGTGTTTGGCGTATCGTTGTCTTGACTGCGCGAGAACACAGCCCAGATAGCGGCGTTTATCAATACCGCTTGGATAGGTACAAAGAAGATCACGAAGAGTGCTGCATAAAACGCCCAAGGCGCAAGCAACGCTGTGAGCCACGCTGTGATCGGCGCCCAAAGCAAAGCCATTACCACCAAAAGCAAAGCCCCGTCCATCAGGACGAGGCTCCAGCTTGCAATAACCCCGGGGGTCTCTTTGCGCGCGATACGACGCTTGGCGATTTGCCAGCTAAGGATCATCAGTCGCGCAACAGCTCGTTAATTCCAGTTTTTGAACGGGTCCGCTCATCCACGCGTTTCACGATCACAGCGCAATAGAGCGAAACGTTATTCTTGCTCGGCATGGATCCTGCGACAACCACTGAATAGGGTGGCACCTCGCCATACATGACCTCGCCCGTGTCGCGATCAACGATCTTAGTGGATTGGCCGATAAAGACGCCCATACCCAGTACAGAGCCTTCGCGCACGATACAGCCCTCAACAACCTCGGATCGCGCGCCGATAAAGCAGTTGTCTTCGATGATCGTGGGGCCTGCTTGCATGGGCTCAAGCACACCGCCGATGCCAACACCACCAGAAAGGTGCACGTTCTTGCCGATCTGCGCACAAGAGCCGACAGTGGCCCATGTATCAACCATGGTGCCCTCACCCACATAGGCGCCCAAGTTCACAAAGGATGGCATCAAAACAACGCCCGGGGCGATAAAGGCTGATTTGCGCACAACAGCGTTTGGCACAGCGCGAAAGCCAGCGGCTGTCCATTGGTTTGCGCCCCAGCCCTTAAACTTGCTATCGACCTTATCCCACCAGCCGCCGCCTTGGGGGCCGCCATCATGTGGCTCCATATCCTTGATGCGAAAACCAAGAAGCACGGCTTTTTTGGCCCATTGGTTGACATGCCAGCTGCCATCGGCCTGTTTTTCAGCAACGCGGAGCTGCCCTGCATCTAAAGCGGCCAATGTGTCTTCGATCGCTTCGCGTGTTTCGCCTGTGGTGGCAGAGGTGATCGTGTCACGCGCCTCCCATGCGGCTTCGATGGCGGTTTCTAGGGCGGCGTTTGACATGGTGGGTCTCCGGTCAGATGTTCAAGCATTCAAAGCGGCTATACTGCGCTGTGACGCATCGTGCAATCAGACTATGCTTCATATGCCTTTTGTCTGATGCGCATAACCTTTGGGTTAGAACAGGTGATTTCACCCAAATGCGGATATCTATTGCGGCGAGCCATTGCCATCTCTTCCTTATCGCCGGGCGCTTTTGCCGAGGCGCAGAAAAAAGGATGAATACGATGACTAAGACATTTCTGACAGCAACTGTTGCTGCAATCGCGCTGGCCGCTGCTGGTGCATTAACTGCCGAAGAAACAACAGAGGAAAGCTGTGTCGATGGGCTGACAGCAGATGGCATGGTGTGTGTAATCACAAATGATACAGGTACGGATACAGACACGATGGACGATGATGATGCGGATGATGACGCGCATCACGACGATGATGACCTTCATGAAAACGAAGACGACGACGATGATGACGAAGAAGATGAAGATGACGACGAAGATGAGGACGACGACGAGGACGAAGATGACGAGGAGGATGACGACAACGACGAAGAGGACGACGACTAAAGCCCCACATCAGTTGCCATAACACGGCATTTCAGGCACAAACGACATGCCCCGCATCACCATATGCGGGGCAAATGGGATGACGATGAAACGTTTACTACTTTTGCTTTTCCTGACAGCGACCGCAGCACCCGCGCAAACCGCCGAGGATGCGCTGATCGCAGATATGCAAACCCGTGGTTTTGCGCTTGTTGAACGTGAGATCAGCTTGCGCGGTCGCGTCGTGCTGGAATTTGAATCAGAGCACATCGAACGCGAGATTATTTTTGACCCGCCGACTGGGCAAATCCTGCGCGACTTTACTGAAAAACGCGACGACAGCGATGATAATGAAAGCTGGTGGGAATACCTGCTTAATCCCTTTGATCGGGATGATGATTGATGTCAGAGCGGCTTTTGATCATTATCGCCGTTCTTTTGCAGCTGATTGGTTGTGTGTTTTTCGCAGGGCAGATTGTGATTGCGCCTTTTGGGCTGACGCTGCGGCCTGTGCCTTGGCAAATGTATGAAGTGCTCGAAATGATGGCGGCACTTGCTTTGGGGCTTGGGGTGGTGATCGGTGTGATCCTGATGCGCCGTACCCAGCGTATGCGGGCGCGGGCAGAGCTGGCGCTGCGCCATGCCAGCGCGGCCTTTGGTGATGTCATCGCAGAGCGGTTTGAGACCTGGGGCCTGTCAAAAGCCGAACAAGACGTCGCAATGTTTCTGATCAAGGGATCAAGCACCGCCGAGATCGCGCAGATGCGCATGACATCCGAAGGCACGATCAAGGCGCAAAATGCAGCGATCTATCGCAAAGCAGGTGTCACTGGGAAAACCCAGCTATTGTCATTGTTCATAGAAGAGCTTTTTGCCGACGACACAGAAGGTTGAAAATTTCTGATTGCATCCCCGGCCCGTTCCAGTGAGGTTTCGCATAACAAAAGCCATAGGGATCATGCCATGTCAGACCACCGCAAGCAGCTCTTTCGTAGCAGCCACGAAGATCGTGAAGCCGCCACACAAACCCCGATTACACCACAAACACAGGCGCCATCCTACCGTCTTGCGTTCTCGGACGAGGATTTTATGTGCCGGGATGAGCTACGGCCTGTGCGGCTCCAGCTTGAGCTGCTCAAGCCCGAGATGCTGATGGATGAGGCGGATATCCAAAGCACAATTGTGCTGTTCGGCGGCGCGCGCATCCCTGAACCTGCAAAGAAAGACACAGCGCGCACCAAGACCCTCGCCGATCTGTCGCAATACTACGAAGAGGCGCGCAAGTTTGCGCAGATCATGACCGCGAAATCCATGAAAACAGGCGGGCGTGAAAATGTGATCGTCACAGGCGGCGGCCCGGGTGTGATGGAAGCAGGCAACCGCGGCGCACAGGATGCGGGCGGCAAATCAATCGGGCTGAATATTGTTCTGCCCTTTGAGCAAGCGCCGAATGCCTATGTGACGCCCGAGCTTTGTTTTAATTTCCACTATTTTGCGATCCGTAAAATGCATTTTTTGATGCGGGCCGCAGCGGTGACCGTGTTTCCGGGCGGGTTTGGTACGTTGGACGAAACCTTTGAAGCACTGACGTTGATCCAGACAGGGCGGATGCAGCGTGTGCCGTTTTTGCTCTTTGGTCGGGCATTCTGGGAAGAGATCATCAATTGGGATGCTCTGGCAGACGCGGGCACGATTTCTGACGAGGATCTTGACCTCTTTCGGTTTGTAGAAACCGCAGAAGAAGCCGTTGATTTGCTTGAGAATTGGGATGGTAAAGGCGAGAAGCGCGATAGCGTGCCGGGG
>CAKMZE010000141.1:0-1048 GCA_929200295.1 uncultured Alphaproteobacteria bacterium
CGGGCGTAAAGTTATTGAGGCAGGTTTCATACAGGCAAGAAACCTATCGAGCAGTAGGGTCTTTATAATCGTTTCAATAAGATTGGCCAAGCTAAAAGTTTGATAAATCTCACAAGCCTGTCTAGGCTAATGATTAGTGAACAAAGGGAGCAGAGGGATTGTCGCCAAAATGAAACCAGAGTTTTTCCAAACACTTCGCCGGATTATGGCCACTTCGACACTGATTCTATCGACCTCGATTCTGTCAGCAGAGCCCAAACATGGCATCGCTATGTATGGAGACCCTGCACTACCACCAGATTTCGTATCTCTGCCTTATGCAAATCCTGACGCCCCCAAGGGCGGTTGGATCGCGACAAGCAACGTCGGAAGCTTTGACAGCCTCAACCCATACATCCTCAAAGGCTCTGTCCCATGGCAGCTAAGGTTCTTGCTCGGAGAGAGCCTGATGGGCCGCTCATTAGACGAACCCTTCTCGCTTTACGGCGTTTTAGCCGAATCGATTGAGACGAATGAGACCCGTGAATGGGTCGAATTTACCCTGCGCGAGGCTGCCCGATTCTCTGATGGTACTCCTGTGACCGTGGAAGACGTTATCTGGTCATTCGAAACCTTGGGCACTGTTGGGCATCCGCGCTATCATGGGTTCTACAAGAAGATCGACAGTATCACCCAGACAGGCCCAAATAAGGTTAGATTTACATTCAATACCGATGATCGTGAATTGGCGCTTTTGGCCGGCCTGCGCCCGATCTTGCAAAAGGCGCAATGGGAGGGTGTCGATTTCGAACAATCCGGTGTGGATGTGATCCCGATCACATCAGGCCCCTATGTAATCAATGATTTTGAGGCCGGACGTTTTATTCAGCTGACCCGCAACCCTGATTATTGGGGTGCAAATATTCCGTTTCGCGTGGGCACGGCCAATCTCGATGAAATCCGGCTTGAGTTTTTCGGTGATGAGACCGCAGCGTTTGAGGCGTTCAAAGTCGGTGAGGTCAACACGAACCGCGAATTCAATGTCGCACGCTGGGAAAGCCAATATGGG
>CAKMZE010000141.1:1058-6076 GCA_929200295.1 uncultured Alphaproteobacteria bacterium
GAACACACGCTCAGCGCAATTTGCTGATTGGCGTGTACGCGATGCGATGCTGCATGCGTTCAATTTTGAGTTCATGAATGAAACGTTGACCGGATCTGCGCAGTCTCGAATCACGTCCTATTGGTCAAACTCCCCCTTAGGCATGGCCCATACCCCGGCTGAGGGCCGTGTCGCAGAATTTCTTGCCCCTTATGCAGATACATTAGTTCCCGGCACGATTGAGGGGTACACATTGCCTGTGTCAGACGGCACAGAACGGAACCGTGCAGGCATCGGCAAAGCGCTGGATATGATGGAGGTCGCAGGTTGGACTGTGCAAGACGGCGTCATGCGCAATGCAAACGGTGAGGCGTTCACCTTTGAAATTCTGCTCAAAACTGGGGCAAGTGAGCCGCAAACAATGATCGATATATTTGTGGAATCATTGGGTCGCTTGGGCATCACACCGACCATCACCAATGTGGATTCCGCGCAGTATAAAGAGCGCACCGACGCGTTTGACTTTGGCATGACCTATTACAGGCGCGGCGTTTCTCTATCGCCTGGCAACGAGCAATACGCCTATTATGGCAGCGCATCTGCCGAAACCGTGGGAAGCCGTAATTTGATGGGCGTGCAATCAGACGCAATCGACGCGATGATTGGGCGATTGCTCACATCAGAGAGCCAGGATGATTTTGTCGCCGCAGTGAAATCGCTCGACCGGATTCTAACGGCAGGACGATACGTCATTCCGATTTATCAGTGGAATATCAGCCGCGTCGCGCACTCGAAAAACCTGCATTACCCCGAAGACCTGCCAATTTTTGGTGATTGGCCCGGCTGGCAGCCAGATGTCTGGTGGTGGGAAGATTAATTCCAGTGTAAAGCATCATAGCGTGGCGCATCTTGCGCCACGCGTGCTCTTATTAATCATTAGGTATCTCTCATGACCAAAGCATGTCTTATTCTCATCGGTGTAATCTTGGTGTCAGCTTGCACACCTGTAACGGCCGTCACCAGCACGGCTATTGGCGCAGGACAGGTTGTTTTAAGTGCCGCTGATACTGTTTTGTGACTGACATAAAACTGATACAAAAATCAGATACAGACGGCTTATGAATATACTTGTTTTATGCACGGGTAACTCTGCCCGCTCGATCCTATTGGAAAGCATCCTGACACATCGCTCTGATGCACGGATTATGGCGTATTCCGCAGGGTCACAGCCTGCGGGCCGTGTTCATCCGCAATCGCTCAGGCTCTTGGCCCAAAAGGGTTATCCAATTGATGGGCTCTCTTCACAAAGCTGGGATGATTATACCAATGACGATGCGCCCCATATGGATGCTGTGATTACAGTGTGTGGATCTGCCGCAGGTGAAACCTGCCCCATGTGGCCCGGCGCACCACTGCGCGCCCATTGGGGTGTTGAAGACCCCGCAGCGGCAAGCGAACCTGATTGGGAAGCCGCGTTCGAAGACGCATATGCACGGCTCTATAAACGCGCGATGACCTTTATTGACCTACCTTTTGAAGATATGTCGTCTGACATCTTGCAACAAAAACTCACTCAAATCGGACAAGAGTAATGCAAAAACTATGGGCAGAGGGGCTCGGCACTGCTGGGCTGTTGATCAGTGTTATTGGCTCAGGGATCATGGGGACCAATTTGTCCGATGACATCGCAATCGCGCTCTTGGCGAATGCAATCGCGACAGGCTGTGCGCTTTACGTTTTGATCACCGTGCTCGGCCCTATTTCTGGTGCGCATTTTAATCCTGTTGTGACATTGGCGTTTTTGATCCGTGGTGAGATCGATAAAACCACTGCATTCTCTTATGTCGCAACACAGATTATCTCTGGCATTATAGGTGTTTGGCTCGCGCACTTCATGTTTGATATCGCAATATTGCAGGCTTCTGAAACAGCGCGCAATGGCGTATCGCTTTGGGGATCTGAGATCATCGCCACCTTTGGTCTGCTCTTCGTCATTTTCGGTGGATTACGCGCGCGACCAGACGCCGTGCCCTCGATGGTCGCGATCTATATCACTGGCGCATATTGGTTCACGTCCTCCACCAGCTTTGCCAATCCGGCCGTGACCATTGCACGCGGGTTTTCAGATACATTTGCAGGGATCACCCCACTGGATGTGCCAATGTTTATTGTAATGCAATTGATCGGCTGCGCGATCGCGGCCTACACGTTGCCGCGTTTGCTCAAAGACTAGACCAGCGACGTCACCCAAAGGATCTGCGCGTCCTCAGCACTGGTCGAAATCACATTATGTCCCATTGCCGCATCGTAATAGGCGCTTTCTCCGCGGCGCAAGGCGACGGGTTCGTAAAATTCGGTAAAGAGCTGGATCGTGCCCGTGAGCACATAAAGAAACTCTTCCCCATCGTGACGCACCCAGCCGTCAAACTCGTCAATTGAGCGGGCACGGATTTGCGCACGGTATGGCAACATCTTTTTTTGCGTCAGCGTTTCAGCAAGAAGATCATGCTCATAGGTGGTGGTGATCTGCCGGGTCGCCTCACCCTCGCGCGTGATCGACATGCGCCCGTTCACTTGCCCCTTAGTCGGCGGGGTGAAAAGCTGCGGCACTGTAATCTCAAGCCCGATGGCAAGCTTTTTGAGCGCCTCATAGGTAGGTGACATCTGACCATTTTCGATCTTAGACAGTGTCGAACGGGCAAGCCCCGCTTGGGTCGCTGCTTGTTCAAGCGTCCAATGGCGTGCTTTGCGCAATTCGCGCACCCTCGCCCCAAGATCAAGCGGCTGGCCTAGCTCTTCTGCACCGTTTTCACGGGCAATTTTAATCAGGCTGTTTGAAGCTAAATCAGACATGCCCACAATATACTGCGTGCTTTGGTAGAGTTGCAATGAGATTGCAGCAATCATGCGGGGTTTCACTTTCATATAGGTGAAAACCTGATAGATATGCACATGAAACATCATATATGTAAGGATCATGAAATGGTGAAGCTCGATATTATTTCAGATCCGATTTGCCCGTGGTGCTACATCGGAAAATCACACCTTGATAAAGCGCTTTTGCAGTTTCCTGACCACCCATTTGTGATCGAATGGCATCCGTTTCAGCTTAACCCTGATATGCCAGATGCGGGTATGGACCGCCGAGAGTATCTCGAGACAAAATTTGGCGGCAAAGAGGGTGCGGCGCGCGCCTATGCCCCCGTTGTCGAGAATGCGGAAAAGGCGGGGCTGACAATCAATCTTGAAAAAATGGAACGCACCCCCAATACGATTAATGCGCACCGCCTGATCCATTGGGCTGGTATTGAACAGCGCCAAAGCTTTGTCGTGGATTTACTGTTCAAAGCCTATTTCGTTGATGGCAAAGACATCGGAGATACCGGTATTCTCGCTGATGTTGCAGAGACGGCTGGCATGGATTCAGCTGTCACGCGGCGTCTGCTCGCAACTGACGAAGACATTGAAAGCATCAAAAACCGGGATGCCCATAGTCGCACCATGGGTATTTCATCCGTGCCTACATTTATTGTCGCCAACCAACATGCCGTCCCAGGCGCACAACCACCTGAAACATGGGTATCAGTTATTAAGGATATTCAGGCACAGATCGCCGCAGCTGAATAATAGTCGTCTCCTTTTTTAGTAATCAGTTTTTTCGATTGGACCCTTTCCGAATGCCTTTGAGACCCACAGAGCGTTTACCGCAGGCTGAATTTATTGCACTTATGGCGATGACCGCAGCAACGGTGGCCTTTTCGATTGATTCAATGCTGCCCGCACTGCCAGAAATCGGTGCCGAGCTATCCCCACAAAACATCAACAATGCGCAGTTGATCATTACCAGTTTTGTTTTGGGTATGGGGTTTGGAACATTTTTCACAGGACCATTGTCAGATGCTTATGGCCGCAAACCAATTATCATAGGCGGTGCATTGATCTATGTTGTGGCCTGTATCGCGGCGTGGAAAGCGCAATCGATTGAGATCATGCTTGCAGCCCGCGTTGTCCAAGGGATCGGTGCCGCCGGTCCGCGCGTTGTTGCGATGGCCATGGTGCGCGATCTATATGCCGGGCCTGATATGGCGCGTATTCTCTCGTTCACAATGATTGTGTTTTCATTGGTCCCTGCGCTCGCGCCAAGCATGGGGTATTTCATCATCCTCTCACAGGGGTGGCGCGCGATCTTTCTAGCGTTCATCGTCTTTAACGTTATTTCATTGTGTTGGTTACTGTTTCGCCAACCCGAAACACTGCCCAAAGAGCAGCGCCGCCCATTGAGCCTCAGCGCGCTCATCCAAGCCACGGCCGAGATGTTTGCCCATAAAACTGCGCGCTTATCAATTATTATCCAGACACTCACGTTTGCAATGTTGTTTCTGGTGCTCTCATCCACACAACAGGTCTTTGATATTACATTTGACCAAGGGCATAACTTTCACCTTTGGTTTGGTGGAATTGCCATCGTCGCGGCCTCAGGCAGCGTTCTAAATGCGCGAATCGTGATGCGTGTCGGCATGCGGGCAATCATCAAGGCGATGTATTCTGTACAGCTCGTCCTGACGACAATACTGATCGCTATCGCATTAAGCGACGCGCCCTATTGGCTCGCGTTTGGCAGTTATCTGTTATGGGTATTGGGGAACTTTTTTCAGGCCGGGCTGACAATCGGCAATCTAAATGCATTGGCGCTTGAGGAGATGGGCCATATCGCAGGGCTGGCCGCATCACTGATTGCAGCTTTATCGACCGTTGGGGCTGTTATTATTGCGATCCCAATTGGATTAGCCTTTGATGGCACAGCTCTTCCGATGGCCTTGGGCGAAATCGCCCTTGTGGCATGCGCGCTATGGTTGACAACCTTGATCAAACGTCCTGCAGATTATCAAACTAGCCAATAAACACAGCATAATCAGCTTTCCTTTTGAAAACAGCATAGCTAACCTCCGCTCAGGAAAAAATTCCGCTTGGGAGAAAAGTTATGAAAAAACTATTGATGGCAACGACTGCCATTGCCATGACCGCTGGTGCGGCGATGG
>CAKMZE010000142.1:0-2476 GCA_929200295.1 uncultured Alphaproteobacteria bacterium
GTGTAGAACAAGACGCCAATGAAGAAGACAAAGGATGCAAATGACAGGAACGCGCCCCAGCTTGAAACATAGTTCCAATAGGCAAAGGCCTCGGGGTAGTCGATATAGCGACGTGGCATCCCCTGCCGGCCCAAGAAGTGCTGTGGGAAGAAGGTGATGTTTGCACCGATGAACATCATCCAAAAATGCAGATGACCGGCCCATTCAGGATACATTTTACCCGACATTTTTGGCAGGTAAAAATAGATACCTGCAAAGATACAGAACACAGCGCCCAGCGACATCACATAGTGGAAGTGCGCAACAACGTAGTATGTATCGTGATAGGCGCGGTCGACCCCTGCTTGGGCAAGGACAATCCCGGTCACACCACCAACGGTGAAGAGGAACAAAAAGCCCATTGCCCACATCATGGGTGTTTTAAACTCAACCGATCCGCCCCACATTGTTGCGATCCAGCTAAAGATTTTCACACCCGTCGGCACCGCAATGACCATGGTCGCCAGCATAAAGTAGCTCTGCTGAGTGAGCGACATGCCAACAGTGTACATGTGGTGGGCCCAGACAACAAAGCCAAGCGCGCCAATCGCCACCATTGCATAGACCATCGGCAGATAACCAAAGATAGGCTTTCTCGAGAATGTCGCGATGATATGTGACACGATACCAAAGCCCGGCACGATGATGATGTACACCTCTGGGTGGCCAAAGAACCACAAGATGTGTTGATAAAGGATCGGATCACCGCCGCCTTCTGGTTGGAAGAAGGTCGTGCCAAAATTCCGGTCTGTCAGCAACATTGTAATCGCACCCGCCAGCACGGGCAGGGCAAGCAAGATCAGCCATGCGGTGACAAAGATCGACCAAGCAAAAAGCGGCACCTTGTGCAATGTCATGCCCGGTGCACGCATGTTTAGGAAAGTGGTGATCATGTTGATCGCGCCCAAGATCGATGACGCACCCGAGAGGTGCACCGCAAAGATCGCGAGATCCATCGACATGCCTTGCTCAGATGTTGAGAGCGGTGGGTAAAGCACCCAGCCCACACCAGAGCCCAGTTGCCCGTTCCCGCCTGGAGCCAGCATTGATGCGACACCAAGCGAAGAGCCCGCAACATACATCCAGAATGACAGGTTATTCATCCGTGGGAATGCCATGTCAGGTGCGCCAATTTGTAGCGGCATAAAGTAGTTACCAAAGCCGCCAAAGAGCGCTGGAATAACCACAAAGAACATCATCAACACACCGTGGTATGTGATCATCACGTTCCAAAGGTGGCCGTTTGGTGTACATTCCGCGGCTGCATCTGCGATAAAGCGCGCGCCCTCAAGGCACATATATTGCACCCCTGGGTTCATCAGCTCCATACGCATGTAAACGGTGAATGCGACTGAGACGAAGCCCAGAGCACCGGCAACGAAAAGGTATAAAATACCAATGTCTTTGTGGTTTGTGGACATGAACCACCGGGTGAAAAAGCTCCGGTTGTCTTCGTGGTCATGGCCGTGGGTGGCTGCGTCTGCCATGTGGCTCTCCCTTGGGCTTGCTACTCTGAGATGGCATGGAATCGTGCCCATGCCGTATCTTTGATGCGGTTCTAGTCCGATGTTGGTTTACACGCAATAAAGGATGCATTCCTTACACTGGGTTAAATTGGCGCAGGGGGTTCTATAAATATGTCAGTATTATTGATATATTTTGCGATCTCAGGCAGGTTCATGTGGATAATAAAGGAATGCGACTATGGACTGGCACGCGATTTTTGCGACACGTAATGCGCAGATGAAAGCATCTGAAATACGCGAGCTGCTCAAGCTTTTGACGCAAGAGGATGTCATATCCTTTGCGGGTGGCATCCCAGATGCAGCGCTTTTCCCAAAAGAGGCGTTTCAAAATGGGCTTACGGATCTTATGGGCGGCGCGCATAGCTCTGCGGCGTTGCAATACTCCGTGAGCGAAGGCTATTTACCGCTGCGCGAATGGATTGCAGCAGATATGCGCACGCGCGGCGTGCCCTGCGACGTTGAAAACATCCTGATTACATCAGGTGCACAGCAGGCGTTGGATTATGCGGGAAAGCTTCTTATTTCAAAAAACGATACGGTGTTAATCGGATGGCCGACGTATCTTGGCGCATTGGGTGCGTTTCGCGCCTATGAGCCGCATTTTGACAGGCTCATCCCCTTTGACAATCGCGATGCGGCAGATTTTGCAGCACGCGCCAGTGCAAAGGGCGGACGGGTCAAGGCGGCGTATGCCTCGGTTGATTTTGCGAACCCAACGGGTGAAACGCTTGATCTTGTGCAGCGGCATAAGATCCTCGGGCAGGCGCGCGCGCTAGATTGTGCTGTGATTGAGGATGCGGCTTATCAGGCTTTGCGCTATGAGGGCGCGGTCTTGCCATCGCTCCTCGCGCTTGAGGCAGACGGAAAAGATACCATAAATGACTGCCGCACGGTTTATTGTGGCAGCTTTT
>CAKMZE010000142.1:2493-6029 GCA_929200295.1 uncultured Alphaproteobacteria bacterium
CTACGTGTCGGGTGGGTTTGCGCAGCCGCACCGGTCATTGCGCAATTGGTGCTGATCAAACAAGCCGCAGATTTGCATTCTTCAACGCTCAATCAAATGGCGGTCGCACAGGTCGTGCGTAGTGGCTTTGATGATCATATAGAGCGGCTTAGAACCTGTTATAAATCGCGCCGTGATATGATGCTTGCAGCTTTGGCCGCTAACATGCCCAAAGGTGTCAGTTGGAGCACCCCAGAGGGCGGTATGTTCATCTGGCTGACATTGCCTGCGTATCTGGATAGCGCTGATTTATTGGCTCAATCGCTACAACAAGACGGGGTTGCTTTTGTGCCAGGTTCTGCGTTCTTTCCTGATGGGTCCGGGCAGAACCATATCCGCCTTAGCTTTACGCTTGCAGATGAAAACACCGTGAAAACAGGGATCGCGCGCCTTGGGGCTTTGATCAATCGGGCTCTTTGAAGACCGTGTTGAATGTCGCGCGCAATGCCACATCAAGATCATCCATCGTCACAGGAAGCCCAAGATCAATGAGCGATGTCACCCCATGCTCTGCAATACCGCATGGGACAATACCAGAGAAATGTGCGAGCTCGGGGTCAACATTGATTGAGATCCCATGGAACGAAACCCATTTGCGCAAACGAATGCCAACCGCTGCGATCTTATCTTCTGCGAGATCACCGTTCGCCATACGTGGCTTATCAGGGCGTTCAACCCAGACACCAACGCGCCCGGCCCGCACATGCCCAGTGATGTTAAAGGACGCGAGTGTTTGAATAACCCAAGCCTCGAGATGTTGCACAAACTGGCGCAGGTCGCGTCCGCGTTTGTTGAGATCGAGCATTACATAGACAACCCGTTGCCCCGGCCCATGATAGGTATATTGCCCCCCACGCTTTGCCTCATACACGGGGAAACGATCGGGATCGATCAGATCATGCGCCTTGGCTGAGGTGCCTGCTGTATATAGCGGTGGGTGCTCTAACAGCCAGATCAGTTCATCCGCTTGCCCAGCCACGATGGCATTGACGCGCGCTTCCATAAGCTCCAACGCGTCAGGGTAGGGGGTGAAGCCAGAGGATATTTTCCACTCAACCATGTGCGGCTTTCGGCAAGAGGCCAGCGTCTCGTAAGGCTGCGATATAGCGCCGGCTCACTGGAATTGCTTCGTCAGAGGTCAAGATGATGATTGCACCATCACCGCGACGCTGAACGCTTTTGATTGCAGCCGTGGCGACCCAATGTGAGCGGTGAACTTGTAACCCCTTCGTCTGGCCGACCTCTCGTATCGCATCGGAGAGCCGCATCAACAGCATATGTGTGCCTTGGCTTGTGTATATTTTCACATAGTGATCCTCGACAGATAGCGCATAAAGCGCGCCGCGTTTCTCAAAGGGAAGCCGGTCAAGCAGGGGCGGCTGTGTAGGATCCGGTGCGATTGTTTCTGGGACGTTTGTATCAGCACTGAGGACTGCAAAAACGACAGCTACAGCGAAAGCAATGGCAAACGTGTTACCCACAACAAACGGGAATTGCGCAGGCGTTGGCCAAAAGCCCAGCAAAACGGCATTTAGGATAATGACGACCAGGCTCACAGCGGCCCCTGTGATAAGACCTGTCACGCCAAACCCTAACCATTTCGCCCCGAGCGCGCCCATGCGTGCATTTACAAATATGCTGACAAAGAACCCTACGGAATATGTGCTCAGCAAGATGACTAGCCAATACCCAAACCGTGGCACAGCACGTACCGTCTGCCCAGTTTCAAAAGGCCCCATGAGCGTGAGCACAAAGCTAACGGCGAGAAACAGCACAATCGCGGCTTGCGATGTGATCTGGCGCCGCCATTCGCGCAGCGTAGAATGCGGGACAATGCTATTCACGTATCTGCGCGCCTCTTTTGCGTATCTGCGATTGGTCGAGCGTTCATTCCATAGCAATAGATATGTCATTGCAGCTTGCCTGCCAAGAATGAAGGATTTGAAACGATGATGTTGGACCCACTGCTTGATGCCCCGTTGATTGTACGCGTTCACGTGGCCTGTGCAATACCCGCACTGTGTGTTGGACCCTTTGCGCTTTTTATGCGCACCAATTGGCGGATGCATAAAATCGTTGGGTATGCGTGGATGCTGGCTATGCTGGGACTTTGCATCACGGGATTGATGATCCTGTCATATGGGTTAGCTGTGATTGGTCATTTTGGTCCGATCCATCTGTTTTGCTTTGCGGGGCTCGCTGGTATTTTCAATGGCATTAACCTCGCGCGGAAACGCCGGATCGCCGAGCACCGGATGACGCTGAAATGGACTTGGTTCGGGGCAATGGGGGCGGCAAGTCTCGCAAATTTTATCCCAGGCCGCACGATGAATGAGGTCTTCTTTACGCAATCCCCCGATGCAGGCTGGGCGGTGATCGCATTTGGGACAGTCGCTTTGATCACCCTTTGGCAACGAGATCGCGGTCAGATGATGCGATATGCGTAATTTTGGGGCTTGAGCTAAGCGAATGCATTCGGTAGAGACCGCTCACCACCTACGATATTGCGGTCGTGGCGGAATTGGTAGACGCGCAGCGTTGAGGTCGCTGTTCTTTAACCGGAGTGAGGGTTCGAGTCCCTCCGACCGCACCACGTACCCGTAAAATTCACTTAAAAAATGACTTATGGTATGTATGTGTTTTTGGGCTACCTCAAAATCTTCGCTGTGATGGCGTTGTATGTTCAGCGATGATTCCGTTACCCTAAAATTCCTCGGGCCGTGAGAAACCGCAAGCGGGGCATCGCGATGCTCCATATCTTATGGAGACATTGTGATGAGGATACTATCAAAACCCGAACTGAAGGAGTTGGTGCTCTATTCGCCGTAACACTGAGCTACTCCCCATTTATTGGACAGGATCTGGCGTGATTTAAGCTACTCTTTGCACCTGCTGATCTGGGTTGGTTGTTTCGTTTCGCTGCCAATAGATCACAGCGGGTGGTTTGCCGCCAAGTGCGGAATGAGGGCGCTTGTGGTTGTAGAACGCGATCCACTTTCTGACACCAGCTTTGGCCTCTGATCCGGTCTCCCATGCGTGCAGATAAACGCATTCGTATTTCAGCGACCGCCACAGTCGTTCGACAAAGATATTGTCGAGGAACCGGCCTTTGCCGTCCATTGAGATGCGGATGCCGGATCGACGCAGGCGGTCGGTCCAAGCAAATGACGTGAACTGACTGCCCTGATCCATTGCCCGGCAGGGTTATGCGTAGCATGATCCCGAGAGGAGGTATTCATGATCTCGGGTGGGCCGAACTTGTGGATCGCTTCATTCAAGGCATCAACCAGAACTCGGCTTCCAGCGTGTTTGAGATACGCCACGCCAGCACCTTGCGGGTGTGCCAGTCCATGATGGCAACCAAATACAGGAAGCCGCGCCGCATTGGGATGTAGGTGATGTCTGCGCACCAAACCTGGTTCGGGCGATCACTCATCATATTGGGGAGTATCCGAAACTCTGTGTATGAGGCTTAGCCCATGCGGTTTTGACGGGTC
>CAKMZE010000143.1:0-3714 GCA_929200295.1 uncultured Alphaproteobacteria bacterium
ACCCGTCAAAACCGCATGGGCTAAGCCTCATACACAGAGTTTCGGATACTCCCGTGCATTGATCAGGCCAGATTCTCCGCGCTCTGCGTAGGCCTTCCGCCAGCGATAAAAACTGGCGCGGCCGATACCAAAATAACGGCAAGTTTTGGCGACATGCCCTATCTCTTCTGCGTACCGAAGTATTCGTAACTTGCGCTGTATCTCGCGTTGATCCTTGTTCATGAACATCTCCTTTGCCCCAAAATGGGGAGTTTAAAGAAAATGTCTCGCGAGTAACGGCATATCTACACGTCGCGAAGGCCGGGCCATCCATGGCCCCCTTGATCACCCAAGGCGCGATCATGGCATCGATGTTGAGCCCTGCGATAAATGTCTGCGTGCCCCACGAGCCGAACGGTGCATCCATTACGAGACAATCCCCACGCAGAGCCCACCCTCTGAGCCGGATCAGATTTATTTTCACCGAGGTTTCATCCACTGGCAGGCAATGTCCCGAGAAGCAATGAAGACAACGCGCTCAGGTTGCGCCGACACCGCAGGGATACGATGCTTGACCCAGTCGTCGCGCTGCCGACTTACCTTGGTTCGGCGGCGCTCGGCAGCGACCAGTGGCTTTTTTGTGCGTATAGCCGAGCTTGCGAAGAAACTTGCCAATCGCATTCGGGTGCGCGTGCACGCCAGTCGCGTCATGTAAAGCAGACGCCAGTTCTGGCATCGTAATGTCGCCGTCCTGCGTAATGATTTCCGCGAAAAAACTGCGATGCAGCACGCGCCTGACCCGCCCGCCGGATCGAGAACGACCACCTGGCACCTGTTGCAGGCGAGAGCTTCAAGCGCAACGCCGCCGCACGCCCGCTTAACTCTTCTTCAATCAATTTCTGAAACCGCACCCGAAGTGCGTCTGGTAAAGGCGCTGACATGATCCATCCTCCCAAACAGGATGAATCACAGATCAAGCCTCAAGAAAATCATAACGATTCAGGTCTCGGGTGGGACGCCTTAGCTATAGGCGCGCACCACTTCAAAGTGGGAGGCTCAGTGACACGTCCAATTTTGAACGATCATTGGCAGGTATTTGCAAACCGATTCCTTAAGCCCGATCGACGAGCCAAGCGTTTATGCGACGTATTTCGAAACTGGCGCCGCTGTGACGGGTGAAATAGGTTACTTCCAACGACCTCATTTTGCATGGGTCACACGCTGTACGGCACGATTTCATCGGCTGACAGGGCATATCCGATCTCTGCCAGCTCTGTTCTCAGCGATGACACGCCAAACATGCCGATTACGTTAACAGGTTCGAATAGACCACCGCTTTCATAGGGGGGGTGCGTGGTGACGAACACGAGTTGGTTGGCAGGTGGGGGCGGAACATGGACGCAAGCACCAACGTAGGGCACGAGGATAAATGCCGTGACCCCTGAGCCATCATAGTCAATGGGCACGATAAAGCCTGGGATCCGCACTATCTGCCCGTTCCAGGCGGTTCTGACACCGCTTGAGGCCGGTTGCTGGCTTGTCAGTGGTTGCCCCTCGTCATGCGGTAGCAAGCCACGCATTGCATGTGGTGTGGGTTCCTGACCTTGCGGCAGTAAATCTTCCCAATCGAGATCGATATAATCCGCGGCCAAGGCAGCACGCGGCGCAAGTGTTGATGCTGCCATCCCAGCAAGGACTGTGCGGCGCTTTAGATGACGGTTCACCATACGTAAACCTCCATTGCATCAGCTGCGATGGAATAGCCAGTTTGGCCAAGGTCTGTGGCTTGCAATTGCGTGCGCATGATCCCGGTCACCCAGACGGCCTCCCAAAGATCATCACTTGGCCATGGCTGGCTCGCGTTCACCATCACGAGCTGGTTTGCGGGTGGGGGTGGTGTGTGAATGCATGCGCCGACATAAGGCACGAGCATAAATTCCGTAACCCCTTGTGCGCTGACGTCAAAGGGAATGATGAACCCTGGCATCTTAATGCGCGCCCCATCGAGCACTTCATTTAACTTGGTTGCATTTGCATCATAGACCGGATCCCAAGTGTCATTCACCTCGTCTATTTGCCCTATTCCGATGATCTCGGCATATGGCAGCCCCGGTGGCAAAAGATCATCCCAGGTAATTTCACGTGCTGCGGATGCAAATGCTGTTTGGGGGGCAATGGCCGCGCCCGACAGGAGCGTCATTGCACGTCTGCGATTTAGCATTTTCGTCCCTCACATGAGCGTCACGTTTTCACCATCATACCATCTGCAACAGAGATTTTATAGGCCCTCAATGCAGGGAGTAGGCTCACAATTGCGCTCGCTATGATCACGATTAGGATAACGCGCAATTCGCGAAATGATGGCGCATCAATCGGCAGCCAAAGGCCAAATGCACTATCAAGGATAGGCTGTGCAATGATCAGCCCGACATAAAGTAAGACCATGCCAAGCAATGCACCGATCGCCGCCATCACCATTGCCTCTAACACCAGCATGCTCAGGATCGTGAAAGGGCGCGCACCCATCGCCCGAAAGATCGCCATTTCGCGGCGCCGTTCGTTAAGGCTGGAAAAAATGGTCGCCATCATGCCAATGAGCGCAGTCACAACCACCATGGCTGACACCGCAAGCAGCGCTGTTTCGGCGATACCAACGATCCCCCACAGCTCTTGCAGGGCGACGCCGGGTAGGATCGCGAGCAATGGCTCTTGGGTATATTCATTAATGGCCCGTTGCAGGGCAAAGGTTTGCAGCGGGCTTTTGACGCCAACAAGGGCCGCCGTGATCGCCTTGGGCGTCAGCTCCATTTGGCGGATGACATCGGCTGGGGTTGATTGGCCGGGAACTTGCGCGCCATTTTGCCAATCCACATGGATCGCTTCAATTGCTTCCATGCTGACGATCACGGTGCGATCCACGGGTGTGCCGGTCTTTTCCAAAATGCCAGATACTCGGAATGGTTGGTCCTTATGCGCGGTAAAGGACGCGAGACCATGCGCCACAACGATAGGATCACCAACATTATATCCTAATGTTGCCGCGACATCAGCACCGATGACCGTATCAAATAGGTCATCCATGATCACCCCATCAGATACCGCGAGCGACTTGCCTTGACGATATTTGTAATGCGCGAAAAAAGCTGCGGTTGTCCCCATCACCCGGAATTGACGATGGCTGTCGCCCAAAGAGATCGGCACGATCCAGTCCACATCTGACCGTGCCGCGATGTCGAGATAGCTTTCCCAGGTGATGTTATTGGTCGCATTGCCGATCCGAAAAACGGAATACAGAAGCAGTTGAACCGACCCAGATCGGGCGCCGACGATTAAATCAGTGCCGGATATCGTATCAGCAAAGCTGGCCTTTGCACCCGTGCGCACTTTCTCAACGCCTAGAAACAACGCGACTGACAAAGCAATCGCCAGAATGGTCATACCCACGGTCAGCGCCCGCGCAAAAAGCGAGGCAATGGCGAGACGCAAGATCATGCGACAATAGCCCTTTCGATCTGTGCGATGTCTTCCATGCGGATCACCCTATCAAACCGCTCACCCAGTCGCGGATCATGGCTCACCATAAGAAGCGATGTCTTATGCGTGGCCATTTGCGAAAATAGTAAATCCAAAAAGGCCAGTTGACTATTGGCATCCAAGGCAGAGGTCGGCTCATCCGCGATAATCAGTGGGGGTTGCCCGATCAACGCACGTGCCACGGCGACCCGCTGCTGCTGA
>CAKMZE010000143.1:3724-5606 GCA_929200295.1 uncultured Alphaproteobacteria bacterium
GTCCAACGCTGAAGTTGGTTCATCAAACAACATAATGCGCGGATTCATACACAATGAACGTGCGATCGCCACCCGTTGCTGCTGACCAACGCTTAGTGCGGTGGCTTTTGCGGCAATCGCATCTTTGGGCAGCCCAAGTGCTGTACAAAGCGCGGTAGCCTCAGCGGTAGCATTGTCCGCACGTTTGCGTCGCACAGGGGCAAAGCGGAGCGGGAGTAGGATGTTATCCATCACAGACCCAAAAGGCAGGAGATTAAACTGCTGAAAGATCACGCCGATCTGTTCGGCACGAAACTTATCCCGCGCACCGCCAGACAGGGCCGTGGTGTCTGTGCCTGCGATGCTGACCTTGCCATTATCAGGCAAGATCGTGCCGCAGATCAGTGACAACAGCGTTGATTTGCCCGCGCCGCTTTCGCCTAGCAGCAAGACAGATTCTCCTTGTGCCACTGACAGGCGCGGGACGACCAAAGAAAATCCAGCCCGCCCCGGCCAGCGATAGGCAACATCTGTGATGTCGAGAACCGCTTGCGACATTTGCTCTTAGCGCCCCAGAGACAACAGTGGTGCATCGCGCTCCACTTCAAACGCTTGCGCGCCAGCTGCGGTGATGACCTGCACCTCAACCTCTTGCGCATTTGGGAATGTCTCAAAATATGTAAAGTTGATTTCGGTCAGAGCATCCGGTGTATCGCAAGTCAGTGTATATTCTGCATGGAACTCTGTGTGGCCGACTTCATCCGCGTGATCGTCGTGATCTTCATCACCATGCTCGTCATGTTTCTCATCATCATGATCGTCATGCCCGTGGTCATCGTGGTCCTCATCGTCATGCCCGTGGTCATCGTGGTCCTCATCGTCATGCCCATGATCATCGTGGTCCTCATCGTCATGCCCATGATCATCGTGGTCCTCATCGGCGTGATCATCGTGTTTCTCGTCATCATGATCCTCATGCCCATGATCATCGTGATCTTCGCCACCATGTTCGTCATGATCATCTTCGCTTTCTAGCCCGGCATGTGCCTCAACCACAGAACAGCCTGCTGCATCCTGCATAACAAACAAATCAAGCGGGGCCGCAAGCGTGGCAACGGCGGTCTCAATTGCGGCAAGATCCGCATCGCTTTCTGCGGCATATTCAAACCCGACAATATCGGCACCGGGCGCTTCAAACATCATCGCGACAGTTGTCCCATCAATCGCAATATTCAACGCGCCTGTGCCATGTTCATGCGCATCCAGCTGGCGCGTCTCCTCTGCAAAAGCAGGAAAAGCTGTGAAAAAGGCGATAAGAGAGACTGTGTGTTTCATGGTGTTTCCTATTTGGTAGAGGGAAGGTGTTTTAGGCGGCGCATGCCCCGCAAAGCCCGTGAATTTCAACGATGTGGCGCACGGCGCGAAAGGCACTTTGATCGGTCAATGCAGTGAGCGTTGGTAACAAGCCGCTGCCATCATGCTCCTCGACCGATCCGCAGTCTTCGCAAATGGCGAGCACGGGAACGCTTTCCACATGATTGCAACGACACGGCACAAAAGCTTTCATAGATTCAAGACGATGCGCGCGCCCCTGCTCGGTGAGCGCTGAAAGCGTGCGGTACACCGTCGGCGGCGCGATATCGGGCTCATTGACCTGAAGATGTTCAAGAATTTGATAGGCGGTCATCGGCCTGTCGCATGATTTCAACACGCTCAAAACATCCGATTGTCTAGCCTCAGCGCGCTTTCTCATGAATGGATCCTCTATTCGGATCTATTATTATGTTACAAAGTAACAAACAGCAAGGCATGAACCCTGAATTTAATCAAAAGATGGAAATAGATGCTTGAGGTGCCCCTAGATTTGTAGACGGATTGCTTGGTAATTTTGGAACCAAGGAGA
>CAKMZE010000144.1 GCA_929200295.1 uncultured Alphaproteobacteria bacterium
TATTCGGTCTCAGGCCGCGTGGCCGCGCCGGGTGTGTATTTGCTGCCAGCGGGCTCAACGATCATGGATGTGATCGCGGCAGCGGGCGGCATGGCAGATGGTCATACGTTTAAGGCCTATCAGCCGGGTGGGCCATCATCGGGCATTCTGCCTGCATCAATGGATGACATCCCACTGGATTTCGACACGTTACAACCTCATGGCACATTCATCGGCTCTGCCGCTGTTGTTGTGCTCTCAAACCAAGATTCGGCCAAAGCCGCGGCACTCAATATGTTGCGCTTTTTTGAGGACGAGAGCTGCGGCCAATGCACACCTTGCCGTGTGGGCTGTGAAAAGGCGGTCAAACTGATGCAAGCGGATACATGGGATCAGCCGCTCTTAGAAGAGCTGTGCACAACGATGGTTGATGCATCGATCTGCGGGCTTGGCCAAGCAGCCCCAAATCCGATCAAAATGGTGATCAAACACTTCCCAGACGAGATTTGACGTTAGAAAACGGGTCTGCGGCTGTGATTTGATTGGGTGAAAGAGGCTTGCCCTCTTTTACTTAACGCTGTGGCGTATTAGGTCTTTGATACGTAGTATATCAAAGGCCCTGCGCGCATGTCGTTTTTCAAAAAACTCAAAGATCGGATGTTTCGGTCCTCATCAAAGCTTGATGAGGGGTTGGATGCGATTGTGTCTGAGGCAGAGCCTGAGGTGGAAACCGAAGCTGAGCAGATGCCAGAGGCGGAGGTGCTGACCAAAGATGTGCAGCCCGAGCCAGAAGAAAGTGTTTCTGAGGACGCGCCATTAACCGAAGTGTCTGTGCCCGAAGTCGCGCCAACACCGGTTGTTGACGCGCCAGATGACCTTCTGCCCGAAACGGCCACAGAACAAGAACATCCAGTAACGCCTACGGAACCTGAGCAAGCCGCAGAGAAATCACCGGGGCTTTTGGGCCGTGTGTTTGGTAAATCTCCTGCTGCCAATGTGCCGCGTCGTACATTGGATGATGACATGCTCGAGCAGCTCGAAGAGCTGTTGATCACAGCGGATATGGGCGTCGATACAGCTTTGCGCGTTGTTGCAAACCTCGCCGAAGGTCGCTTTGGCAAAAAGCTATCAGTCACCGAAATCAAAGATTTATTGGCCACCGAGGTCGCGCGGATCATGGAGCCGATTGCACGCCCCATGCCGCTTTACGCGCATAAGCCGCAGGTCGTTTTGGTGGTGGGGGTCAATGGATCAGGCAAAACCACGACCATTGGCAAGCTCGCGAGCCAGTTCAAAGCGGCGGGCAAGCAGGTCGTGATTGCCGCAGGCGATACATTTCGCGCCGCCGCCGTTGAACAATTACAGGTCTGGGGCGAACGGGCAGGGGTTCCTGTTTTAACAGCGCCCGAAGGGTCAGACCCGGCAAGCCTTGCCTATGATGCCATGACCCGCGCGGCTGAGGACGGGGCCGATTTGCTAATGATTGATACCGCAGGGCGGTTGCAAAACCGTGCTGATCTTATGGAAGAGCTCGCAAAGATCGTGAGGGTGATCCGCAAGCATGACCCAGACGCGCCGCATAATACGCTTCTCGTGCTTGATGCAACGACGGGGCAGAACGCCGTGCAACAGGTAAAGGTTTTCCAAGAGCTTGCTGATGTCTCAGGCCTTGTGATGACCAAATTAGATGGCAGCGCAAAGGGCGGCGTCTTGGTGGCACTTGCAGATAAATTCGGCCTACCCATTCATGCGATCGGGGTGGGTGAGCAGATTGATGACCTCGCGCCATTTGACCCTGTCGAATTTGCCCATGCGTTGATCGGTGTTGAGCTTGATGCACCATAAGCCTGACCAATGATGGATACGCTCGGGGCCTGGCTTGTTGCGATCTCGGGGACATCTACAGGCGCTTATCTTGCGACGGTTTTAGCGCTGGTGTCAGCCTTTGCACATGCGGTTTTTGGTGCCCTGCAAAAGGGGCGGTTTGACCCGTGGATGGCGCGCGGTGCTATTGATGCATGGCTTGCAGTTTTATCGGCTCCGATTGCGCTCTTGCTTGTGCCATGGCCAAGCGGGGTGACGTGGCTGATTTTACTTGGCGCAATGGGCATCCATTTTGTCTATAAATTATCCATGGCGCTCGCTTATGAACGCGCCGCGTTTACAGTGGTTTACCCCATTGTGCGCGGCACTGGGCCATTGCTCACGGTCGTTGCTGTGTCGATCCTATTTGCAGAGCGTTACACGGCACTGCAATGGGCTGGTGTCGCGACTTTATCTGGGGGGATATTGCTCTTGGCGCTGCGCAATATCAGTGAGGAAAAGATCGATGTGCGCGTACTGAAAATAGGGCTCGCTTGGGCGCTTTTTGGCGGGGTAACCGTCGCGGTTTATACCACATATGATGCCTGGGGGATCAGGCAATCGCCCAATCCGATGACATTTTTAGCGTGGTTTTTCTTTCTCACAGCGTTGGATATGCCATTGGTGGCGGCTTGGCGTTATCGCAAACGTCCAAGTGTGATCGATTGGAGAGGCTTGGCGCGTCTTGGCTTTGCAGGCGCGATTATTGCATGGATCAGCTTTGGCGGTGTGATGGTCGCAACCCGGCTTGATACAGTGGGTGAGGCCGCGGTATTGCGGGAAACCTCAATCGTATTTGCAGCCGTGATTGGCTGGCTCTTTTTGGGGGAAAAGGTCGGCCCACGGCGCGCATTGCTTATGATCTTGATCGTTTTGGGGGCAATTTTAGTGGAAGTCGGCGGTTAGGGCTGGTTCTTGCCCATGCAATCGGTCATGAAGCGGATATGAGTGAAAAACAGATTAATCCCGTCCTAAAACAAGTGCTTGAGCTTGGGCCAACGCTTGCATTTTTCGTGATATACTTACGGATCAAGGACAACAGCTACACCATTGCCGGGACCGAGTATTCTGGGTTCATCGTGGCCACACTGGTGTTTGTCCCGCTGCTTTTGGTTGCGATGGGGATCTTATGGGCGCTGACGCGTCAGCTAAGCCGGATGCAGATTTTCACCGCCTTTATGGTGATCTTTTTTGGCGGGTTGACCGCATGGTTTAATGACGAGCGTTTTTTCAAAATGAAAACAACCATTGTTTATGGTGTTTTCGTTGTGATCTTAGGCGTGGGTTTGCTGCGCGGCCGCAGCTATCTCGAATGGGTGATGGGTGAATTTTTACCGATGCAGCAAGAGGGCTGGCTCATCCTGACACGTCGTGTCACAGCTATGTTTGCAGCGCTTGCTGTGGCAAACGAGATTGTCTGGCGCACGATGTCTACGGAATCTTGGGTCAAGATTGAAACATTCGCATTTCCAATCGCGCTCTTTCTCTTTCTTTGGGCGCAGATCATGGCTTTGCAGAAATACCTTATCGAGCCAGAAAAATAGGTTTCACGTGTGTTCAGGAAAATGGCTGACGTTGTTCAGGCATTTGCGCGCTGGCATTCAAAGAGGGGATAAACGCGTTCAAAATCTCAGGTGACACGCTGTTTTCGAATGCGACACCGACCAGATCCTTATAGGCCCATTTCACAACGGCGCGCAGTTTATTCACCCCGAGCGTAACCATGAACACATTGCCCGGTCGTGCATGTGTTTGGCCTATAAGACGGCAACCGCCCTTGCTGATATTCATCAGGTTGAGCATATGCATTCCCTTTGGCGTTTGCACAGGGATGCGTTGATTTGCGGGGTATCTAAATTCACGAGGTCTCATTCCCTTATTATTGCTGCGACATATTGAAAACGCGTTAACTCCTGCGGCAAAATGATGGCAGGCGCTTTGGCTTGACGCGCTGCCCTATGCGCCTTACTCATAAGAGTGTGGCGATTTGTTACCGGATTGCGGGCCACGTTAAATATGCCGCTAAAAGGTCTGGGTTTTTCAACCCCGATACCTTTCCCGGTGTCGGGGTTTTTTATTGCCCCTGAAATGCGAGGCGATACATGGGACGAAAGACAACAGATCATTGGCAACGGCAGACGAAAGCCGTGCACGCAGGCACACGGCGCAGTCAATACGGTGAGATGAGCGAGGCGCTCTACCTCACGCAAGGATTCCGCTATGAGACCGCTGAAGAGGCCGAAGCACGGTTTATCGAGATCACCGGCGATGCCTTTATCTACGCCCGCTATGGCAATCCAACTGTCGCGATGTTCGAAGACAAGATTGCAGCCCTCGAAGGGGTTGAAGCAGGCTTTGCCACGGCGTCTGGCATGGCGGCGGTGAACGGTGCGTTGATGGCGCTCTTGAAAGCTGGGGATCACGTGGTTGCGTCACGCGCGTTATTCGGCTCATGTCTTTATATTATCGAGGATATCCTGAGGCGCTTTCATGTTGAAGTGACGTTGGTTGATGGGCGTGATTTGGCGGCATGGGAGACGGCGATACGGCCTGATACAGCTGTCGTATTTTTAGAGAGCATATCAAATCCGACGCTTGAGGTGATTGATCTTCCGGCGGTGGTGCGTTTGGCGCATGCTCAGGGGGCTAAGGTGATCGTAGATAATGTCTTTGCAACACCAAGCTATTCCTATGCTGTTGAAGCAGGTGCGGATCTGATTGTTTACTCGACCACTAAACATATCGACGGGCAGGGGCGCTGTTTAGGGGGTGTCATCCTCGGCGCGCGCGAGCTGATCAGAGGCCCGGTTGAGGCCTATATGAAGCACACAGGCGGCGCGATGAGCCCGTTTAACGCTTGGGTCATGCTGAAATCATTAGATACAATGGATTTGCGCGTGCGTGTTCAATGTGAAACAGCCGCGCAGCTTGCGAATGCTTTGCATGGGCACGAGAAATTGGCGCAAGTGATTTATCCACACCATCCTTCTCATCCGCAATATGATTTAGCCCGATCGCTTTGTACAAAAGGTGGCACAGTATTTGCGATTGATGTTGTAGGTGGGAAAGAAGCGGCATTTACGTTTTTGAACGCTTTAGAGATTTTCACGATTTCAAATAATTTCGCGGATAGTAAATCAATTGTCACGCATCCTGGGACAACCACGCATCAGCGTCTAACAGATGAGCATCGTGCGCGCCTTGGGATTACGTCGGGCCTTATCCGGGTGTCATGCGGGCTTGAGGATAGTGAAGATTTGCAACGTGATTTGTTGCAAGCACTCGCGCGCATTAAGCCATGATGCCAAGACGTGAATTATGAATATGATGTCGAAAATGCAGAAGCGCATTTTGAAAAATGACCTTAAAGACTATATATGACATTAGCGATATGCGCATATACCGATGCCAAAGCATATAGCGACCCAGAAATTGATGTAGGCAAGGAACCTGCGGAACCAAAGGGCTACTGAATGACACTTCATACAAAAGAATCAGGTGCCGATCCCACACGGGACGAGGCCGCAGAAGCCTTAGCGCTGCTGCGTCGCTGGGCTGGTGATGCCAGCGCCGAAGAAGTGGCGACACTTGATCCGATGGTAAGCCGCTTACTTCCGGGGCAAGAGCTGTCAAACTACCCGGCCTTGGCCAGAGCCTACCCCGAAGATTTTGCCGTGGACGCGACATATAAAGCCA
>CAKMZE010000145.1:0-2175 GCA_929200295.1 uncultured Alphaproteobacteria bacterium
TGTCGTGTCTGGGGGCTGGCCCCCAGTGGTGTCGTGTCTGGGGGCTGGCCCCCAGAGTACAGCATTGTCTGGAGGTTGGTGAGAATAACGTCGCCCCCCAATTCACCGCTCCCAGAGATCACTTGTCTCAGACACCACAAACGCTTATCTCTATGCGCACATAATCAAAGGATATCACAATGCTCAAAGGCCTTGGTGGTCTTGGCGATATGGCCAAGATGATGAAACAAGCACAGGACATGCAAGGCAAGATGGCGCAAATGCAAGAGGACCTGGAAAATGTACAGGTGCTTGGGGAAAGCGGCGCAGGTCTTGTCAAAGCAACCGCAACCGCAAAAGGCGAATTAAAAGCATTGGATATCGACCCGTCGATCTTTTCCAGCGACGATAAAGAGGTCGTCGAAGACCTGATCCTCGCCGCGATCAAGGACGCCCAGCAAAAGGCGGCCCAAAAATCCCAAGAGGAAATGGCCAAGATGGCCGAAAGCCTCGGCCTACCCCCCGGTATGAACCTGCCATTCTAAGGGGCAAGACTCTGACGCCCCGCTCCCCATATATCACAGGTACACCATGACCAACGGCGCGCAGGATCTTGATCATCTGATTGCGCTTTTATCAAAGCTGCCAGGCTTTGGGCCACGCTCGGCCCGCAGGGCCGTGCTACATATGATCAACAAACGCAACCTTGTGCTCTTGCCCTTAGCCGAGGCCTTGCAGAAAGTTGGCGCAACAGCGCGCAATTGCCTCAATTGCGGCAACATCGGCACCGCTGATATCTGCGATATCTGCGCATCTGAAAAACGCAGTACAGGCGAGATCTGCGTGGTCGAAGACGTAGCCGATCTCTGGGCGATGGAACGCAGCGGTGTGTTTAAAGGGCGCTATCATGTCTTAGGTGGCACGCTCTCCGCCTTAGATGCGATTGGCCCTGATGAGCTGCGCATCCCGCGGCTGATTGACCGTATCCAGTCCGAGGATGTGAGCGAAGTGATCCTCGCCTTGGGCGCCACAATAGATGGGCAAACCACAGCGCATTACATCGCAGATCAGCTTGCAGGCGTGAAGGTTACCTCGCTTGCCCAAGGCGTTCCTGTCGGCGGTGAGCTTGACTACCTCGATGAGGGCACGATCACAGCCGCGCTCACTGCGCGCAAGGCATTATAACTGAGCAGGGTAGAAAGGCCTACAGGATCCACCCAAAAACAACAGCACCCATACCTGTAGGATGGGCAATTTGCCCATCCAGACTATGTGGAAACTCTCAGTTCGGACTGTTCGTGCCTCATGACGGCAATGAGCCCATTTTACATAATGTTGCAATCTGTGTGAAAGTCTGCTCTCCCACAATGCACTCCAAATCAACAGTCAACAGAGCAATAGGCATCAACTCTTATGCATAATCCATCGCCCCAAGCCGTTGTGTTCGACATGGACGGTCTATTGCTCGATACAGAACGGGTATACTTCGAAGGCTTCCGCACAGCGCTTTCCGCTCTCGAATTACCGCAGGATGATGACCTGTTCAGGAGCTTAGTTGGTACGAATCGCGTGCTGGGACGTCGGTTGTTGACCGAAGGGTTATCGGGACGCGTTACATTGGAAAAATTCGATGCTGTCTGGGACAACGAAATAGCAGAACGGCTATCGGATTTCATCCCTGTCAAACCTGGCGCTCGGGCGTTGGCAGAACATCTACGCAAGCGGGATATTCCATACATCATCGCCACCAGCACCCAGACGGAAAAGGCGCATCTGCATCTTGATCGGGCGGGTCTCAACGAGCTTTTTCAAGACGTAGTTGGCGGCGATCAGGTCGCGGCTAGCAAACCCGCACCAGATATCTACCTTCATGCTACTGCACGCATGGGACACGATCCTGCAACCTGCGTTGCGTTTGAAGATTCTCCCAACGGCGTCCGCGCGGCACACGCGGCAGGACTCATTACGGTACAGATCCCGGATATTGTTGCACCCGATGCAGAACTTCGTGCGCTTGGGCATCACATTGCCAGCGACATTATCACCGGAGCAAATATGGTTGGGCTAATGATGGATCAACAATAGCAAGCTGACATTGATGTATCGAAAGCCAACGGCAGAAAAATCCTGCATTGCAGACCTACGTTTGTTATTGCGCTTTGACTTTATAGACGGTTCCGCGTGAGATTTTCATGT
>CAKMZE010000145.1:2185-5463 GCA_929200295.1 uncultured Alphaproteobacteria bacterium
TGCCAGTCGCGCCTTGATAAACGCCGCAAAGGCGTAAACCAGCGCGGCTGACGTTGAATTTTGCAAAACACGCTCGCAGATCGCCACCGGAGCCACAGAGACCCGCCCACAGCGCCAAAAATAGAAATCTTAGAGCGGTTTACGACCGTGCGGAAAAGGTGCCCGAACAGCCATTAAGCCGTTTGGGTTCCACACAGTCTGCATCATTCACCTGTTGCGCTTTAGTCGTCATCACCATCAGCGTCGTCAGGCAGGTTAAAGAAACTCTCAGCATCAGGCACCGTCTCATCGCTCTCATGCGCGGATGCAGCAGCTGCCAGATCATCCTCACCACCTGTCTCTGACAGGCTAAAGCTCTCAAGACCTGCAATCGCACTTGGCATCTTTGGCTCAGCGGGCATGCCCAGTGACTGCTCTGTGCTCACAAGTTTGCGACGCTCGTCATCTGACATGACATCGCCCTCTTTCGCGCGTTTCGCATTGGCCTTTTGCACGGCTTTATCCAGCTCTGATTGTTTACAAAGCCCCAGCGCCACGGGATCAATCGGGTCGATATTAGAGATATTCCAATGGGTCCGTTCCCGGATCGCCTGAATCGTTGGCTTTGTCGTGCCCACCAATTTGGACACCTGCGCATCAGAAAGCTCAGGGTGAAATTTGACCAACCACAAGATCGACGCCGGACGGTCCTGCCGCTTTGACAAGGGTGTATAGCGTGGTCCGCGACGCTTTTCCTCGCCCACAGCTGCTTTGTTGAACTTCAGTTTCAGCTTATGCAGCGGGCTGTCTTCTGCCGCTTTAATCTCATCTTGGGTCAGCTGGTTGTTCGCAATCGGATCAAACCCTTTGACCCCAACAGCCACATCACCATCCGCGATGCCCTGCACCTCAAGCTCGTGCAGGCCGCAAAAATCCGCGATTTGTTTAAATGTGATTGTTGTGTTGTCACAAAGCCAAACAGCAGTGGCTTTGGCCATAATCGGTTTATCAGACATCTTTCATCATCTCCTGCACTTCAGACACGCCGATCCCGCGCCCGTCAAATGGGCAGACCGTTTCAGGCCGAGTTCACGTTGTCGGGGAACTTAACGCACCATATAATAGCACAAAGCGATTTAGGAAAGCCCCGAAATGCATCACCTCAATGCTCTGTTGATCCTTCTTGCCTGCCCAGCTGCGGCCCAAAACCAGCCCGGCACATTTGACTATTACGTGCTCTCACTGTCTTGGTCAGCCAATTGGTGCGCCTATGAAGGCGATGCACGCCAATCCCCCCAATGCACCCCTGATAAGGATTTCGGCTGGATCCTGCACGGGCTCTGGCCGCAATACGAAGAGGGGTATCCCGCAAACTGCCAAACCACAGCGCGCCCGCCGACCCGCACGCAGACAGCCGAGATGGCAGATATCATGGGCAGCTCTGGATTGGCTTGGCATCAGTGGAACAAGCACGGCACATGCGCAGGATTAGAATCTGCGGATTACTACACCCTCTCGCGGCGCGCCTATGCGCAGATGACCCGCCCGCCGGTTTTTCGTCGCCTACAAGACCCAATCACATTGCCAGCCAAGGTTGTCGAAGAGGCATTTCTGGCCGCGAACCCTGCATTATCTGCAGATCAGATCACAATCACCTGCCGCAATGGATACATCCAAGAAGCCCGGATTTGTATGACCAAAGATCTCAACTTTCGCAGATGCGGCGCAGATGTGATCCGCGATTGCGCGATGGCAAACGCGCAGTTTGAACCGATACGGTAGGCCTTTCGTGTGATTTTCTGCAGTCTCTTTTGGTAACTGTGGCACACTGGGGCCTGCCCCGAGACAAAACCACCCCTGGGGGCCAGCCCCCAGACCCCCGGGATATTTCTAAACCTAAGAATGGTATGGTGGGACTATAGTCATGCGATTTCTTGCCCTAAGTCCAACCCCAAGAGTACTTGTGCCGCTGGCATGGGTTTTTTGCCTGCGCGTTGGGCTTTGGTGATCTCAACCGCACCATCTGCGCAGGCAATTGTGAAGCCTTCTAAGACTGTGCCGGGTGCGCCCGCCCCATCTGTGACAGATGCGCCCAAAAGTTTCACCCGCTCATCTGCTACAAGGCACCACGCCCCCGGAAAAGGTGACAGGCCATTGATCTGTGCGGCTACCTCTGACGCTGGTCTGCTCCAATTTATCCTTGCCTCGGCCTTATCAATTTTGGCGGCATATGTGACACCCTCATCTGATTGCTGTATCGGCTGCAAATCATCCAATTGATCCAGCGCCGTGACAATCAGTTTAGCCCCCATCTGTGAAAGACGATCATGCAGCGCGCCTGTCGTCTCGTTGGGTGCGATATCTGCCCCTTCGCGTAAAAGCACAGGGCCTGTGTCCAACCCGGCCTCCATTTGCATGATACAGACGCCCGTTTCCTGATCACCCGCCATGATCGCGCGGTGCAGTGGTGCTGCACCACGCCAACGGGGCAAGAGCGAGGCATGGATGTTCAGGCAGCCCCGGTGGGGCGCATCCAATATCTCTTGTGGTAGAATAAGCCCATAAGCCACGACCACGGCCACATCTGCCTGCAAAGCCATGAATTCGGCTTGCGCATCAGTGGTGCGCAGAGATGTGGGCACTTTGACGGTTAGGCCCAGAGCGGCCGCACGTGCATGCACGGGGCTTGGCCGCTCTTTCTTGCCCCGTCCTGCGGGGCGGGGTGGCTGGCTATAAACCGCGGCAATCTCATGGCCTGCCGCAATGAGCGCATCCAAAACAGGCACTGAGAAATCCGGTGTTCCCATAAAAATCACCCGCATGGCTCAGCCTTTCTGCCGTTGTACGCTCACGCGTTTTTGCGTGCCTTACGCAGCAATATATCGCGTTTCACTTTACTGAGACGATCAAAATACATCTTGCCTGCCAAATGATCGATCTGATGCTGCACGGATGTCGCCCAGAGGCCTACAAATTCTTGTCGGTCCCAAATGCCCTTGTCATTCAAAAACCGCACGGTAACCGCGCGCGGGCGTTTGATCACAGCACCCACCCCCGGTAAGTTTGGTGAGGCTTCTTGATGTTCGCGCAGCTCAATACTGTCAAAGAGCACCTCTGGGTTTGCCATGCGCACCGCTTGCCCGCGTTTCTCACTGGCATCCACAACCGCAAGCGCAAGCCCGATGCCCAACTGTGGCGCGGCAAGTCCAACGCCAGGCATGGTGTCCATCGCTGTGATCATCTCATCCCAGATCGCGCGGATGTCATCGGTGATCTCAGGTACTTTGACGGCGGGGGGG
>CAKMZE010000146.1:0-1650 GCA_929200295.1 uncultured Alphaproteobacteria bacterium
GCTCAATGGGGCCGATGCAGAGTTGCTCAGCACGGAAGAGATCAAAAAACGATACCCTTATATCAATACCGAGGATGCGCGCTTTCCGATCAAAGGTGGCTTGGCGCAACACAGAGGCGGCACAGTGCGCCATGATGCGGTCGCTTGGGGTTATGCCCGCGGTGCTGATAGTCGCGGTGTCGATATTATCCAAAACTGTGAGGTCACGGGCTTTCTGATCGAAAACGGTCAATGTTTGGGTGTTGAGACAACACGCGGCACGATCAAAGCGCAAAAGGTGGCCTGTGCTGTCGCGGGGTCATCCTCGCGCCTGATGGCGCAGGCTGGCATGCGTTTGCCGATGGAAAGCCATGTCTTGCAGGCGTTTGTCTCTGAAGGGCTCAAGCCGATCATGCCGGGTGTTGTCACCTTTGGTGCGGGGCATTTCTATTGCAGTCAGTCTGACAAGGGCGGGCTTGTTTTTGGCGGTGATATTGACGGGTATAATTCTTATGCGCAGCGCGGGAATTTGCCAGTGGTCGAGGATGTCTGCGAAGGCGGCATGGCGATTTTCCCCGCCTTTGGTCGTGCGCGTTTGCTGCGTATGTGGGGCGGGATCATGGATATGTCGATGGATGGCTCGCCGATCATTGATCGCACGCATATTGATGGGCTCTATTTCAACGGTGGTTGGTGCTATGGCGGGTTCAAGGCGACACCTGCGTCGGGCTATTGTTTTGCGCATCTCTTAGCCCATGACGCGCCGCACCCGACGGCCACAGCTTATCGATTTGATCGCTTTGAAAAGGGGCTGATGATCGACGAAAAAGGGATGGGCAACCAGCCCAATTTGCACTGATGTCTTCTCTGGCCTTCCACTACCCGCAAGCCTGCCATCCACTCCGCGAGGTGTCCTATGATTATTGATCACCCACTTTTAGGACCGCGCGACAGTGCCGAGTTCACCTATATGGGCGACGCGAAATTGATTGAGCGTCCCGATTGGCAATCAGACACGGCGGCGCAAGATTTTTACGACTACGGCTATCTGCGGGATAATCCGGCTGGCTGGCATGAGGAACTCTGGTTCCATGAAGCTGGTGATCGGTCTTGGCTGGTTGTCACACGCAATACGCTTACCCATGAGATTGCCAAGGTTGCCTTAGCCACTGATGTGGCGCGCAGTAAGGGACGCAGCAGATGAGCCAGATCAATCGCTTAAAAGGTGGCTTGATTGACCGCGAGACGACCCATCAATTCACTTTTGATGGGCAAAGCTTCGCAGGTCACGCAGGGGATACGCTGGCCTCGGCATTGCTCGCAAATGGCCAGCGCTTGATGGGGCGTTCGTTTAAGTACCACCGCCCGCGCGGCCCGCTGACAGCGGGCTCGGAAGAGCCCAATGCATTGGTCACCCTGCGCGAGGGTGCACGACAAGAGCCCAATACGCGCGCCACAACGGCTGAGTTATATGAGGGGTTATCTGCAAAGAGCCAAAACCATCTTGGGTCGTTGCGGTTTGATCTGATGGCGATCAATGATCGGTTTTCCAATTTCCTCACGGCAGGGTTTTATTATAAAACCTTTATGTGGCCAAAATCACTGTGGATGACTTACGAGCGCTTTATCCGTAAAGCTTCTGGCTTGGGTTCATCGCCAAAAGAACAAGAC
>CAKMZE010000146.1:1660-5342 GCA_929200295.1 uncultured Alphaproteobacteria bacterium
ACACAAAACTGGCCCGTTTCCTGCCTGCTGGTTTTTACTACAAGACCTTCATCAGCCCGCGGCCCTTCTGGAAACATGTGTACGAGCCGATCATCCGCAAAGCGGCAGGTCTTGGCGCGCTTTCAGGGCAGGATGATCCGGATGTTTATGACAAAGGGTTTTTATACTGCGATCTCTTGATCATTGGCGCGGGGCCAGCAGGATTAGCGGCAGCGCTGACAGCGGGGCGTGCGGGCGCGCAAGTGATCCTTGCCGATGAAGATTTCTGCCTTGGCGGCAGGTTAAACGCTGAAACCTATGCGCTTGGCGATCAAACCGGGGCAGACTGGGCCGCAGCAACTGTTGCTGAACTGCGCAGCATGCCAAACCTGCGGATCATGCCGCGCACAACGATTATCGGTGCGTTTGATCACGGCATTTATGGCGCATTAGAACGTGTAGCAGATCATCTGCACACACCAGCCGCAGGGCAACCTCGCCAGATCCTTTGGCGGATTTACAGCAAGCAGGCGATCCTCGCAGGTGGTGCAACAGAGCGGCCGATTGCCTTTGAAAACAATGACCGCCCCGGGGTAATGCTGGCCTCGGCGTTGCGGACCTATGCAAACCGTTATGCTGTCACGGCAGACCAACGTGTGGCGGTTTTCACAAATAATGACGACGGGCATCGCACAGCGGCTGATTTACAGGCCAAGGGTGTCGCAATCACAGCTGTGATTGATACGCGAAAAGATGCACCGAGTAGCACCGATTATGAGGTGCTCAATGGTGAGGTATGCAATGCCAAAGGACGGCTTGGCCTCACGTCTGTCACGGTGCGCATGTCAGATGGGACAACGCGCCAGTTGCCATGCGGTGCGCTTGGCGTATCAGGCGGATGGAACCCCAATGTGCATCTGACATGCCATCAACGTGGACGGCCTACATGGGATGCGGATCTTGCAGCCTTTGTACCGGGTGAGATACTGCCCCCGGGGATGCAGGTTGCGGGGGCTGCGAGCGGTAAATTATCGACCGCTGCCGCGCTCGCAAGCGGTAAGGCTACAGCGCAAGCGGCGTTAAAGACCCTCGGACTAAAGGCCAAACGGGTCTCATTGCCGCAAGCCGAAGATGCGCCAGTGAATGTCACGCCGTTTTGGTATGTGACAGGCGCGCAGCGCGCGTGGCTTGATCCGCAAAACGATGTGACGGTCAAAGATGTGAAGCTCGCGCATCAAGAAGGGTTTCGCGCGGTTGAGCATCTCAAGCGCTACACGACACTTGGCATGGCAACAGATCAGGGCAAAACCGCAAATATGGGCGGCCTTGCTATTATGGCCGAGCTGGCAGGCAAGGCGATCCCCGAAGTGGGAACAACGATTTTCCGCCCGCCTTATACGCCCACAGCGATTGGCGCTTTCGCAGGTCGCCACCGCGGACAAGAGTTTCACCCCAAGCGGCTCACCCCGTCGCACCAATGGGCGGTTGAACAGGGGGCCGTATTTGTCGAGGTTGGCAATTGGCTGCGCGCGCAGTGGTTCCCACGCGAGGGCGAAACGACATGGCGCATGAGCGTGGACCGCGAAGTGCTCGCCACGCGCCGCTCTGTTGGTGTGTGTGATGTGACCACCCTTGGTAAGGTCGATGTGCAAGGCACGGATGCCGCTGAATTCCTCAACAAGATCTATTGCAATGGCTTTGCAAAACTCGCGGTTGGCAAAACCCGCTACGGTCTGATGCTGCGCGAAGACGGGATCGCTATGGATGATGGCACCGCAGCAAGGCTCGCTGAGGATCATTTTGTCGTGACCACGACAACCGCAAATGCGCTGCCCGTGTACCGCCATATGGAATTTGTGCGGCAATGCTTATGCCCGGATCTTGATGTGCAACTGATCTCAACCACCGAAGCATGGGCGCAATACGCGGTCGCGGGGCCAAATAGCCGAAAGCTTTTGCAAAAGATTGTCGATCAAGACATATCAAACGATGCGTTCCCGTTTATGGCTTGTGCGAATATCACCGTATGCGGTGGTTTGCGTGCTCGGTTGTTTCGCATCTCATTTAGTGGCGAGCTGGCCTATGAAATCGCAGTGCCCACAGCCTATGGCGATGCGCTCATGCGCAAGATCATGGAGGCTGGCGCCGAATATGATGTCACGCCCTACGGCACAGAGGCCTTGGGCGTCATGCGTATCGAAAAGGGGCATGCAGCAGGCAATGAGCTGAACGGCACAACCACAGCGCTGAACCTCGGCATGGGCCGTATGGTCAGCAAAAAGAAGGACAGCATCGGCTCTGTGTTATCAGAGCGCGAGGGGCTCAACGGGGCAGGGCAATTGCGGCAAGTGGGGATCAAACCTGTAAACCCCGATGATCCGGTGCCAGCGGGCGCACATCTGATGAACAGCGCAGGGCCTGTCGATGCGGCCCACGATCAGGGCTATGCGACATCGGCGTGTTTCTCACCGCATCTAGGCCATGCCATCGCACTTGGGTTTTTGAAAGACGGGCATGAGCGTCTTGGCGAGACGATGCGCTTGGTCAGCCCGCTCACTGGTGTGGATGTTGCGGTTGAAATTGTCAGCGCGCATTTTGTTGATCCAGAAGGGGAGCGGTTGCGTGCATAATCTTAGCCCAACACCAGCGCTGGGTGGGACCAGCCCACGTGTTGATCAATTTGATCACGTCACGATCAGTGAGAATGACAATCTGGCGCTGGCATCTATCGCCGCGCGCAAAGGGCGCGAACAAGCCTGCCAAAAGCAGCTCAAGACATTGCTCGGTGCGGTCCCCGCGCCGGGTAAGGCACAGCTGCATGACCCTGAGGCGGGGTTTTGGATGGGCCCAGAGCAATGGATGATCGGTGCGCCTTTGGACAGTCATGAACTGCTGGCAGAGCAGCTGCAAACGCAGTTTGGCGATACCGCCTCAGTGACGGAACAAACAGGCGCTTGGGTCTGTTTTGATGTGATCGGCCCGGCAATGCCAGACATCTGTGAACGCCTCTGCGCTGTGCCAATCAGACAGATGGTTGCAGGGGATGCGCAACGGACTGTTATTCACCAGATGGGCTGCTTTGTGATCCGCCGTCAGGACGCAGAGCATCTACGCATTCTTGGGCCGCGCTCATCCGCACAATCATTGCATCACGCGCTGATCACAACAGCGCAAAGCTTTCAGGCGTTTTAGCGGCTGGGGTCACATGCGGATCTCAGTGATCAGTTGCTGAGTAAAGCGATCATAGGTATGCATCTATATTACCTTGAGCGTTTAGAAGGGCCCCTTAGCGCATGATCATCTTGGATCGCGATCAAATCGAAAGCTTGATTGATTTGTCTCTTGCAGGGGATGCGATTGAAGCGTCGTATATCGCGGCTAGCCGGGGTGAAGTGGCTTTACCGCCTGTGGGACATATCACCTTTCCAGTTGTTTCAGCGGATTGTCACATTAAGTATGGTCATCAAAAGGGCGATCCAAATTTCGTGATCAAGGTTGCGACCGGCTTCCCTCAGAACGGCAGGGTTGGGTTGCCCACAGGCAATGGCATGTCATTGGTGATCTCAGCACAAACCGGGGCTGTGCAGGCTGTGTTGCATGATGAAATGGTCATGACGGACATCCGCACGGGGCTTGGCGGTGCGATGCTGTATCCCATCAACGCCTTTGAGACAGATTGGTATGTTTTGCTAAGCTAGAGTTT
>CAKMZE010000147.1:0-4755 GCA_929200295.1 uncultured Alphaproteobacteria bacterium
GACCATAACGGTCAGCGGGGTTGCGGTATCCTGCGCCTCAAGATCCATAATGCCGCCGGGTGCTGCAATGATGACTGTGCCGTCACGAGAGACCGTAAATGTTTCATCGGTCTTTGCTGGTGTTGTCGTCTCAAACAGGTGAACTGCGCCTGGGGCAGCCACGTCGATTTTGCGCGCATCTAACCCCATACGCAGCCCACGCAAGGAGTGGTCATCGCTCGCCAGCAACGCTTGCAGCCCAGTTGCAGGGCCCTGCCCGGTTGCGCCTAATAGCTCGGCGTCCATCTTTGACTTTGTATCGGTTGCGATGATCTCGCACACTTGGCCACCTTCATCATTGGTGATTGTCAGCTGATCGCCCTGATAAACAGGGATCAAAATCGCGCCGCATCCTTCGACCATGTAGCGCTCTGTGCCAGGGGGCATAGAAAATACGCGTGGCTCTATAATCGCGCTCGGTTTCGGCGGGCCGGGCTTTACCGTAGGATATTCATCAAGCATCGCCATTACCCGTGTTGCATGAGCGGAAAATTTGTTTAACCATAAGAATAAGTGGCTTTTACAGAGTCGGCAAATAAAATCGGTAGGGATATGCGCAACGAACACATGAGTCTTATAGGCTGGGTTCTGTTTATTATTTCAGCAATTGGCTTTTGCATCGCGAGCATTGGCCATTTCTGGTCCATGTTTGGCAGTGTGTTTTTCCTTGTGGCCTGTCTTGTCTTTTTAATCCCATTCTTTCGGAAAGAGAAATGAACGCTCTGACGCTTGGCCTTATTGCAGCACTTTGCTGGGGTTTTCACGATATTTGCGTTCGATTTCTAAGCCAGAAGACACCTATTAGCGCCTGTATCATCACGGTTTTGACCACTGGCTTAGTGTTTCACCTTGGGCTGATGACGATCACCGGGGGCTTTCTGCCCATCGGGTCTGAGGCCGTCTCTTTATCGCTTCTTGCGGGTGTGTTTTTTGTGATTGCCACCTTTGGTCTTTATGCCGCGTTCCAACGTGGGCCGGTGCGGGTGGTAGCCCCTTTGATTGCGGCATATCCCATTTTATCCGTCGCTTGGGCGGTATTCAACGGGGCTGAGATCACGGCGTTTCAATGGGGTGCTGTTCTGGCCATCGTGATTGGTGTTGCGATTGTAGCGGCCCTTTCTGACACATCAGATGACGACACCCCACCGCTTGGCCCAACGATCCTATATTCATTGATTGCAGCGGTTGGCTTTGCCGGAACCTTTGCAACCGGGCAATGGGCGGCAGAGCTGAGCCATGAAATGCCATCGACCCTTGTGACACGGGTCTTGGCGGTTGCACTGACTGTTTTGATCCTGATCGTCACAAAGCAAAGCTTTCGTCCTGATCGCAAAGCATTACCGTGGTTGATCGCAATGGGTTGCGCAGATGGCATTGCGCTCTGGTGTGTGCTGTCGGCGGGTGTATTGCCAAATGCGCAATATGCAGCCGTCACGTCATCCATGTTTGGATTGCTCACAATCGTGCTGGCATGGCTCTTGCTCAAAGAACGTATGACGCTCTTGCAATGGGGTGGCTGCGTGATCGCCTTTGCGGGTGTTGGGTATCTGGCGCTATAGCCAGCCCGCAGCGAGCTGACGCTGGTGTGCGACCATCGCGTTACGCAGCAAGATCGCAACGGTGACAGGGCCGACACCACCGGGCACGGGCGTGACCCATCCCGCGACCTCTTTGACCGCATCCGTATCAACATCACCGACGATTTTTGTGCCATCCTCGGTCTCAATCTGATTGATGCCGATGTCGATGACAGCGGCACCCGGCTTAATCATATCAGCACCAATAAGATGCGCCTTACCAACCGCAACCACAACAACATCAGCGCGGCGCGAATGCATCGCGACCGACCGTGTCATGTGATGACACACGGTCACTGTACAGCCCTCGGCCATCAGCATCATCGCGGCAGGTTTGCCCACAATCTCGGAATGACCAATCATCACGACCTCAAGCCCCTCCATCGGAAGACCCGTTTCTTTGATCAGCTCGACGCTGGCCGCTGCGGTACAGGGTGCGAGCGCCACATCTGAATAGACGATATTGCCAATTGAGGCGGGGTTCATCCCTTCTACGTCTTTGAGCGGGTGGATCGCGGACTGGAGCGACCGCACATTGATATGCCCCGGGACAGGGCGTTGCAAGATCATCCCAAGAACACCCGGATCATCATTCATTTCTACGATCCGCGCTTTGCAGTCTTCTTGTGTGATATCCGCCGGCCAGACGATCTCTTCGAATGGGAGCCCTGCTTGCTCAGCGCCGCGTTTTTGGTTGCGGATATAGACGGCTGCCTCGGCGGTATCACCAATCAAAACCGAGACAAGGCGCGGCATAGTGGGGTGCGCATCAGTGTAGGCGCGCACCTCGTCTAAAATACGTTTGCGCACAGGTGCGCCCTTGATCAAACGATTGTCTTCCATCTCAAAGGCCTTTTTATTGCTTTGCGGTCTTATCGCGACTGCGGCTCAGCGCCATCAACTCAGTCCAAGAACCTTTTTCTTATCTGACGCCCATTTGTTGATCACAAGATCAAACGTCAATGCCATAAAGGCCACGTTGAGACCTAAAACAAAGTTCTTACCAAGATCAGTCCCCGCCAATGTCCGTTGCAATTCTTGGCCAAGATCAACCGTGCCGATATAGGCCGCGATCATGGTCATAAAGAATGCAAACATCAGGGCTTGGTTAAATCCAACAGCCATTGTTGGCAGGGCAAGTGGAAACTGCACATACCAGAGCTTTTGCATCCGCGTGGCCCCTGACATATCCGAGGATTCCAGCATTTCAGGCGGCACATTCCGTAGGCCTTCGATGGTGTAACGGATCAATGGCACCATTGCGAAAATCATAATCGCAAAGAGCACCGCAATCGGTGTGATCGAAAACAACATAATCGCTGGCAGCAAATAGACAAAGCTTGGAAATGTTTGCGCTGTGTCCGCCGCCAAGAGCAAGAACGTATCCCGCATGACCTGCCCCAGAAACCGCCACATCAGATAAAAGCTGATCACAAAGATCACCCAGTAGGTAAGCGTATAAGACGTGCCAAGCTCCTCAGCCTCGCCAAAGAGACCAAGGGTCCACAGGATATACCGCAGCACACCCGCCACGATCATTGAGGCGAAAAAGATCACAGAGCGGCGGAAAACCAAGCTGATCACGCCAACAATCATCGATCCATTGATCCCTTTGGAAAAATCAATCCGTTGCGCGGGTGGCCCTGCCCCCCAGACGGCCAAGGGAATGGCGATGAGCGCGGCGACCGCCGTAGAGGTCAACACGTAATAGATCGTGATGACCGAACGATCCCACCAACTCGAAAATGCGACCCACAGAAAGAAGCCCAGCGCGATCAACGCCTGTTTTCGCCCGGCCATATACCATGCAAAAGCCACGATAAATGCGATGAACGCAGGTGTCGGGATCGACAAAAGGAACGTGCGGAACGGGATCAACACGTAATTGTTCATAAAGACCCGCAAGCCGTATGTGACGGCTTTCAAAACCGGGTTTTGCAACAGATCGTCTTTGACATAGGCGTCCAATGCGCGACCTTGGCTAAAATGCTGGCGTCTGCCAATCTCGCCCGCGATCTCCCAAAATTGCGCCACGATCATAAAGCCAAAGAACGCGATGACAGCCATCACCAGATACTTGTGCCGGGCGAGCCAGCTTGTGCCTTTTTCAAAATGCACAGGCTGTTTCACCACCCAAGCCTTTGACAGCCGGTCAAGCATCACAGCTAAAAGGACAATGGTGATCCCGATCTCAAGCGAACGGCCCAGCTTGAAGCTTCCCATCATCGCGAGCAGTTTTGCCCCTAGCCCCGGCATGCCGATAAAGGCGGTCAAAACAACCATGGCCAAGCTTAACATAATAACCTGGTTCACCCCGACCAGAATTTCGGTCCGCGCGGACGGGATATAAACATGTCGTAGCATCTGCCAGCGTGTACAGCCTGACATTTTGCCAGCTTCAACAACCTCTGGGCTGACCTTTTTCAGGCCAAGCGATGTCATCAAAATCATTGGCGGGATGGCATAGATCGTGGTCGCAACAGCGCCCGCCGTTGGCCCAACCTTAAAGAAAATTACAGCCGGCAAGAGATAGGTAAAGAATGGGATAGTTTGCAGCAGCGACAAGATCGGCATCAATGCGGCTTCAACCGCCTTGCTCTTCCAGCTCCATATACCCAAGAGAAGCCCAATCACAAAAGCCAAAGGTGCGGCAACCGCGAGAACCGATAGGGTCTCCATCGCGATTTTCCACTGACCGATAAGCGCGGTCCATATGAATGTGCCCGCCCCAATCGCGGCCAAACGCCAACCGCCCAGATAATAGCCAACGATCCCGGCTACAGCGGCAATTGATGTCCAAGGGATCGCCTCGAAATTGGGCCAGCGGCGCTTACCGTAAAAGATGTTGGATGTGACATTGATCATCCATTCCAAAGTACCTGTGAGGTATCGCGTAAGATCGATCAAATGCAAGTCGTCTTTGATAAAGTTGAAAATGACATCAAGCCAAACCGCAAGCGGCGGTATATATTGCTCTGGCACACGGTGCAGCCATTCTGGCAAAAGCCCCGCATATTGCACCACAGTTAAACCAAACGCGAAAATAAGCAGGCCTACGATAAACGGTTTTTTTGAGAGTGCCTCAGCCGCTGTATTCGTCGTCACGTTCGCCATTAGCCTGCCTCAAGCAGGACAGATA
>CAKMZE010000147.1:4765-5288 GCA_929200295.1 uncultured Alphaproteobacteria bacterium
CTCCGGTCAAGCCCGCCGATGATTGCGCCATCGCTTTCTACTGGAAACACCTTGCGTTTGTCATTGACCAACAGCCTTGCCAATTCCTTGATCGTGGCGTTCGCGGCAACTGGATCACCGGATCCTTTTGCGCTGGCATCGGTTAAGGCGCCAGCGGTGACGACGCGGGCTTTATCGATCTCTTGCGTAAACTTGCGCACATATTCTGTCGCCGGGTTCATGACGATCTTATCAGGCGTATCGCATTGCTCGACCGCGCCGTCCTTCATGATCGCGATGCGATCAGCAAGACGCAGGGCCTCGTCGAAATCATGCGTGATGAACACAATCGTCTTACTCAGCATCTGCTGAAGCCGCAGAAACTCATCTTGCATTTCTTTGCGGATCAGCGGGTCAAGCGCGGAAAACGGCTCGTCCAAGAACCAGATATCAGGCTCAATCGCCAAGCTTCGAGCAATGCCGACGCGTTGCTGCTGGCCACCAGACAGCTCGCGTGGGAAATATTCTTCACGGCCTTCAAGTC
>CAKMZE010000148.1:0-987 GCA_929200295.1 uncultured Alphaproteobacteria bacterium
AGTCACGCGGGTCGAGCCTTCGTTACAAGCGGCTTTTGTCGATTATGGCGGCAATCGCCATGGCTTTTTAGCCTTCTCTGAAATCCACCCTGATTACTATCAAATCCCCGTTGCTGATCGCGAGGCGTTGATCGCCGAAGAAAAAGCCTATGCCGAAAGCTTGAAAGCTGAGGAAGAGGAAGACGAGCAGCCAAAGAAACGGACACGCCGCAGAACGCGCAAAACTGCGGCGGCTGAGGTTGCCTCGGATGATGCGGTGACGACAGGCGAGGTGGCTGACCCTGCTGAAAAGGACGCGTCCTTTGAAATCGCGGGTATGGAAACCATTGATCTCGAAGAAGACGCGTCTGATCAGGACGCTGATATCGTGACGGATGATGCAGATGACCAGCCGCGCGTCGATCTCGACGGTGATGGGGATCAAGATGGTGCTGCACCCGACGCCTCCGCCAAAGATGACAATATCGAAAGCGTTGCCACAGAAGACGACACTGATGATGTGCGCCCGGTGCGCAAACCGCGCCCGAAACGGTATAAAATCCAAGAGGTCGTCAAGGTTCGTCAGATCCTATTGATCCAAGTGGTCAAAGAAGAGCGCGGCAATAAGGGCGCGGCACTGACCACCTATCTGTCACTGGCGGGGCGCTATTGCGTGCTGATGCCAAACACAGCTCGCGGTGGTGGGATCTCTCGCAAGATCACCAATGCCGCTGACCGCAAGAAGCTGAAACAAATCGCAGGCGAGATGGAAGTGCCTGAGGGTGCGGGCCTTATCGTGCGCACAGCAGGCTCGCAGCGTACAAAAGCTGAGATCAAGCGCGATTATGAATACCTACAACGCCTTTGGGAGCAGATTCGCGAGCAAACGCTCAAATCGATTGCCCCTGCAAAGATTTACGAAGAAGGCGACCTGATCAAACGCTCGATCCGCGACCTTTATGGGCGGGCCATCGACGAAATCCTGGTCGCAGGCGGCGCTGCCTATCG
>CAKMZE010000148.1:997-2428 GCA_929200295.1 uncultured Alphaproteobacteria bacterium
ATCCGCGATCTCTATTCCAAAGAGATTGATGAGGTGATCGTCGCGGGTGAGACCGGGTACCGCACGGCCAAAGACTTTATGAAAATGATCATGCCGTCGCATGCGAAAAACGTAAAGTATTATACCGAGCAGTTGCCTCTTTATGCCCGTTATCAGGTCGAAAGCTACCTTGGCGGCATGTTTAACCCCACGGTGCAATTGCCATCGGGTGGTTATATCGTGATCGGTATTACCGAAGCCTTGGTCGCCGTTGACGTCAACTCTGGCCGGGCCACAAAAGAAGGCTCGATTGAACAAACGGCGCTTAAGACAAACCTTGAAGCCGCGGATGAGGTTGCACGGCAATTGCGCCTGCGCGACCTCGCGGGTCTGATTGTCATTGATTTCATCGATATGGATGAACGGCGTAATAATACGGCTGTTGAAAAGCGGCTTAAGGATAAGCTGAAAACAGATCGGGCGCGGATCCAGGTCGGTCGGATTTCGGGCTTTGGCTTGATGGAAATGTCACGCCAAAGACTGCGCCCTGGCATGCTCGAGGCGACGACACAGATGTGTAGCCATTGCCACGGCACTGGGCTTTTGCGCTCTGATGACAATGTGTCGCTCTCGATTTTGCGCCAGCTCGAAGAAGAGGGCGTGCGTGGTCGCACCAAAGAGGTGCTTGTCCGGGCACCGATCAGCATTGCAAACTTCTTGATGAACCAAAAGCGTGAGCATATCGCCGCGATTGAGGCGCGTTATGGGATGTCTGTGCGGATTGAGTGTGACACAGCACTTGTGTCGCCAGACTTTGCGATTGAAAAGTTCAAAACCGCAACACGTGTCGTACCCGAGGCTGCTCCTGTCGATGTCTCTGCCATCGTGATGGACGATGATGATACGGATGAAGCATCTGTCGAGGACACGGTAGAACCAACGACCGAGAGCGAAGAAGATCGGCCCAAGAAGAAGCGTCGTCGTCGGCGCCGCCGTCGGGGTGGTGGCCAAAACGCGGATGCGCCGCAAGAGGCATCTGATGCAAACGTTGAAGATGTGGTACAGCCAGAACCCGCTGCGGCTGAGACCAATGATGTTGAGCCAACTCAGCCGGTTGAAGCGGCTGAAATCCCTGCTGAGAAGCCAAAGCGCACGCGTAGATCCCGTAAAAAAGCACCCGAGGTCGAGGCAGCTGAGAATGACGCACCAACTGAGGTGAAAGCCGAGGAAGCCGTGGCCGAGACGGTTGAAAAGCCAAAGCGCGCACGTAGATCGCGTAAAAAGGCACCAGAACCTGAGACCGCTGATGTGAATGACGAGACATCACCTGAGGCGAAAACCGATGAGGTTACAGCTGACACGGATGAGAAACCAAAACCAAAGCGGAAATCGCGCGCGAAAAAGGCCGAGGAGGTTGTAGAACCTGCTCAGGATGCAGTCGCTGAAGAACCG
>CAKMZE010000148.1:2438-5073 GCA_929200295.1 uncultured Alphaproteobacteria bacterium
CGCCGTAGCCGTGCGAAAAAGCCCGCTGTTGAAGTTGCTGAAACGCCAGAGCCTGCGCCAGCCCAGGCTGCTACTGAAACACCCAAACCAGAGGCCAAGGCAGAAGCGCCACAGCCAGCTGAAGCCGAGAAAAAGCCAAAGCGTAAGGGCTGGTGGTCGCTCGGGCGGTAAATCAGCCTTTTTGAATAAGATACCTTTGCGCAGTGCCATCGTCTGATTGTGAAATCAGGCGGTGGCCTGCCTCGGCGCAGAAATGCGGAACATCCACGACGGCTGCGGGGTCATCGGCGATCAGTTCTAATGTGGCACCGCTACGCAGCGCCATAAGCGCCTTGCGCGCCTTTAAAACGGGCAGGGGACACAATAGCCCGGTTGCATCAATGGTATCATCTATATTTGGCATAAAGCCCCGGTAATGCAGATGTTACATTCTGTCCACTCAGATGTGACCAACAGTGACGTGACGCCGCGCGCATTCATGCGTAAAGAAGATGTGCAAAGGACAATTTATGCTCGATTCCATGCTCATATTCGACGCGGCGTTTATCCCAGCGATGTTTGTGGCATTGCTGGCAGGGATGCTGTCTTTCCTGAGCCCCTGTGTTCTGCCCATTGTACCGCCCTATCTGGCCTATATGGGCGGCGTCTCGGTCACGGAGATGGGGGAAAGCAAGGATGCGCGCCGCCGCGTGTTTCTTGCGTCGGTGTTCTTTGTCCTCGGGCTTTCAACGATTTTCATGCTGCTTGGGTTTGCATCCTCTGCGGCCGGGCGGTTTTTCTTGCAAGCGAAAGAATGGTTCACGATTGGCGCAGGTGTTGTTGTCATGATCTTTGGCGCGCATTTCGTGGGTGTGTTCCGGCTGCCGTTTCTAGATCGCGAATTGCGCGTCGCGGCCCCTGAAAAAGGTGGATCAGCCTTTGGGGCCTATCTGCTTGGGCTCGCTTTTGCCTTTGGGTGGACGCCTTGCCTAGGGCCGATCTTGGGCGCGATCCTGAGCCTCGCCGCATCTGAGGCGGATGTCATGCGCGGCACCGCATTACTGGCGGTCTATGCCGCGGGTTTGGGTCTGCCCTTTGTCATCGTTGCGCTGTTTTTTACCCGGCTCAAAGGATTTATGCGCTGGATGACACGGCATTTAGACCGAATTGAACGAATCTCAGGCCTGTTTTTATGGACCATCGGGCTTATGCTTGTGACGGGTCAATTTACGGCATTCAGCTTGTGGCTGCTCGAACAATTCCCAAAATTGGCAATTCTCGGATAGAGACTTAATTTTTTCAGATTTAAACGGTAAGCTTGTGCAAAATAAGAGCGTGAGCAGTGCATGAGTAAAGAAGCCCAAAACCAACTCGTAAAGCGCCGCAAGGTGTTTTATATTCCGGGTTATGATCCCATCCATCCGCGGCGTTACCGCGAGCTCTATCGTAAAGAGGGGGCGGATCAGGCAAAGATCAGCGGTTATGCGATTGGAATTAAGCCTAAAAAGGGCGATGGCCCTTATGGGTGGTCTGTTCAGGCTGAGATTGAGGGGGGTGTTACTGATGCAGAGATCGATGTGCTGGTTTGGTCGGATATCGTGCGCGTCAGTATGGCTGACAGCATTCCAGCAACCTATTGGCAGCTGATCCGCACGGCCTGGACATATATCGCAAGCGGCGCATTGCGTCGTCTGATGTGGATGCGCAAAGGGCCTGTGATTGCTGCGTTATACCCCGTGGGGATGCTCTTATTGCAATTGGGGATTGCCCTCGGATTGGGGGCACTGATTTATAAGGCGATATCTTTCTTGATCGCACCTTATCTTGGTGTTGTGGCACAGGGGCTGGGTGCGATTATAGCGATCGCTGCAATTATCGGGATTTTGCGTTGGTTTCGCAAACAAGACGGAAAGTTCTTTGCCTATTATTTGATGCATGACTATGCCTATTCCGCGCGCTGGCGCGGGGCAAACCCGCCAGAGCTTGAGGCGCGTATCGCACAGTTTTCTAGCATGATTACAACGGCCTTAGAGAGTGACGTTGATGAAGTTCTCGTCGTCGGTCATTCCTCAGGCGCGCATTTGGCTGTCTCTGTCTTATCCGATATGATCCGTGCAGGGCATGTGAAAGGAAAAAAGCCGATATTGTCTTTTCTATCTCTCGGGCAGGTCGTGCCCATGGTGTCATTCCTACCTGATGCATGGCGACTGCGCGCAGATTTAGCCTATCTGTGTACGCGTGATGAGCTGACATGGGTAGACGTCACAGCCCCCGGTGATGGCTGTGCGTTCGCGTTATGTGATCCTGTTGCCGTGTCCGGTGTGGCACCTGAGAAGGGGCAAAAATGGCCCTTAGTGATCTCGGCCGCCTTTACGCAAACGCTTTCCCCTGAGCGTTGGAAAGAGCTGCGGTGGCGGTTTTTTCGGCTGCATTTTCAGTATCTTTGTGCGTTTGATCGTCCCAAAGATTATGACTATTTTCAAATCACAGCGGGTCCTGACACATTAGGCGCGCGGTATCAGGGGCGTAATCATTCCAAGTCGCGGATCGTGAGACCTGCATCCAAATTTACGTCGATAGAGCCATGAACCTGCCCCCCAAACCCGCCGCTCGCCCGGATCGTGTCTCGCTTTGGCGGTATTTGAAGCTGTTTCGC
>CAKMZE010000149.1 GCA_929200295.1 uncultured Alphaproteobacteria bacterium
CCTCCTCGACACGCACCCCAATGGCGTTCACGCCTGTGCCTTCTGCGAAAATTTGGCTGAACGCATCAGGGCCAGTGCCTGTGGTGCCCATATCTTCCAACAGCTCGGAGCCACCGACCATGGCCAGCGGTTCGTTCAATGGGAATTTGGTATTGTCAGCGTCGGGGGCTGTAAAAACCATTGCGACGGTAGAAGCTTGTGCCACTTGCACAGGCCGCCCGCCTTTCAGGTTCTCAATCGTCCCGATGCCTTTGTGAAAATCGGCTGCCATGAGGGTACTCCATCTGTCGAGATCGTCTCGTTCAATTGGAGCTTTCTTCCCACGCGCACGCGCACGGCATTATGGTAGCAGGTGCTACCAAAGGTGAATTGTGATGCTGGGGATGCTCACGGGATACACGGTCAGGACCAATCCGCCAAGCTTTATTGCGTAATCAACCACTGGATAAGCCGACGCAGGATCATGCCTGTCCAGGCCAGCGCGGTTTTGATACGCGGCGCACGCTCGCTGAGGGCAGCGGCAAACCACTGGCTATCGGCTTCAATCCAACGTGATCCGCTTTCCAAAAGTACATCATGGATCAATGCAGCTTTGAGATAGTACGGATCATCTGGTGACCAAAGCCATTGCAGACTGCGCGGGACCGAGCTTTCGAACTCGCGGCCAACGGGGATCGTCAGGATGTAGGGGGAACCTTTCCACATCAGGCTCCAAGCTACGACCCGCGTGGTCACATAGCCACGCAAGCCGCCTTTTTTGCACCATGAGACATCGGGCATAGTTATCCTTCCGATACAGCTTTCAAAACATCCGAAACGGCGGTCGCACGTTTCTCAATGTCGGCGACAACGGTATCCACGCCCTTCAGCATGAAGGGTAAGACCACTTCACCGCTTTCGACTTTGGCGAGGAAGTCAGCGGAAAACATTGCAAATGGCGCAGCCGCTTCGCGCACCTCAGCAAGCGAATTTGCGGTTGAAAGCTTGTCCACGAGAACGGCAAGTCCGTAGATCGCGAGTTGTGTACCATCTGCCGTGGTACCCAGAAGAGCCGCTTGATCGCCTGCCTTCGCGGCGATTTTTTCGCGAACCTTGTGTTTGACAACCGAGGCAGATGGTATGGCATTACTGTAGTCTTGTTCTGGAATTTGAGGGGCTTCACTCATGATTTTTTCCTTATACCGCTATGTCACGGTTCTGGGTTCCGTAAGGGGATGCGTAGTATCCCCATCGTGGGATGGTGCGGTCAAACTTGACGGCTCCTTGAACAACGGCGGGCCAGAAAAACTCAACCGAACCGCTTTCGGTCGTCACATAGGGGTGTCCATGAATATAGACGCCGGGAGCTGTGTCGCGGCTCGTACCGCACTCACCCCATTCCGGTGTGATCCCATGGAAAAACCCGCTGTGGCAATTGCCGCTAACAAGACGCGCATAAGCACCCACCGAATGGTGCATACCACCCGGCCAAATTTGATTTGGATACATGAGCCATGTGCTCACATCGGACGGTGCGCCAGACCAATCAACACGCAACACGCGGATTGTCGGCATGAAGTATCGTGCACCTGCGCGGCCCATCGCATCTAGCACGGCTTGATCTTCGGCAGGGCGATCTGCATAGGGCGTACCCGCCGAAATATTGCGAACATGCGTGAATGAAATGTCGTAAGAGCCGTTTTTGACCCAGCCATCCAAGTTCCCATTGGTGTCGAGATTGCCATATTGGTTTGGGGATTGGCGCAAAATGGCATGGTTATACAGCAAAGTATCAACCGATGTGATCTTTGCATCAACCTTGGCTGTTTCCGCGCCAAGCGTATTTCGGATTTCCGCTGGCAAGCCTGTCATATCATCATGTAGCAGCCCCAGTTGGGCCAGCATCTGTTGATTTTCCGTTGTCATGATTGACCTCCTGGATAGTGTCCATGTTGGGCGTAGAACGCCTCCTGTTGGTGCCATTGTTGGCGAGTGATCCGCGCCTGATTGGCGATGATGAGCGCGAATTCTGTGTCAAAGACCACGTTAACGGTTGGGCCGCTCACCTGGACGTTAACTGAGTTATCGGGAAGATCGGGCAGTAAGATCGTGAAGGCAAAGATGAACGGCACCCCGTCCTTCTTATAGAGAAGGAGAATATCGTCGCCGCTATCGTCTTGTTCTGACCAGACGGACAGCAGCGTGCCATCCGACAGGTGAAACCCGATCTCTCTGATCCAATGCTCGCCGATATCACCAAGCATGCCTTGGATCGTCACCTGATCTGGCGCGTCGCGATTGCCCCCACCAATGGCAACCCGGCCCACTTCATTGCGCAGGGCAATCTCTGTGCCATTGGGTGTGTAGGATACGCCGTTGCCGTCACCAAATGAGACATGGGTGATAACCCCTTCCAACCCGTTGTTGCTGGCATTGAGGATCGCGGCGCGGCCTGCGTTGGTGTTCTTGGTTTTGAGCGCGATGATGTCATTCATGGCATTCCCCTAGTTTGTCGCGACGGCGGTGAAACGCCCGAACTGGGCTCCGGATGCGCACGTGGCAATGGCGATCTGACCTGCAAGCCCAGCCCCAATCTGAAGGGTGAACGCACGTGATTTGGGCTTGGCAGCTTGGATCTGGCGCAACGCCTGAAGTTGGACTTCTTCCGAGAGGATCGCACTGCCGGGCATAAGGTGGGTATTGGCAAATGCTGTCACTGCAAATGTGCCGCGCCGTGCTTCAGGCACAGCTTGCCACCACTCAGTGATTTCAGAGCGGATGCCAAGGGAACTGAGTGCTGTCTCAACCGCCAGCAACGTACCCTTCTTGCGGTGCACCATGGGCGCAGCTGCAATCACATCGCGCTTCACGGCTTCAGGCCAGTTATCATCCCAAACATCAACTGAGACGGCCCAGGCAAGAAATGGCAGCAACGCGATCGGGCAACCGGATGGCGTCCAAATCGTATTGATGAGCATTGGAATTTCGTCGAGCCGCTCGAATAGAGTTTCAGCAGCGGCACGTTCCAAAGCCGTAGCATTCTTAGGCAGGGTCTGGTGGACGAGTTCCTCAATCGTCATGGGCGCCATCCTTCCGTAAGCACTTCGGCCGTGATGATCGGGTCATCACTCAATTCGCCGTAGCCTTTTGATCCGGGCAGGATGTCAGCCGCTGGCGCGATCAGATCAATCTCTTGCACGCCTGGCACTTTCAACGCAGCTGCAATGCCAATACGCTGCACCCGTGCCCCAATACGGCGGCGTGATTGCACATAAGTCATAACTGCGGATTTTGCTTCAGTGATCACCACATCAGGTGACGGGCCTGCATCAAGGAAAAGCTTGGCTTCAATCAAGTAAGGGAACGCGGTGGCTGGCTCGATCCGCACGTTGTCGCCAATTGGACGCACGTCCTTACGCGACACCGCGTGGAAAGCACGCGTAAGTAAAGCCTGATCGGCTGCCCCATAGGCTTCCTTTGGCAAGATCACGATCAAAACTTCGGGGGCCAATACAGGATCCCCGGTCGCACGATTGGCGAAAGGCATTGCGCGTAGTCCAACAGTGTGAGCATCCGCATGCAAGCCATCTGTGTAAGTCGCGTTGTCATCCTCAGAATAGGGTGCAACATCAGAGATGTCGGCAATGCCATCCAATTCCAGAACGTGGAAAATATAGCCGCCTTCCGACCCAGCCGTTGAAAATGCTTCAGGGGCCAATGCGATGCGGGCACGAAAATCCTCGTCATCTTCCAGCACGTCATCGGTAGGTGGCTCAGCATCGGGATCAGCAGGTGTGACAATTAATCTGGCAATCCCGTAATAGGTTGCGGCGATGTGGTCGAGTTCAGCGCCAACGGCATCGGTCAGGATCAGAGCCCGAATTTGGTCGTTGACCTCACCGTAGAGCTTGATGAGTTCTTCAGCAAAGGCCTCGTAGATGACATGCAGCGGATCGGTTTCGAGATTGATCACATCCGACAAATCAAGATCGTATTTTTCTGCCCGGCGCAGCAATCTCTGTTTTAGCGCCGCCAGTTCATCCTCAAAGCTCAGGCTTTTTAGTATAGTAAACTCAGGCAAAGCTGCCATGTTAATGGGGGTAAAGCGGCTCATACCTGCACCTCGACTTCACGGGGAAGGCCTGTGGATGTTTCGGTCACATCGACCATGATTTGACCATTGCCGTTCTCATCGATGTGCACGAGACGAAACCCATTCAGTAACACCCGCGGCTCAAAAGCGTCGATGGCTTCGGCAATGGCTACATAGTAATCGAGGATCGTGTCGTTCGTGCCGGGACGGTCCTGAAGCTCTTTGCCGGCAGAGCCAAAGCTGCGCCGTTCCACGCGCGTGCCAATGCGCGTGGTGAAGATCACCGACAGGGATTGGGCAATGTGATCCCAACCCGTCAGGCGACGCCCCGTATGTCGACACATCCCAGCCATGACGCCTTAGCCTTTGTCCGCTTTGGCAGGCTTTGCGGCGAGTGCCGGGTCAGCCGGTTTGGACGCGCTGCGCGTGTCAGATTTCTTCTGAAGAACATGCGGCACATAGTATTGCGCCTCGGCTTCGGTCATCTCGACCGCGTCGCCTTCCTTCTTCAGGTGCGGCCCGATCCATGAAGTAGTCTGAAGCACATAGGTGTGCTTTGCCAGTTTCGGGTCGGGTTTGGTGGTGTCAGCCATGGTGGTCTCCTCAGACTGGGGTTCCGGTTTCAGCAGGACCAGATGTGATCCCATCATGTTTGTGGGTGGCACCGATATCGGTGCCGTTGTGGGTGACTTTACCGCCCGTGATGGCAACGCCGGCAGATGTTATGGCTACGCTTACGCCGCCCACAGAAATTGTCGCGCCGCCTGCAATCACGGTCACAGTGACCGGGCCCAGCGTGAATACCGTGGCATCGCCATTGCTGGATGGTGCCGCGTTCTCATCAGTAAAGCCGCCATGCACCGCGAATGACTTCTCGTCGATCTCACCAGCAGGCGACAGGACGGTCATCAGCTCACCAACGCTTGGTGGGTTCCAGGTCTTGCGCGCACCGGCACGTTCGGG
>CAKMZE010000150.1:0-3988 GCA_929200295.1 uncultured Alphaproteobacteria bacterium
GTGATTTATCCCGGCTACCCTAGACAAGACGTGGGCGAGAGCGATGCGGCGCATCGGTTTCGCATCAAACGGGATGCGGCCCATGTGGATGGGCTCTTGCCAGAGGGGTCTGCAAAGCGCAGGCATCTGCGCGAACCGCATGCATTTATACTGGGGCTCTCGCTTAATCATGTGACACAAAGCCCGCTTGTCGTGTGGCCGGGCAGCCATGTTTTGATGCGTGAGAGCTTTGTTGCTGCCTTTGCGGGCGTCGATCCTGATCACTGGGGGGATGTGGATGTCACAGATACCTATCAGGCAACACGGGCCAAAGTGTTTGCGCAATGCCCGCGTGTTGAGGTGCCCAGCAAACCCGGTGAGGCTGTTTTGCTTGACAGGCATCTCGTGCATGGTGTGGCCCCTTGGGGCGAGGATACAGGCCCTGCCGAGGGGCGCATGATTGCCTATTTCCGCCCTCAGTTTACTCGGATAGGCGATTGGCTTTAGGGCGTCATTCCTTCATGTCTTTAAACGCAGAAAATCGGGTAATGATTTGCCCGGCTCATCGACAAATAGACTGGGAAGCGGAGAGAGCGTGGTGATCTGATCCAAGCGCAGCTCATCAAATTTGCGGGTCGTTTCGCACCATATGACGCATGTCCACAACCGCCCCCAATATTCGAGCTGTAATGGGCGCACTGTTTTACGCCTATCATCAACGGTGAGCTGTAATTTTTGCCGTGTGCGAATGGCTTGCCTGATCGCGGGGAGATGCTGAAACCCGCGGGCGGCATCCGCAAACGGATAAATCGCAAAGCCATATCCGGCGGGCGCACGTGCACGGTCCTCGGGCATGACGGCATCAATTTTGGCAGATAAGCTACGCGCGGCCTCTGTAAGCTCGGGATCATCGGCGCGGCTCACTGACATCAACCCGATATGCAAGGCCTCAAGCTCAGTCATACTGAGGTTCAGAGGCGGCAGGGTAATGGCGGCTGTGACATGATAGCCAATGCCGCGTTCACCTGAGACTGGCACGCCAGAGGCAGCAAGCGGTTCCATGTCGCGGGAAACCGCCCGGAGAGAGACCCCGGTTTTCTGGGCGAGATCCTCGGCGCGATGTAATGTGCCATCGCGGAGGATTTGTATAAGTTGCATCAGCCGATCTGCGCGCCGCATTTGCAATTTCCGTATATTTGCCAATATTCTGACAACTGACAATTTCGTGTCACAAAAGCAAGAAAAATCAATAAAAAAAGGGATGTATTAACCGTGTTTATGACGATTTAGGCTTTTAACCTGCCTGCCAAGCGCCTATTTGGAATGAAAGACACAAAGCGTATTGGGAAAGCCGATGCGCAATTTTGGAGGAATAACATGCTCAATAATATCGGTTTGCCGGGTCTGCTCCTGATCGCGGTTGTGGTTTTGGTTCTATTTGGCCGTGGTAAGATCTCATCCTTGATGGGTGAGGTTGGCAAAGGCATCACGGCATTCAAGCGTGGCGTTGATGATGGCAAAAAAGAGCTCGAAGAAACCGCAGAAGACGCCAAAGATGTCACGCCAGATACAGAAAAAGACAAAGCCTAATCCACCATAGAGAACGGAGGCTGGCTGATGTTTGACATAGGCTGGAGCGAAATGATGCTGATTGGCATCGTTGCGTTGATTGTGATCGGTCCCAATGATTTGCCGGGTTTGTTTCAAAAGCTTGGGCAGTTTGTTGGTAAAGCGCGCGGAATGGCGCGTGAGTTCACAAATGCAATGAATGATGCTGCACGCGAAAGCGGTGTGGGCGATGTGAAAAATACGCTCAATGCCGCGGCAAACCCTTCAAAATTCGGGGTTGATAAATTGCGCGAAGCCTCATCCAGTGTCACAGCCGCAACCGTCGGTCCTGCGACTGCGGCGCTCTCTGAGGAGCGCGCAGCGGAAAAAGCAAAGTTTGAAAAGGTCGCGGCGGATCTGGCCAAACAACGCACAGTGGCTGCAAAAAGAGCAGCCGAGGCCACTGAGGCCAAGCCGAAAGCAGAGGCGGCGCCAAAGTCAAAGCCAAAGGCGAAAGCTGCCGCCAAAGAAAAACCCGCAGCAAAGCCAAAAGCGGCTGCAAAAACAGCCGCCAAGCCAAAGGCAAAGCCCGCGCCGAAGCCCAAATCAAGCAAACCAAAAGGTGATGCATGAGTGCCGATGACGAAATGGCCGCCAGCTCTGCCCCGTTAATTGAACACCTAGCCGAGCTTCGCACACGGCTGATCTACTCTGTCAGTGCGTTTTTGGTGATGATGATTGTGTGCTTTACCTTTGGTAGTGCGCTTCTTGATTTCTTATTAAGCCCGATTGAGCAGACAATGCGCAATTTGGGCAACCCAAACCCGGTGATGCAATATACCGCGCCACAGGAATATTTCTTTACCTTGATCCGGATTTCAGTTGTGGGCGGCTTAACGCTGGCCTTCCCTGTGATCGCCTACCAGCTTTGGCGGTTTGTGGCACCGGGGCTTTACCGCAAAGAAAAGAATGCGTTCCTGCCTTTTATCATCTCATCGCCCGTCTTGTTTGTGCTTGGGGCGGCATTTGCGCATTATGTCGTTGTACCATTGGCGATGCGATTTTTCTTAGGCTTTGCGGATCTTCCGTCATTTGTTGCGGCGATCATGGCTGATACAGTGACGCCACCCGGGGCATTACTGCTGCCCGGTGCGGGCGAGGGGCTTGCCTTGCCACAAACCGCGCAAGAGGCGGCAAGCAATGGCGTAAGCATCGTTTTCAACGGGAAAGTCAATGAAACGCTGGATATCACACTCAAGATGATTGTGGCCTTTGGCTTGTGTTTCCAATTGCCTGTTCTACTGACTCTGATGGGAACGGCGGGGCTTGCCAGCTCGCGCGGGTTACGCCGTGTGCGCAAATTCGCGGTTGTTGGCATTTTGGTTGTCGCCGCTCTTGTGACGCCACCGGATGTGACAACACAGCTGATTTTGTTTGTCGTGGTTTATGGGCTTTATGAAATCTCGATCCATCTGGTTGCCGCCGTTGAGCGTAATAAGGATAAACAAGCCCGCAAAGAAGGCGTGATCGGCGAGGGCGAAAGCCTGTTTGATGAGCTGGATGATGATTTTGACGAAGACGATGTGGGTGATGTTGCGGCAGATGATGAAAGCAAGCCATCATGACGGATAAACAGCTTGAGCGGATTGCAGCGGCTCTTGAGCGGCTTGCGCCCGCTCCGCTGCCCGCGCCTGATGTGAGCGCTTCTCCTGCATTTATTTGGCAACCTGACCCGGATCGATTGCTGCCAGTGACAAAGGTAAACTGGTTGGATGTGGCATTGCTTGTTGGTGTGGACCGTGCACGTGATGTGCTGATGGCCAATACCGCCCAATTTGCAAAGGGCCTGCCTGCGAATAATGCACTTTTGTGGGGCGCACGTGGGATGGGAAAATCGAGCCTTGTTAAGGCGGTACATGGCGCACTTCATCAAATATATGACAACCTGAAGATGGTAGAAGTGCAGCGTGAAGACCTACCAAGCATTGCGCGCTGTTTGGATATTCTACGCGAGCGCCCAGAGCGATTTATTCTCTATTGTGATGATCTGTCGTTCGGCCATGATGATGCGCATTACAAGTCGCTTAAGGCGGTTTTGGATGGTGGGATTGCCGGGCGCCCGGATAATGTGGTGCTTTATGCCACATCAAACAGGCGGCATTTGATGCCACGTGATATGATTGAAAATGAACGCTCAACCGCGATTTCCCCGTCTGAGGCAGTTGAGGAGAAGGTCTCGCTTTCGGATCGTTTTGGGATATGGCTCGGGTTTCATCCGTGTGATCAAGACCAGTATCTCGAGATGATTGCGCAGTATTGTGCGGCATACGGTGTGAAAATCGCACCGGATCAAATGCGGGCAGAGGCGATCGAATGGCAGGCGACGCGCGGAGCGCGATCAGGCCGGGTGGCTTGTCAGTTTTTTGTGGATCTGGCGGGCCGCAAGGGCGTGTCTCTGGGC
>CAKMZE010000150.1:3998-4819 GCA_929200295.1 uncultured Alphaproteobacteria bacterium
GAGCTGAGGGTTGCCCCCCAGATCCCCGGGATATTTCAAAACCTAAGAATGGGACAAAGCTGTGCGATATGTTGGGGTATCCGCATATTCGATGAAAGAAATTTTGAGGAAGCCGCATTTGGTCTTGCACTTTGCAAAGCCTCTGGCACAGATATGTTATGAAATGGGGCATGGCATTATCTGGCGAACAAAAGCGCGCAATTGGGATGATTGCGTCGCCTGCGATTTATGTCGTTTTGTTATTGGCGGTGCCATTGGCTGCGGTTGTGTTGTTCAGCTTTTGGACCCAGGATTTTATGACACTGGACCGCAGCTTTACCTTAGATAACTACCGCGAGATTGTTGAAAAACCGATTTATGGCATGCTCTTGCAGCGATCTTTGTGGGTGTCGGGCATTGTGACACTGATCACGGTTGTACTGGCGTATCCGGTGGCATATTTTGTTTCTTTTCATGTACCTGATCACCGTAAATCGCTGTGGCTCTTTCTAATCACCATCCCCTTTTGGACGAGTTATCTGATCCGCGTTTTTCTTTGGAAAGTGATCCTTGGCTATAACGGTGTGATCAATTCCGGGCTTTTGGGGCTGGGGCTAATTGATGAGCCGCTGACCTTTATTCTTTATAATGTGAATGCGGTTGTGATTACGCTGGCGCATGCTTTTGCCCCTTTTGCGATTTTGCCGATTTTTGTGGCACTTGAAAAAATTGATCGCGCGTTGCTGGAGGCTTCGCAGGATCTGGGGGAAAGCAAGCTGTCAACGTTTTTTAGGGTGACATTGCCGATGTCGATGCCGGGCGTTGTTGCCGCTGTGCTGATT
>CAKMZE010000151.1 GCA_929200295.1 uncultured Alphaproteobacteria bacterium
GCTCTATCGTGAGGCGGGTGAGATCACCGCCCAGACCCTTGGCAAGACCCATCCGGGTTATGCGGCCCGCCTGAATAACCTCGGGGTGAATATGTATTATCAGGAAAAATACAGCGATGCGCTGGCGCTGCTGCAAGAGGCGTTGCCGATTTTCAAAGCCGCATTGCCTGCGGACCACCCGGATATTGCAGGGACAGAGCAGTCAATCGCTGGGGTGCAGGCCGCGATGGCAGATCAAAAGTAGGCTTTGCAGCGATCGCAAAAGACGAAACATCTTTGCCACTGCGCACATTTCTGCTAAGGTCATAAAAAACAGCAGTTTGGCAGGCTTATGATCACTTTCTTCACACGGGGTTTCACTTGGGTTTGTGCGCTTTCGGGGGCGGCGCTTTTGTCGCAATACCCGGCGTTTAGTCAGGCGTATCTACAACGTTTGGCCGGGCAGGTGGATGCGCTTGCGGTTGTGACCGCAGATTTTGACCGCTCTGCCCAAGAGGCGGGCATGACGCGGGACGAGGCGCTAGGTGCCTTGGATGGGACCACATTTCTTGATGCGCGGCAAGAGGACATGCAGCGCACCTTTCAACGCTACGACAGGCTGACCACAGCCCTAGATGCGCTGCGGGCCGCGACACCGGGCGAACGTCTGATGATGCCGCAAAACATGATCGACCGGGGCGTCTTGGAACAGGCGCGTGCTGATTTTGAACCGGCTCTGCCGGTGAGCAACATCGGGTTTTTCACCTGCTTGGTTGGGTTTTTGCTGGGATGGTGGGGCAGCCGCGCGCTGTTTGGTATTCTCTCAGCGCTCTGGCGGATGCTGTTTGGGCGCTCAGCACGCATGGTTTAGGCGGTTTTTGCCGGGACATCTGACACCTGCTTGACCCCCACGACAATAGCGCGCAGGTTGCCACAAATTCAGCGAAAAGCCAGAAATTTAGCGAAAAGGATGACTGATGGCGCGTACAGCCCCGTTTGCAAAGTTTGAATGGATGATCGCCTGGCGGTATATCCGCGCCCGCAGGGCCGAGGGCGGGGTCAGCGTGATGACCTGGATTTCCTTGGTCGGGGTGAGCCTGGCTGTCTTTGCATTAATCGCCACATTGGCGGTGCGTTCTGGCTTTCGGGCCGAGTTTGTCGATACGATCCTGGGCGCCAATGCCCATGTGGCCGTCTATCGCCAGACCGAAGTGGTCGCAGGCTCGGGCCAATACACCCAGCTGATCAAAGGGTATGAGGCGCTCGCCGCTGACATCAAAGAGATCCCCGGTGTGACCCGCGCTGCCCCCTTGGTGCGGGGGCAGGTGATGGGCAATCGCGGCAGTGCGAATGCGGCCGTCGATATCTATGGCATTGCGATGCAGGATCTTTTGACAATCCCGCGCGTGGCGCAGCCTGAGCAATCCATTGGCGATATCAATGATTTTGAGAGCGGCATCGCCATCGGATCAGGGCTTGCCCGATCGCTTGGGGTGACAGTGGGTGACCGGATCAAGATCATCTCGCCCAACGGGACGCGCACAGCCATTGGTGTGACACCACGGGTCAGTGCCTTTGACGTGGTTTATGTGTTTACCGCCGGGCGTTATGACATCGACAAAATCCGCGCGTATCTGCCGATTGCGCAGGCGCAGACCTTCCTTAACCGCGATGGTGTTGCCTCAGAGATCGAGGTTTTTGTCGAAAACCCTGATGAGATTGACAGCTATAGCGCTGCGCTTCTCGCGGCGGCTGGGGATGGCGGGTATCTTTGGACCTGGCGCGATAGTGCGGGTGCGTTTCTGCGGGCCTTGGCGATTGAGGATAATGTGATGTTTGTGATCCTCTCAATCCTCGTGCTGATCGCGTCGATGAATATCATTTCGGGGCTGATTATGCTGGTCAAAAATAAGGGGCGCGATATTGGCATTCTGCGCACGATGGGGTTGTCAGAAGGATCGATCTTGCGGATCTTCTTTATCTGCGGCGCGGGCATTGGCACGCTTGGCACGATGATCGGGGTGGTGTTTGGCTGTCTCTTTGCAATTTACATCGATACGATTTTTGCTTTTGTGAATTATTTGAGTGGCGGCGGGGTCTGGGACCCATCGATCCGCGGCATTTACCATTTACCCGCCGAGCTGCGTTTGGCGGATGTGCTTGTTGCAGTGTCTTTGTCGCTTGGGCTGTCATGGACGATCACGCTTTTCCCCGCGCGTCGGGCGGCACGTATGAACCCGGTAGAGGCGCTGCGCTATGAGTGATGTTTTACAGCTTTCAGGTATTGCAAAGTCTTATAACGGTGGCACGCCCACAGCCGTTGACGTGTTGCAAGGTGTTGATTTGCATGTGCAAACGGGCGAGGTTGTGGCGCTTGTGGCCCCCTCAGGTGCGGGGAAGTCGACGCTTTTGCATATTGCGGGGCTTCTGGACACACCAGATGCGGGTGATGTGATGATCAACGGCGTGGATATGACATCGCTGAATGATCGCAAACGCACAGCGATGCGGCGCTCGGAGGTGGGGTTTATCTATCAGTTTCACCACCTTTTGCCCGAGTTCACAGCGCTCGAGAACATTGTTGTCCCGCAGCTCGCGAATGGGGAAAACCGCGCGCAAGCCGAAGAGCGCGCGACGATGTTGCTGGAACAAGTGGATGTAGCGCATCGCGCAAGCCATCGCCCTGCGGCGCTTTCTGGTGGGGAACAACAGCGGGTCGCGTTTTGCCGTGCTCTGGCCAATGCGCCATCGCTTTTGCTGGCGGATGAGCCAACGGGTAACCTAGATCCAGACACATCTGACAAGGTTTTTGCGGCATTGATGACCCTTGTGCGCGGCACAGGGTTGGCGGCCGTGATCGCTACCCATAACCTTGAGCTCGCAGCCCGAATGGACCGGGTGGTGCGTATGGAAAAAGGTGTGTTAAGACCCACCTGAGCCAAAGGTTTGAGATCATCAAACCGCGATTGTAGATAAGGACGGGACATGCCCAATAAAACACCGCAGGAAATTGAAACGGCAGCCAATGCTGCACTTATTGCCCATGGCGCGGGTGACACGCAGGCTGCTGCGGTGGCACGGGCTGTTGCCCGGGCGGAAGAAACCGGCAATATCATTTGCGGGCTTTATTATCTTGAAAGCTATTGCACGCAGTTGGCCTCAGGCCGTGTGAACGGCACTGTGACGCCTGCGGTGACAAATCCGCGTCCTGCGTCGGTTCTCGCTGATGCGCGGTTTGGATTTGCACAGCCTGCTTTTGCGGCAGGCTTGGAAACAGCGCTTGCTGCGGCCAAAGCCAATGGTGTGGCAACGCTTTCGGTTGCCAATGCACATACCTGCACATCGCTGGGGTTCTTTACGGAACAATGCGCAGAGCGCGGGTTTCTTGCGATTGGCTTTACCAATGCGTCCCCTGTCGTTGCCCCTCCAGGTGGCAATAAGGCTGTGATCGGAACGAACCCTATTGCAATGTCTGTGCCCGGCGATAATGGTCCTGCGCTGCATTTTGACTTTTCCACCTCTGCTGTCGCGCTTGGTAAGATCACAATGGCCAAGGCCGCAGGCGAACCGATCCCACTTGGATGGGCTGTGGATGCGCAGGGGCAACCGACAACAGACCCAGAGGCCGCACTCAAAGGCGCGCTCGTTAGTGCAGGGGGCTACAAAGGCTGGGGTTTTGGCCTCATGGCCGAGCTATTGGCAGCAGGGATCACAGGCTCTGTTAACTCGCTCGACGTTGGCGGCTTGAAACTACCAGATGGCCCGCCCCATGGGCTTGGTCAGTTTTATTTCATCCTTGATCCTGAAACCCATGGGGATCAGTTTGCGACACGCTTCGCACGGGTGGCAGAGGCCGTGGCCGCGCAAGAGGGCGCACGCATCCCCGGCGCAGATCGCCGGATCTTAACCGAGATCGCTGTGCCTGATGCGCTATGGGCGCAGGTACAGGCATTGGGCCAGCCTTCGGCATAACGCTTCACGGATGATGACAAGCCTGTGAGAACAGACAAACGCAGGTGACACGCCGTGCTAAGGTGCTAAGGTACGTGATATAAAGATTGATCTGTCAAAGGTGAAAGCATGTCTGCATTCAAAGCAATTGTATTGGGTCTGGGCCTCATGGCCACGCAAGCCGCAGCAGAGCAAGTGAGCTTTGCAAGCGGTTGGTCCGTGCAAAAACTGTCCTTCTTCTCAAACAATGAATACCGCTTTGGATCACAGCTCGAAATGCGCTCGGACGCGGCGGTCAGCATTGCCTACACCCGTTTACCACAAAGCTTATGGAGCGCCCAAACCGCCTCATGGGAGTGGGCGGTGACACAATCGGTCCCCGCAACCAATTTACGTGTCAAAGGCGGCGATGATCGCAACTTTGCAATTTACTTTGTGTTTTTGCCACAGGCTGCCGCATTAGAGAGCCAAGGCGCGGGCATCCGGTCATTGCTTGGTGAAAAAGATGTGCGCGTCCTGCTTTATGCATGGGGCGGAAATGAACCGCGCGGCACGCGCATCGCCTCACCTTATTTACCGGGGCAGGGGCTTAATGTCTTGCTACGCCCTGCGGGCACGGGCGCGTTTCGTGAACGCGTCGATCTGGCTGGCGATTACCAGCAGGCCTTTGGCACCGCCCCCGGCGCGCTTGTGGGGATCGCGGTATCGGGTGACAGCGATGATACGAACTCTGCAATCCGAGCGACGCTAAGAAATCTTCAGCTCCAATAGCGCCTTTGGCACGCGCATGATGGCGCCAAAAAGCGGATTAGGAATGAAATCCAAATAGCTCATTTTATCTATGCAGTACACCCATTAATTTCTGTTCAA
>CAKMZE010000152.1 GCA_929200295.1 uncultured Alphaproteobacteria bacterium
TGCGCGTTCCGCAATAAGATGATCGCGTGCCGCCAGAATATCGACAACTTCATAACACATATGATGAATGCCACCTGCGGGGTTCTTATCCAAAAACCCTTGGATTGGGGATGCATCCCCCAAAGGGTACAAAAGCTCAATCTTTGTATTGGGCAGCGTGATAAAAACCACCGTCACACCGTGATCCGGTTCATCTTGCGGCGCACCGACATCAACCCCCAGCATTGTCGCATATTGTGCGGATGCCGCAGCGAGATCCGGCACAGCGATCGCAATGTGATTTAAACGCCCAATCATTTTTGACCTTTCTTTTGTGCGGCTTCTCTATGCGATGCCTTACAAATGAAAGCAAGCAAACCCGCGCCGCCATTAACGGTCTATTTATGTAAATCCGCTTTTATCCTTGCAGATGAACAACGGCCAATTCTGGGGGAATCGCCATGAATAACAATGAGGACTTTATCCAAGCACGGCCAGCAACCGCGTTACGACCCTTACTCGGCGTCACGGTTCTTGTCGTAGAGGATAGCCGTTTCGCGTGCGAAGCTTTGCGACTGCTTTGTTTGCGATCAGGTGCACGGATCCGGCGCGCAGATAGCTTGTTTCACGCCCAACAGCATCTTAAGGTTTACCGCCCTTGCGTGGTGATCATTGATGTCGGCCTGCCTGACGGCGATGGCACAGGGCTGATCACCAGCCTGTCCGAAGCAACCCCGCGCATTGATGTTATTCTTGGTATCAGCGGCGAGCCCGAGAATGAAACCGGCGTTATGCAAGCCGGTGCCGATGGCTTTATCGCAAAACCCATTGCAAGCCTCAGTGCGTTTCAAAACGCGATCCTCAAACATTTACCAGAAAACCGCCAACCCCCCGGCCCGCGCATCGTGAGCAAAGAATTGGTGCAACCCGATATGCTGGCCTATCACGATGATCTGAGCCATGTCGCACAGGCACTTGATGGCAAAGAAGGTGAACAAGCCATCGATTACGTGACCCAGTTTTTAGGCGGCATCGCCCGCTCTGCCGAGGATCATGAAATGTGCGCCGCATTAGACAAGCTTGTGAAAAAACGTAGCGCAGGTGAGCCTATTCGCCCGCAAATCGCCAGCCTTGCAGCGCTTGTGCAAGAACGCCTCGCAACATCGAACCACTTTTAATACGGCACCCCAAACCGCAGCGAAACCGCAACTGCTATCGCATACCATATTTCTTAGGTTTCGAAATATCCCGGGGGTCTGGGGGCTGGCCCCCAGGTGTGTCGTGTCTGGGGGCTGGCCCCCAGGAGGTGTGCGGGGTCTGCGGGCTGCCCCCAGTTCAACACCGTATCACAAGCGCAAAGAAAAAGGCCCGCCGAAATGGCAGGCCTTCAATCGCAATGAGGGACAAAACCCTAGTCGTTTTTACGGCCATATTTATGCGGTGCCCACAAACGTTTGTTCGTCAGATATAAGAGCACAGACAAAAGCGTGAGGAAGATCACGCCAGTTAAACCAGCCTGCTTGCGCGCCATCATCTTTGGTTCAGCGGTCCACATAAGGAACGCTGCAACATCCTCAGACATATGATGCACATCATTGGCATGCCCGTCTGCAAAGTCGAGATCACCACCGAGAATTGGCGGTGGCATAGAAATCCAAGATCCCGGCACTGTGTTGTGACCATGGTCCTTACATTCCTCAGGATACCCGCCCGAGGCAAATGCAGTGTTATAATAGCCATCAAAATCATCAGGCGCACAGGCAGGTGGCTCAGCATATCCGGCCATCAACGAGGCGATATATTCAGCGCCACCCATCCCCTTAAAGAGCTGTGCAAGACCCGTGCCATACGGCCCCTCAAATCCTGCGCGTGCTTTGGCCATCAATGACAGATCAGGCGCTGTTGCCATCGCAGACCTTGGGAATTTATCCGCAGGTGTTGCGGGGCGGAAATCACCCTCACCATCGAATAGCGTTTCATCGAAAACCTCATAGAACTCAGCATAGGCGCGCATTTGGTCTTCTGGTAACGCAGGGCCACCTTCATCATGCAAGGTGCGGAACGCCACATGCTCAAGCCCGTGACAGGCCGCGCAAATCTCTGTGTAGATCTGCAAGCCGCGTTGCAATTGATTTTGATCAAAAGCGCCAAAAAGACCTTCGAACGAAAAGTCATAATCTTCAACGTGCCGCTCGGATTCAGCAAAGCCCGTTGATGCGGTCAGCGCAAACATGGCGGCAAGAGTGATTTTACGGAAAGTGTTCATAATCTATCTCCTCACTCTGCCGGCTGGCTTGCAGCATCGCTGCTGCCATTGGCCGGGTAATGGGCATTGAAGTCATCCTCAATGGTCGCCGGGGGCACATCTGGTTTTTCGATCACACCCAGCAAAGGCAAGATGATCAAGAAATACGCAAACCAATAGGCCGATGCGATCAGTGAAATCCAATCATAGGGGAATGTCGCGGGACGCGCCCCGACCCACATCAATACGATGAAATCCACAACAAGGAGCGCAAACCACCATTTGAACATCGGTCGGTAACGACCAGAGCGGACCGATGACGTATCAAGCCAAGGCGCAAGCGCCATCACTGCAATCGCCCCAAACATCGCCAGAACACCAAAGAATTTTGCATCAATGATGCCAAAGCTGATAAAGTTCACCAGTTGGACAACCCATACATCCGCCGTAAAGGCCCGCAAGATCGCGTAGAATGGTAGGAAATACCATTCCGGCACAATATGCGCAGGCGTGGCAAGCGCATTCGCAGGGATGTAGTTATCAGGGTGACCCAAATAGTTAGGCATAAAGCCAACCACAGCCATAAACACCACAAGAATAAGAGCCAGCGCGAACAGGTCTTTGATCACAAAATATGGCCAGAATGGCAGCGTATCTTTTGCGGCGTCTTCTTTGCTTGTGCGGCGCACCTCAACCCCAGTTGGGTTATTGTTGCCCGTTGTATGAAACGCCCAAATATGAACGATCACCAAACCCGCGATAACAAATGGCAATAGATAATGCAGAGAGAAGAACCTGTTGAGCGCAGGCTGCCCAACAGCCCCAGCACCCAAGAGCCATGTTTGAATGCTTTCACCGATAAATGGAATTGCACCAAAAAGCCCGGTGATCACGGCTGTCCCGTGGAAAGACATCTGCCCCCATGGTAAGACGTAGCCCATAAATGCGGTGCCCATCATCAGCAAATAGATCAACATACCGATGATCCATGTGACTTCGCGCGGGGCTTTGTATGAGCCATAATAAAGACCGCGGAAAATATGGGCATAAACGGCTAAGAAGAACAAGGATGCGCCGTTCATGTGGAAATAGCGGATCATATGACCGCCATTCACATCACGCATAATATGCTCAACCGAGGCAAACGCCATATCAACATGCGGCGTGTAATGCATCACAAGCACGATGCCTGTGATAATTTGCAGCGCCAATGTAAATGTGAGAACAATACCCCAGATCCACATCCAATTAAGGTTCTTTGGGGTTGGGATCATCAAGGTGCCATGCAACAGCCCGATAATCGGCAGGCGCTTTTCAAGGCCTTTTTCAAAGTTTGACTTTGGTTCATAGTGGTCGTGGGGAATGCCGCCCATGGGTTTCTCTCCTTAACCGAGTTGGATCGTAGTGGCGTCAACAAATGACGCAACAGGAACAGGAAGGTTACGCGGGGCTGGGCCTTTTCTAATCCGGCCGGACGTATCGTAATGCGATCCGTGGCACGGGCAGAACCAGCCACCAAATTCACCCGCATCACCCAAAGGCACGCAGCCAAGGTGGGTGCAAACACCCATTTGGACGAGCCACTGCCCGTTTTCGTCTAAGGCGCGGTTCTCGTCTGTCGCAGGGGCATCAGACAGCAGGTTATCATTATTCGCCTCAGCGTCTGGTAATGTTTCGACATCAACAGAGCGGGCCTCAGCAATTTCAGCTTCAGTCCGCGACCGAATGAAAACAGGTTTTCCCTGCCATAATACGGTAAGCTGCGTACCGGGTGCAATCGCGCTAACATCGACGCGAATAGACGCGAGCGCTAAAACATCTGCGGAAGGGTTCATCTGGTTGACCAACGGCCATACGGCAGCGCCAGCAGTCACTGCGCCCGCACCAGCGGTAGCGTAGTAAATAAAGTCGCGGCGTGTGCCCTGGTGTTCGTCTGCATGTGACACGGGGTGCATCTCCGAAGTTGTGTTGGGCGTTTTGCCCGCACGAATAAGAGCGGGCAGGTTGAATTTCTGCCCATTCGGGCGCTGTTTAGACGTCAAAACGCGATCCGTCCAGCGGACAATAGCGCGCAGGTCTGATATAGAGACACTGATGCAACTGAAAGAGTAACATTATGGTTAAAGGATCTTGCCACTGCGGCGCGGTGAAAACCACATATAATGGAGAACCAAAGGCTTTGGTGCGTTGTAATTGCAGTATTTGCAGTCGCTTAGGTGTGCTTTGGGGGCATGGAACGGATGCTGTCATTTCCATCACAGCAACAAAAAATGCGACGATATCTTATGTTTGGGGTGATAAAGACATCGCATTTCATAGCTGTAAGACCTGTGGATGTACGACTCACTGGCGGTCCACACGCGATGAAAGCCCAAATCGCATGGCATTGAATATGTTATTGGTGCCAGCGCAAGACCGCGCGCATCTGCCTGTGCGAGACTTTGATGGTGCTGATAGCTGGGCTTTTTTGAACTGAACGCTTTTACAAAAAATGATGGGCAAATTGCCCATCCTACAGATTTCACATCCGGTTGCGCATTGTGCGCTCAT
>CAKMZE010000153.1:0-2004 GCA_929200295.1 uncultured Alphaproteobacteria bacterium
ACCTTGATAGGCCCGCACCATCCCAATTCGGCGGCATAGTTGATAATCGCTTGCGTGGGTGCAATGCCTTGACGGTTCAAGGTCGCGTTCGCCAGCCCCTTATAGTGGCGCTGTGACCAGAGACGAATTGCCTCGCCTGTGATTTTCGACACCAGCGTGTCTTTCCAATGATCCTCAATCGGTATCAAAAACCGATCATCTCTTCCAGCTTCTCGATAGGCGATTGCAGCTTGCGAAAACATCAGCGTTGCCCCCGGTCCATCGAGATGACTTGTCCATGCTTTTGCTTGGACTTCCGCCGCGATCCGTGCGGCGATTTTTTTGTCCTCTGAGCCTGTAGAGCCACGTAATCTCCGTCCGGCAATGGTGCCTTGGTAGTGCCAGATTTTGCCGCGTCGGTAGAGCCTGAGTGACATTCCATTGCCTCCATAAACGCATCTACATGATGCGGGCGCATGATCACCTTAGCACCGATCTTTGTATAACATCCAAGCGCCCTCACCTCATCACACACACGCCGTTTAGACGCTTCAAGATGCGCGGCCAATTCGGTTGGGGTTGTGAATGAGGGAGTGAGGGTCATTATTCGTCACCCCCATCATTACGATTTACAACACGCCAGAATGCAGAAGGAATTTTCAGCCCTACCCAGTTTGACCAATTGTGCAAATCGGAGTGCCTTGTAATTTCGTGCGACCAGCGGAACGTGACCTCTGCCCACTTCCAGAACGTGTGATGCACTTCTTGAGGCTCTACGGTTAGAGGGCCACGGTCTTTGGAGTACATTTGGATTTCTGTGATCAAGTTGCCGCCAGTGCACGTGATGCGCAATTCAGCATCAACGCGAGAAACATGGTTCAAGACAGCGGCCAAAACATTGACGGGCGTCATGCGGTCCAAAAGGCTTTGGTCCAGATCAGACGGTAACAAGTGCTTTTCATCTTTGGCGGTGCAATAGATGCTGGATGTGTCGTCGGCATAGACCCCAGGCGAAGCCACATCTTTCCAGTGTGTCGAAAAATGGGGCAATTCGTTAATCTCTTTTGTGGCTTCACCAGCTTGCCGGGATTCGTTTACAATGTTGCCGATCAAGAGCGCCGCGTAATCCTCGATAGTAATATCAGGCGCGTTACCGCGCCCCCGCTTGCCTGTGGGCAACATACCTGTTTTTTGCAGAGAACGGGCGCGGGTCTCCACCGCGCTGACGCTGCGTCCGCTCATTTCTGCATAGGATTTGATGAGTTCACCTATCTTCATGAATCTTTAAATATAGCACTGCACAGTTTTTGTAAATAGAGCAGTGCTATATTTTATTTATTCCGCCCAAAACTCTTTCACAACCTCCACCCGAACCCCATCAACGGCAACGCGCTGCGATAACTTGCCATCAAGAACAATGATTAGATCGCCATCGCGCACAATTTTCCGCAGACGCCCTAGGCTTTTTCGCTCGCGTCCAATATCGGCATAGGTCCAGGCCGCACCAAAATAGGACAGCAATCGCGTGGCGTCCGCAACATCTTGAGCATTGCGGGCGCGGGTGTATCCAAACACCCGGCCCCTTGCAAAAAGCCCCCACGCCGCCGGGAAGGCTTCTGCGTGGCACACACCACAGGTCATGACTCAAAAGCCTTATGCTGCCTTTCGCCAAGCTCTAAAGATTCACTGATTTCACCCGCCATTTGCGCAGCCATTTCAATGACCGATCTGCCGCCATTTTTAACAAACTTGCCAGCGCCTGCAACTTCCTCGCCATCAGCTGCCAAAGCCAAAGTGAGCAATAAGCCCTCAAGTTTCGCAGCTTTTCGGCTTGCGTTCTCAATATATGTTGGCTCTTTCATCTTACGACCTCCATGCGCGATATTTGGTAAAGCGCCATCGTTCGCCAAAGCGGCGTTATTATCAGTCATTGATTTGATCCTTGAATGTGTTTTCGTTACACCGTACTGATAACGGATAAAGATAAACTGTCAATTAAAATCGTAACGGTGTACTGATAATGAA
>CAKMZE010000153.1:2014-4734 GCA_929200295.1 uncultured Alphaproteobacteria bacterium
ACGCTATGCAATGCAAAATGGCAAGAGCGGCTACCGCTTTAGGGGTTCGGGAACTTGCAAAACTTGCATCCGTATCGGTGGACACAATTTCCCGTCTAGAGCGTGGTGAAGAATTAAAACAATCAACGGTTGACACTATCCGCACCGCCCTCGAAAATGCTGGTGCTGAGTTTATCGCAGAGAATGGCGGTGGGGCTGGTGTGAGGCTCAAGAAAAAGCCGTAGGGTCAATGAGTTAATTCTTCTGTATTTTCCGTAGCTTGGCCTTTAGTACGCGCCAGAAATTCCTCCTTTGCGAGATGGCGAATGTAGCCCAATAATGCGCCGCGAACCGATATGTTATGGGGTGTCCAGACAAAAAAGCACGGAATTGGTCAAGCCCCACCGGGGCCGAGACCGTATTGCCCATTCAAGTGCCTTTTGATTTCGCGCCGCAGCTTGGTTTTCAGCTTAACGCTGGCGCTTGGTCCCCAGATGGTCCAACCTTTGCCCTCTCGATGCAATAGGCAGCAGCCTTGCAAAATGACATTCGGCAACATGAGGTCAAAGCGTGCGACGATACGCTCACCCTGAGGCATATTTTCACCCTCTGGCAGCGTCAGATTGTTTACATTCCAACCCATCATTCATTCCAATCCACCAATTTCAAAGCTTCACTCGGATCAACGCCGGATTCTTTTGCTAGCGCCAAGGTTTGCACAATCGCGCTAAGCGCCCGCGCCCGCCCTCCAGAATCGAAGGCTTGCAATGCGCGCATCACGTCTAGCTTGACAGCACTGCCCAGCTTTTCGCTGGCCTCATGGCTAATCATTGCTGCGATGGGTTGTAGGCCCCACTGGGCAAGGTGGCGTTGTGCCTCGCGCACCATTGGCCCGGTGGTGGCGATGTTGCTCAGACCGGGCAAGACGCCGTAGACCATTTCAATACCGCCCTTGGCAGATGCCAGCGTTTCCTTGGTCATGGCCTTGGACAGGTCAGGCGTCACATCGGTAGGCTTGAGGTCAGTCTGAGGCGCGGGACCGCCAGCCGCTGTGACCCTAGTGGATTCTACTACCATAACTTTTCCTCGAAGCCCGTGAAACCCATTGGCGATGGTGTTCATATCTTTATCTGGGGCCTCAGGGAAAGGAATCACAGACGATCCCAAGGGCGCGTTGGTATAAACCTCAGACAATGCCGCCTCGACAGTTTGCAACAGTCCAGCCGTTAGGCGCGCCCGGCGCAAAGGTGATTGTCCAACATAGGGCATACCTACATCTGCCCCGATCCGTAGGTGCAACACCTCGCCAGCAAGGGCCGTTTGTGTCTTGCTGCCACCCGTGTCAGGGATGCCGACACGGTAGGCCGTGGGCTTGGAATAACGCGTTGTCAGATCCCAATCAGAGCACGGCAATAAACCGTCTTCGCGGATCAAAAAAACACATTCCCCACGCAATGCCAAAGCGCGACCCGCAAGGGCCAAAGTAGTCGGGGTTAACAAGTCCGTCCCGTCCACATCGGATAGGCTCAAACCATTTTCCCAGAGGCTTACACATCCCTGAACTGTGGCGGTTAGCTCTGCTACACCGTCAATTCCCGTGATATAATTCGCGCGGGCCTGCATCAATTGCGTGGTGTATCCGGTGCCCGTGGACCGCGTTTCGATCTCAGGCTCTTTTCGTTTGAATGGCCACATATCAAGCCCTCCGATAATTGCGCAACAGATCACCAGCGCCGCTTTGTTGCATTGCCCGCGCGATCCAATTCGGGCTGCGTGTCAGTTCTTCTTGGATGGGTCCAATTGCGACTTTGGTTCCTGAGGCACCCGCCGTTCCCGGATCATCGGCAAGATATTCAGCCAAGCGTCGGAATGCCTCAGAAACGGGTGCAGGCACGTCGCCAGCCCCGACTTGGGCCGTGATCTTAAATGTGCCATCAAAGGGCAGGCAAATGCCCATAGGCCCGTTCCGCAGGGTTATACTTTCCCATTGCTCATCCCAATAATGAGCCACACTAGACACCACTGGCGTCAAACGCGGGTGAAACTCATCCCCGGCGTCTGCTCGTAAGGTCCAAACCACCTCACGCTCAGTAAAGCGATGCGCGGTGTAGCTTTCGATCCTTGCCCAGATCATATCCACATTCAAAGCCATCGCTACTGTGGATAAATCAGAAGGCACAGCGGGATACCCCGCCGGGGTATTCTCAAATTCTTTAATGATATCAATCATTAACGATACCTCGCTATATTATTGCGTTTCGGAGTATCAAGCGCAGCGCCTGAAACATCCCAATTCCGCGCCTCAATTTCGGTTTCTGAATACGCAGGGCGAACCACAAGACTTAGCTCAAACAGGATCGCTTGTTTGATTGTGCGGATCAGGGCGCGGCCTTCGCTTGGATCTTCCTCAGTGACTTCCTCAGCATCCGGTACAGTCTGTTGAGGCGGAATGCGGAACCCCGGCGAAATACCAACCACCAGCCCAGCGGACAGACCCGCCATAGCGTCTCGCACGTGAGTTACTTCCATCATTTCGGGGGCAATATTTGCTGAAAACAACAGGGCCTCGGGTGTATCCTCTAGGGTTAGAGAACCCGCGCCACGGCTTGCAAGTGGACGGTCAAAGCTATGTCCAGCCAACAAGTGAACCTCTTGGTTCGTTTCAACAGAATACTTGAAAGCACCCGGCGCAAAGAGTTCCTTGCGCGGACGTCCGGTGCGGCCCCCATCAGAGAGGACCG
>CAKMZE010000154.1 GCA_929200295.1 uncultured Alphaproteobacteria bacterium
TGTGATACTGATGAGGAAGCCGCAGTTATCAGCGATCTTTATGCCGCCGAGCATTTAGAAGTTCACTGTGACAACTTAGATTGGTGGGTGCAGCGTCTACGTAACTATGGCTCATTATTTGTAGGTGAAGAGACTACAGTCGCCTTTGGTGACAAATGTTCTGGCACTAATCATATCTTGCCAACTAAAGGTGCTGCACGCTATACCGGTGGTTTATCAGCAGGTAAATTTGTTAAAACAGTAACCACTCAGCGCATGACTCAAGAAGCCAACAGAGAGGTTGCAGCGGCTTGTGCGAGAATTTCACGCCTAGAAGGCATGGAAGCACACGCTAGAACAGGTGATGATCGCTTGGCGAAGTACTTCCCGGGCGAAGCATTTAACCTTCAGTCGGATAACTAATGTCATTATTTGATTTAAGCAACAAAGTTGCGCTCATTACTGGCGCATCTTCGTGTATGGGCGCACAGCAGTCTAAAGCTGGAGCCTCGGTGGTCTTATTAGGTCGCCGTGCAGATAGATTAGAAAGCCTGTCCCAAGAGCTTTCAGATCTAGGCAGAAAATCTGCTACACTATGCGCTGATTTAGGCGATATTTCGAACTTGGATGACATTGTTAGCGCAGCCAATCAGCCTTTTGGCTCAATTGATATACTCTGTAATACCGCAGGCGTAAACTTACGTCAGCATGCAGACACGGTAACATCTGAGTCATGGGATCAAACACTGGATTTAAATCTAAAAATACCGTTTTTTTTAGCCCAGAAGCAGGTGCCAACAATGCAAAAGAAAGGCTGGGGAAAAGTCATCAATGTCGCTTCCCTACAGTCTAGCCGAGCCTTTGCCAATGGCATTGCTTATGGCGCTTCTAAAGGCGGTGTCGCTCAGCTAACCCGAGCAATGGCAGAGGCCTGGTCAGCCAGCGGAGTTTGCTGCAATGCCATTGCACCGGGCTTCTTTCCTACGGAGTTAACACAGGCGGTTTTTGATAATACCGATTTGTCTCAGCAACTCGCTCAACAAACTGCTATCGGTCGCAATGGCAAGTTGGAAGAGCTAGATGGTACTTGCGTATTTTTGGCCAGTCATGCCTCGGATTATGTTACCGGACAGGTAATACATATTGATGGCGGATTCACAGCAAAATAATCCGCGACCACTGACAACCAAGAGACTATTATGAAAGCACTTGTTTATACCAATACCCAAGAAATCACATATCGTGAGGAACCTGCGCCTAAATGCAGAGAAAACGACGTCATTATGCAAGTATCTGCGGCAGCCATCTGTGGCTCTGATATGCATGCATACCTTGGACATGATGCGCGCAGACCTGCGCCACTGATCCTTGGGCATGAGGCCGCCGGAACGATTATCGGCGGCGCGCAAGACGGCCGCCGCGTCACCATCAACCCGCTCGTTACATGTGGGACATGCCAAGCCTGCCAAGCGGGACGCGAGAACCTCTGCCCAACCCGCGAGATCATCTCGATGCCACCGCGCGAGGGGGCATTTGCACAATATATCACCATGCCAGAGAGAAATTTGGTAACGGTCCCTGATACGGTGCCAATGACAAAGGCCGCCCTCGCAGAGCCACTTGCCGTAAGCTGGCATGCAGCACGGCTTGCTCTGGCCGCTTTGCACCCAAGCATGGATCGCTCTGCGCTTGTGATTGGTGGTGGTGCGATTGGGCTGGCTGCGGCATTGGCCCTGCGCGCGATGGGGCTGGACAACATCACAATTGTTGAACCAAATCCAGCGCGCCGCGACTACCTTACTCAGGCTTGCGGACAAACGACTGTGGCACAAACAAAGGCGCTTTTCCCATTGGTCATTGATGCCGTTGGCTATGCTGCGACACGCAGCTTGGCCTCAACCCATGCAGCGCCGGGTGGCGTGATCGCGCATGTGGGTCTGGGCGATAGTGAAGACGGGCTGGACGTGCGCCGTATGACCTTGCAAGAGATCACTTTCATCGGCACTTACACCTACACAATGCAGGATTTTCGCGATACGGCTCAGGCCATCTTTGATGGGCGCTTGGGTCCGCTTGATTGGACGGAAAACCGCCCGCTTGCCGAAGGCGGCACAGCGTTTGCTGATCTTCTCGCAGGACAGGTCGCATCGCCTAAAATTATACTTGATCCATGGGCCTGAAACCGCCCGAAACCAGATACACCAAGGTGCCGCTTACGCGCCGCAAACGAAAGGCAGAACCACAATGAACATCGACAAGAAGATCACAGATGATCTTGTTGCGAATGATATCTCCTTTGTCACGACAGTCCCCTGCAAGCAGCTGGCTGGTGTGATCGATGAGATCGATGCGCGCGACGAGATTTTCCATATCCCGTCCAACAAAGAAGACGAAGGTATGGGGCTCTGTGCTGGTGCGTGGATGGGGGGTAAACGCCCTGCCATCATCATGCAAAACACAGCGATTGGTGTGACGATCAACACGCTTGCGACATTGATCCAATATTACCGCATGCCCCTGCCCATGTTGATCAGCTACCGCGGCGAGCTGCGCGAACCAGTAGCCTGTCAGGTCGAAATGGCTGTGCACACCAAAGCGCTCTTGGCGCAGATGAATATCCCCACATATCACTTTCACAAACAATCAGACGTGGAAGAGCTGGATATGATCCTAAAATATACATTCATGTGCAATAAACCGGTCGCGATCCTGACCGATGCAAACTTCTGGGGAGGCTATGGCGACCAATGATCCGTTCTGAAATTCTCAAAGAAATCGCCCCGATCCTTAATCCGCACCTTGTTGTTTGCAACATCGGTCTGCCCAGCCAAGAGCTGCACATGATCGACGACAACGCCAGCAATTTTTATATGCTCGGCACGATGGGCCTTGCGTCATCTATCGGGTTTGGATTGGCGCTTGCGCAGCCAAAGCCTGTGATCGCCATTGATGGCGATGGCTCTGTGCTGACCAATCTTGGCACATTGCCTACGATTGCCAATAATTCGACGGGCAACTTTATCCTGATGATCATCGACAATGGCTCTTATGGGTCAACTGGCGATCAACCCACCTATGCGGGCAAGAAAACATCACTCACCAAAGTGGCCGAGGCCTGCGGATGCGACCGTGTGATTGAATGCCAAGACGTGGACACGGGCAAAGTCTTGCAAGAGGCGCTGGACAGCGGTGAAATGACCATCATGGTCGTAAAATGCGATAGCGGCAATGCAAAAATGCCCGTCATCACGATGGACCCCGTGGTGATCAAAGACCGCTTTATGAAAGCGGTTCGAGCCTAATCAAATGTTCTGCCGCGCAGCTTAACACAGTCTGTGAATGCGCGGCAGAACACCGGAAATTTTTACCAATCAAGCTGCTCTTGTCCCGCTTATTTCCGGCCTCTCAACTCATTTATGCGTCCTTTCTTTCAAATGCCAAGGTGCTTTTACCACCTAGCGACGAGTGCCTGCGACTTGGATTATAAAATCCGTTGATATACTGGAATATTGCCCCTTCGGCTTGGCGTATTGTTTCCCATTGGTTGCGCCAGATTAGCTCTGCTTTGATTGATTTGAAGAATGTGAGAAGGATTAGAAAACAGTGTGGAGCACTGTTTTCCCGACGCAAGACCATGGAATTGTCGTAGCAATTACCTTTACCACTCATTGATACCTTGAAACGGTGCTTTTTCAAACGCTTTTGATACTCGTTGGAACAATACTGCGGTAATCCTCCCGAAACTTAGTGGTGTTCAAAAGTAGAATTTTTCCGGCAAAATTGACCGAGGAGAATTCGGATGAAGAACGCAAAATTCAACGACGCGCAGATCATGGTGATCCTGAAGCAAGCAGAGGGCGGCGTGCCAGTTTCCGAACTGTGCCGCGAACATGGAATGAGCAGCGCCAGTTTTATAAATGGCGGGCCAAGTTTGGGGGCATGGACGCGTCTTTGATTTCTGAGATGAAGGACATGGCGGAGGAGAACCGCCGCTTGAAGCGCATGTATGCTGAGATGAGCATGCGAGATACGATCTTCTGAAAGAGGCGCTTGGAAAAAAGCGTTAAGGCCGTCTCGAAGACGAGAGATGGCCATGAATGAATGCAGTCGTGCGGCACGGTGTCAGCATCGCGCTCGCGTGCCGTACGTTCGAGATAAGCGAGATCTGCTACAGATACAGTCCCGTTCTGAGTGACGAGAACGAAGAGATCGCGGACTGGTTGGAGCGGTTGACGGCCAACAAGCGAAGCTGGGGCTTTGGCCTGTGCTTTCTGTATCTGCGCAACGTGAAGGGCTTCAAATGGAACCACAAGCGCGTCTATCGGATTTATTTACGAGTTGGAGCTGAACCTGCGGATCAAGCCCAAGAAGCGCCTCAAGCGGGACAAACCTGAATCCTTGGCCGTACCTGAAGTCCCAAACGACACATGGTTGATGGATTTTATGGCAGATCAACTGGCGGATGGTCGTTCGATCCGAACCCTGAACGTGCTGGATGACTTTAATCGCGA
>CAKMZE010000155.1:0-1254 GCA_929200295.1 uncultured Alphaproteobacteria bacterium
CTCCTCACCCTCAAGATTCTCTTCGATCACAACTTCTGCGTCTGGTGACCGGAACAATGCAGTAAGCGCGTCTTCGGCCTCATCCAGGGTCATTGCAACTGTGACACCTTTGCCTGCGGCCAATCCATCGGCCTTGATCACGATGGGGGCACCTTGGTCGCGTGTATATGTGAGTGCTGGTTCCAAATCTTGAAAATGCGCGTAACCTGCCGTTGGTGCGCCTGTGGCATCGCAAATGTCTTTGGTAAAGGCTTTGGACGCTTCCAATTGCGCGGCAGCGGCAGAGGGGCCAAAGGTCAGGATCTCTGCCGCACGCAATGCATCTGCAACGCCCGCAGCCAATGGCGCCTCGGGGCCGATGACAACGAAATCAATCGCATTTCGCGTGGCAAAATCGACCACAGAAGGCCCGTCGCAGATATCGAAATCTACACACTCTGCGATCTGGGCAATGCCTGCATTTCCGGGGGCCACGATCAGTTTGTCACATTTTGGGTTTTGATTGATCGCCCAAGCCAACGCGTGCTCTCGCCCGCCGTTGCCTAAAATCATGATGTTCATTGCATCTTCCTCGTTGGCCTTTGTTGATTTGCGTTCTAAGGTTGCAAGTAAGTGACGACAAGGGGAGAGCATGGAGCTTTTCGAAGAGGAAACACCGGCGAGCAATGCGCCAGAATTTACAGTGGCCGAGATTTCAGGCGCTGTGAAAAAGGCGGTTGAAAGCGGGTTCTCGCATGTCAAGGTGCGTGGCGAGGTTGGCCGCGTCTCGCGTCCTTCGTCTGGGCATCTTTATCTGGATCTCAAAGACGATCGCGCGGTGTTAGCCGCTGTTGTCTGGAAGGGCCGTGCTAAGGGGCTTGTCGTGCAGCCAGAAGAGGGGATGGAAATCATCGCCACGGGCAAGCTGACGACGTTTCCCGGGCAATCAAAATATCAGATGATCATCGAAGACATCGCCCCTGCGGGTGCGGGTGCTTTGATGGCGATGCTCGAAAAGCGCAAGGCGGCATTAACCGCTGAGGGGCTTTTTGCGCGGGAAAACAAGCAGGATTTGCCCTATCTGCCAGAGGTAATCGGGGTTGTCACATCACCCTCGGGCGCTGTTATCCGGGATATTCTGCACCGCTTGCGGGATCGCTTCCCGCGTAAGGTATTGGTGTGGCCAGTGGCCGTGCAAGGGCAGAAATGCGCGCCAGAGGTCACGTCTGCGATCAATGGATTTAACGCGATGACACCCGGCGGGGCCTTGCCGCG
>CAKMZE010000155.1:1264-3046 GCA_929200295.1 uncultured Alphaproteobacteria bacterium
GCCCGGATCTATTGATCGTGGCGCGGGGCGGTGGATCGCTTGAGGACCTATGGGGGTTTAACGAAGAAAACGTCGTGCGTGCGGCAGCCGCATCGGATATCCCGCTTATTTCGGCTGTGGGGCATGAAACGGATACGACGCTGATTGATTATGCCTCTGACATGCGTGCGCCAACACCGACGGCCGCAGCTGAGCTGGCAGTGCCTGTGCGGGTTGAGCTCTTGGCGTGGGTGGAACAACAAGGCAGCCGTCTGACAAGGGCGCTGACAGGTGGGTTAGCCCCACGCAAACAACGTATTGCAGATTTGGGACGGGCTTTGCCGCAACCCGAGGCGTTGTTGGAAACCCCAAGGCAACGTTTGGATTATGTCACAGCGCGGCTTCCGCGGGGCCTGCAAGCCGCAATCGCGCAAAAGCGCGTTAGGCTTGCCCAAAGCACTGGCGCGTTGCGCCCCAATGTTCTGGGGCTCGGGATCACAGATATGAAACGCCGGTTAGATGCGCTCTCTGTCCGTCTTCCTACGGCCCATGCGCATGTGATGCGCCGTGCGCAAGATAAGATTGCAGGGCAATCCTTGCGCAAGCCGGACCTTACACGACAGGGCGAACGTTTGCATGATCTCTTGCGCCAGCTTTCGCATCACGCGACGCGACAACAAGCCGAGCGCATTGCTAAGCTTACTGCAACAGACCGCTTGCGTGAAACATTGGGATATCGCGAGACATTAAAACGCGGCTATGCTGTGGTGCGCGGGGACGGGCAGGTGGTGACGGATACTGCCTCGCTCAAGAAAGCGCGCGATGTCGATATTGAATTTGCGGATGGCCATGCCAGTTTGTCAAACGATCCGCAGGGGCGGTTACTATAGCCGCCCGGGTGCGATTTTAAACAGCGCCCCATTCACGTGCACGATCATCCATCACACGTCGCCAAAGTCTGGGGTAAAGTGCGACGCAAGCCATTACAGGCAGGGCGCGGGGCAACATTGGCCCATCCTCTGGCAAATAGAGCGATGCAAATGAGCGGCTGGGATGCGCGTGATGGGCAGAATGTCGCGGTGCATTGAGCATCAGCGCGGATGAAAACCAATGCGGACTATTCCAGCTATGGCGGTCATTGACCGTTTCAAACTTACCTTGCGCATCTGAGCTGCGCATCAGCCCGTAATGCTGCACGTAATCCGACATCATCAGCTGTGTCTGGGCAAACGTGCAGATCGCGAGATAAGCAACAACCCCTTTGATCCCACCAATGGCCGCAGCGACGCAGATGAAAAACACAGCACCTGCGATATACAGCCAATAGGGGTTATAAAACTGCGAGCGTCCAATCTGCGCTAATCGCATAGATTCAGCGCGGTATCCTGCGCGAAATGATCCTCTCCAAGCGCGCGCGGTAAAGCGGTAAAAGCTTTCGCCGAGGCGCGCTGTATTGGGGTCTTTGCGTGTGGCCACATGGATGTGATGCACAAGCACATGCGCAGAGGTATGATGACCAAACATAAGCGAGATATAGAGCCACATACCAGTCCGGTGCAGTAATCTGCTCCCGCGGTGAATAAGCTCATGTGCGTTTGAATTACTGACTTGCCCAAAGAACAGCCCAGCCGCCGCGAAAAGCCCAAGCTTTTCAGCTAACCCCAGATAATCGCCCGAAAGGGCGCCAACTGTCACAAAGAGCAATGCAAAATGTTGCAGCCCAAGCAAGAGGCATAGATTATCAGATGCAGGAAATTCGGTCGCTGCCACAGGTGTGGTGATCCGCTTGACCAATTCATCAAG
>CAKMZE010000155.1:3056-4368 GCA_929200295.1 uncultured Alphaproteobacteria bacterium
ATCAAGTGACGCCGTGAGCGCCGTCAGAAACGCCACAGCACATAAGACCCACCATCCACCATAAATTGCGGCAATGCCGATCAAAACAGCAGGTGTGAGGGTCGCAAAAGCGAAGAGAAAGAATGAACTCGGTAACATAAAGCGGCGCTTAGCATAGAAATATGAAAAGGTCATTGCGGCAAATCGTGACGTTGTGGCAGCTTCTGCAAGCATGCAACAGGTCCGAAGAACGTGTCTGAGTGTTTTGGTGTCGCATTTGCATATCATCATGGTGCAAAGCCAGTCTATAAAGCGGTAACTTGTGAACAAAGGAGCGACTGAAATGGCGCTTGATGACAAAACAGATCAATCACCTGATGGGCGCCGGGGCGTCTGGAAATCAGGGCGTGGTAAGGGGCGGCACACGCCCAAGGGACGCCAGCTTGATGATCAGGCGTGGGATGAGGTCAAAGCCCTGATCGGGGAAGGCCCGCATCGCCGTGATCTGTTGATCGAGTATTTGCACCTTATTCAGGACAGCTATGGCTGTCTTTCAGCGGCGCATTTGCGCGCACTGGCCGAGGAGCTGCGCATCGGTCAAGCTGAAGTCTATGAAGTTGCAACATTTTATGCGCATTTCGATGTCGTCAAAGAGGACGAGACCCCACCGCCGAGCCTCACAATTCGTGTGTGTGATAGCCTGTCATGCGAGCTCGCGGGTGCAGAAGCGCTGCAAAAAGCGCTTGAAGACGGCTTAGATGCAAACGAAGTCCGTGTTGTACGCGCACCTTGTATGGGGCGTTGTGATACGGCACCTGTGCTCGAGCTGGGGCATAATCATATCGATCATGCGGATCTGGCCAAGGTGCAGGCGGCAATTGCCGCAGATGACACACATGCGCATGTGCCTGATTACGAAGATTACAGCACCTATGTTGCGGCTGGTGGTTATGCGCAGCTCAAAGCATTGCGCGCAGATGGCGACTGGGAGGCTGTGCAAGAGCAGGTTCTCGCCTCTGGTCTGCGTGGTTTAGGGGGTGCGGGCTTTCCTTCTGGTAAAAAATGGGGATTTGTGCGTGCAAACCCTGGCCCGCGTTATCTGGCTGTGAATGGCGATGAGGGCGAGCCAGGGACATTCAAAGACCGCTATTATCTGGAACGCACGCCGCATCTCTTTCTTGAGGGGATGCTGATTGCGGCTTGGGCCGTTGAGGCCGAGACAGCCTTTATTTATATGCGCGATGAATACCCTGCGGTGATCGCTATTCTGCGTCGCGAAATCAAAGCGCTCGAAGATGCGGGCATTGTCGCTTCGGGCTATATTGATCTGCGC
>CAKMZE010000156.1 GCA_929200295.1 uncultured Alphaproteobacteria bacterium
GAATCACAAGATCATGTGTTTGAACAGAAATTAATGGGTGTACTGCCTAGTAAATTTCACAGAATATGGAAAACCTACGGAGGTTCGCTTATTCGCAAACCATGCTGATCCAGAATCTCATGAGGCGATGAACGGCATTTACATTGAGTACAGGGAAAAAGATTTACAGTCATTATAGCATATAATCTGTCTAACCCCATCCCCACGTTCAAACCGTATTATTTTGATCGTGGGGTGAAACAGTATCTATTTATGTATTATTTTGGGTGCGGTAAATCTTTCATATTGGGACCATCCGAAATTTCATACGCTCTAATAGTGTATTTAAGTCCGCAGTGCGCAAAATGACCCACTTTATAGCTCCCAACCTTATTGCATGTGTGTTGATAGGGTTTCGTTTCGGGTGTCTTAGCCGGTAAGCGGTGCGCAGGCGCTTTCTAGCCAGCGCAATGTGGGGCCTTCAACATGCTGGGAGAGAAGATCAAACGTATGCTGGTGATACGCTTCAATCCATGCACGCTCTGCATCTGTTAGGGCCGATACATCAATTAAGCGGCGATCAAGCGGGACATATGTGAGCGTGTCAAACGTCAGCATTTTGCGATCATCTGCACCTGCGAGAACAGGCGCATCCACCACAACCAGCAGGTTCTCAATGCGGATGCCAAATGCGCCTTCACGGTAATAGCCTGGCTCATTTGAGAGGATCATACCCCTAGCAAAAGGCGTGGTCGCGCGGCGCGACAGGCCCTGCGGTCCTTCATGCACGCTCAGATAGCTGCCAACCCCATGCCCCGTGCCATGGTCGTAATCTTGCCCCGCCGCCCAAAGCGGAAGGCGCGCAATCGCATCGAGATGCTGACCGCTGATCCCCGCTGGAAACTGTGCGCGGCTGATCGCAATCATACCTTGTAACACGCGGGTATAGCAGGTGATATGTTCCGGCTTTGGATCGCCAATGCCTATTGTGCGCGTGATGTCAGTGGTCCCATCCACATATTGCCCACCAGAATCGACGAGCAATAGATCGCCGGGGATGACTTGGGCATTGCTCTCTTCTGTCACGCGGTAATGGACAATCGCGCCATGCGCCCCAGCACCTGAGATGGTTTCAAAGCTGATGTCTAACAGTGCGCCTGTCGCCTGTCGGAACCTTTCGAGCTGCTTGACAACATCAATCTCTGTGAGCTGTCCCAAGGGGGCGGTTTCATCGAGCCATGACAGAAAGTTCACCATTGCCACCCCATCGCGCAAATGCGCGGCCTTTGCGCCTGCGATCTCTGTCGCGTTCTTACAGGCTTTGGGCAGGATGCAAGGGTCAGGTACGTGTAAGATGTCTGCGTCGCCAGTTGCTAAGGCTTGCGTCACCGCAATTGGGCAGGATTTAGGGTCGATCTGCACGGTGCCGTTCATACGTGCCAGATCGTTTATAAAATCGCTCTCAGGCTTCACTATGATGTCAGGACCAAGGTGGTCTTTGAGCGCATCCGTTTTGCCGAGCAATGCGTAAAGCGTGACCTTGCCTGTATCATGCAGTAGCGCAAACGCCTGAGGGACAGGATTTCGCTCAATATCTGTGCCGCGTATGTTTAAAAGCCAGGCGATGCTATCGGGCAATGTGATAATAGCGGCTCTGGCGGTCAGCTCTTGTGCAAGGCGCTGACGCTTTTCATCATGCGCTTCGCCGGCATATTTCAGGGGGTGCGCCGTAAATGCGGGCGTGGGGCGGGCAGGGCGGTCATCCCAAATCTGATCGACCAGATTATCAGTGGGGTGCAGCGTGATATCGCTTTTTAAAAGCGGATGGCGCAATTGGCTGATTTCATCAACAGTATGCAGCCAAGGATCAAAGCCACAAATGCCAGCACCCATTTCTGATTTGAGCCAAGTGCTCAGCGATGTTTCCGGCCAATTCACAGGGGTAAAATCAGAGGCCACCTGACTGCGCACCTGAACCCGGTAGCGCCCATCAACGAATACGGCGGCCCTATCATCTAATGCCACACAAAAGCCGGCTGATCCTGTAAATCCAGTGAGCCACGCGAGCCGCGCATCACAAGGGGCTACATATTCGCCTTGATGCGCATCAGCACGCGGGATGAGAAAGCCATCTACCCCCGCTTCCACCATGGCCTTTCGCAAAAGCGCAAGCCGCGGTGGCCCTTGCTCTGGCGTGGATTGCGCATGAAAACTTTGCAACATTTTCATATCCTTAAGCTTTAATCGCAGCTGGGTCAGCTCGCCTTGCGCATATTTAACATGCGCGCTTGTTTGCGCGGATCTGCCTCAAACAGGCTGGCCAATTGGTCAGTCATGGCCCCAGCAAGCTGTTCTACATCGGTGATGGTCACAGCGCGGTCATAATAGCGGGTCACATCATGGCCAATGCCGATGGCGACCAGTTCAATCGCTTTGCGCTTTTCAACCATATCAATGACATCGCGCAAATGCTTTTCGAGATAATTCGCGGGGTTCACAGATAGCGTGCTGTCATCAACAGGGGCACCGTCAGAGATCACCATGAGCACCTTGCGCTGCTCTTGCCTGGCGAGCAAACGGCGTTGCGCCCATTCCAGCGCCTCACCATCAATGTTTTCCTTTAGCAGCCCCTCTTTCATCATCAGACCAAGGTTCGGACGGGTGCGCCGCCATGGGGCATCGGCGGATTTATAAATGATATGCCGCAGATCATTAAGCCGCCCCGGCGTCGCGGGACGTCCATCATTGAGCCACTTTTCACGGGCCATGCCGCCTTTCCAGGCTTTGGTGGTAAAGCCAAGGATCTCAACCTTCACGGCGCAACGCTCAAGCGTGCGGGCCATCACATCGGCACAGATCGCCGCGATCGAAATCGGCCGCCCCCGCATTGAGCCTGAATTATCAAGCAAGAGCGTCACACATGTATCGCGAAATTCCGTGTCTTTTTCCATTTTAAACGACAGTGGCGTGGTGGGGTTCGCCACAACACGCGCAAGCCTGCCTGCGTCCAACATCCCTTCCTCAAGGTCAAATTCCCATGAGCGGTTTTGTTGGGCCTGCAAGCGGCGCTGTAATTTATTGGCAAGCCGCGACACGGCCCCCTTAAGAGGCTCTAACTGCTGGTCGAGATAGCTGCGCAAACGCTCTAACTCTGCCGTTTCAGCTAGATCCTCTGCACGTACCTCTTCATCATAATCGCTGGCAAAGACACGGTAATTGGGGTCAGCATCCGAAATCGGTTGTGGCTTTGGCAGCTCTGGCGGGGCCTCCCCATCGGGCATCTCGGTTTCTTCGCCCATCTCGGCATCAGCCTGGTCATCCATGCTGATCTCGGCTTGGCTTTGGTCGGGCTGTTCTTCTTGCGATTGCTCTGGGGCGGCTTCTGCCTCCTCGCCATCACTGTCATCATCGCCAGTGCTATCTGGCTCGTCTTCGTCGTCTTGGGTATCGTTTTCCGCCTCATCCTCTTGATCGTCATCAAGCGCATCGGGGTCATCACCCAATTGATCCGCATAGCCTAAATCTGCGATGATCTGGCGCGCAAATTTCGCAAAAGCACGTTGATCATCGATCAGCTCATCAAGGGTCTCAAGCGTACCATCGCAGCGCTCTTCGATAAATTCGCGCCAAAGCGACATCACATTATCAGCGCCGGGCGGCAAATCGCGCCCGGGTGCTAAATGCCGGATCAGATAGCCCGCTGCCGTGGCCAATGGCGCATCGGCACTATCGGTGATTTGATCATAGCCTTTGCGGGCCGCATCATTTTCGATCTTGGCATCGATATTGCCGGCAGTGCCTGGCATATGACGCGCGCCCACTGCCTCGATGCGGGCTGTTTCCATCGCATCATATAAATCACGTGCCATTTGCCCTTGTGGTAGATAGCGGGCGTTGGTGCGCGCGTTATGAAATTTGTGGCGCAAGGCAAAGGCATCGGCGGTGCCACGTGCCAATAACACCTCATCTTGCGACAACCTGCGTGACACCTGCGGCAGGCGTACCGTATCAGCCGTTTGCCCTGCAGGATCAACAGAATAGGTGACCGCAAGATCAGGATCATCTGCGATGACACGGGTCGCCTCAGCGAGTGCCTTTTTAAACGGATCAGCAGGGTTATCAGAAGGTTTTGTCATGTTATCAGCAGCAATGGAAAATCTGTCAAAGAGATCCTAAAGGATTTCCAGAGTGGTGACCATGGGGTCAAAGCAATCGCACGCATAAATTCCCACATGCCTGATGTATCCCCTCATTCTTAGGTTTTGAAATATCCCGGGGGTCTGGGGGCTGGCCCCCAGTGGTGG
>CAKMZE010000157.1 GCA_929200295.1 uncultured Alphaproteobacteria bacterium
TTCTTTGAGGGCCAAGCGCTGTAGCTCTTGATGCGCCTGCGCAAAACTCGCGTCTGCGGTGAGAGAATGATCGGTCGTGGCACTTCGGGCATGCTCGGGTGTCATGCCAAACCACATCAGCCCACCGCCCCAATCTAGCATGATGTCACAGGCAGTGGTCTGCCGCACGGTCGTGGCAAAATTTGCAGCGGCACTTGGTTTGATCGAGACGCGTGAAACGGTTGTGTGGTCATGAAAGGCAGCGACGTTTGTGATATCCTGCCAAAGTGCTGCACTGTCGTCATGATCAACGCGCGTGATCTCACCATAGCTGCCCAAGAGCGTTTTGAGTTGGTCAAACCGGTAATCGACCGATGCTGCAAACCCTTCGATCCGCAGGCAGGTTTGCCCGGCATAAAGAGCGGCACCGGTGATTTCAAACGGGGATCCCAATGCCGTAGACATGGCTGCAACACTGTCTTGCAACGATAGGTCATGCAGCATCAACGTGGCGGATGTTTCGAGTATGGGGAGCACCTTTAACGACACCTCGCTGATCACGCCCAAGGTGCCATATGATCCCGCCAAAAGCTTGACCAGATCATAGCCGGTGACATTCTTCATCACGCGGCCACCGTTTTTGATGATGGTGCCATTGCCATCCACAAAGCGCAGGCCAAGCAAATGATCACGGCACGCACCCACCGCAATGCGTCTTGCACCACTGACGTTGGCGGCAACGACCCCGCCGATGGTTGGCGTGCCTTGGGTTCCCAAAAGCACACGATGATCCATGGGTTCAAACGCGAGCCGTTGGTTTTCAGCGGCGAGAGTGGCTTCGATATCAGAGAGCGGCGTGCCCGCTTTGGCCACAAGGGTCAGCGCCCCCGGCTCATAAAGTGTGATACCTGACATATCACGCGTGCTTAATGCCGCGCCGATCATAGGATTACCGATGGGGCGTGTGCCGCCGCCTTTGATATGTAAGGGGCCTTTGGCTGAGGCGACGGCCTCGGCCAGCTCTTGCTCTGTTTGGGGTGTCATGATGCGCCCTTTCTATGCCGCTTTAGGGCTGCGCCGCGTGGCGCTGACGTTAAGCGGGAACACTTTGGCCGGGTTCAAAAGCCAATGGGGGTCAAACACATCCTTGATCTGCATCTGGGCCTCTAGATCGGCATCGGTGAACTGCGCGCCCATCAGATCGCGCTTTTCGATGCCCACGCCGTGCTCACCTGTGAGACACCCGCCGACCTCAACACAAAGCCGCAGAATATCCGCGCCGCATTGTTCGCACTTCTCGAGATCGCCGGGTTTATTGGCGTCAAACATGATGAGCGGGTGCATGTTGCCATCGCCTGCATGAAAGACGTTCCCAACCTTGAGCCCGTATCGCGCTGAAATTTCCTCAATCCCTTTGAGAACCCTTGGTAATTCGCTCACTGGGATTGTGCCATCAAGGCACATGTAATCAGCAACTTGCCCCACCGCACCAAAGGCGCTTTTGCGGCCAAGCCAGATGCGTCCGGCCTCTTCTGCGTTGGCCGCTTCGCGCAGTTCAACGGGATTATGCGACCGTGCGATGCGTTTGATCATCGCCAATTGCGCGTCGATCTCAGTGTCTGACCCTTCGACCTCGACGATAAGCAAGGCCTCACAATCGGGGTAACCAGCTTGTGCGTGGCGTTCGGTGATTTCCAAAATCGGGCGATCCATAAATTCAATCGCCACAGGTAAAACACCCGCCTTGATGATGTCAGAGACACATGCACCAGCGACTTCGTTGGAATTGAACCCAATAAGAATAGGGCGGGCACCCTCTGGTTTGCGCAGAATGCGCAATGTGGCCTCTGTCACGACGCCCAATTGCCCTTCAGAGCCGCAGATCAGCCCCAATAGATCATAGCCACCGCTATCAAGATGCGCGCCGCCGATCTCTAGGACCTCGCCCGTCATTGTGACCAATGTGACACCAAGCAGATTATTGGTCGTCACCCCGTATTTGAGACAATGCGCACCGCCAGAGTTCATCGCGATATTACCAGCAATCGCACAAGCGAGCTGCGATGACGGGTCTGGTGCGTAAAAGAACCCGTCGTTTTCGACAGCACCTGTGACACTTAGGTTGGTGCGCCCGGTTTGCACGCGGATCGTGCGATCTGCATAGTTGGTGTCCAATACAGCATTCATCTTTGCCACGCCTAGGATCACCGCATCAGCCGTTGGCATCGCCCCACCAGCCAGCGACGTGCCAGCGCCACGCGGGACAACGGGCACCTGCATGTCATGACAGATGCGCATGATCTGGGACACCTCCTGCGTGCTAGCGGGAAGGACAACACAAAGCGGTGGACAGCGGTAAGCTGAGAGCGCATCACATTCATAGGCTTTGGTTTCACGTGGATCATCAATGACAGACTCAGCGGGAAGAACCCCGCGTAAGCGCGAGACCAGCTCAGATTTGCGGGCAATGACCTGCGGATTTGGGGTAGGCATATCCATGATGAGCACCTTATGCTTGTATTGGTAATAAAATATAACCAATTTATAGGAATGGCAAGTTTTAGGATTTGCGCGTAGAGATAAAACATGGATTTTTGGGATCATTTATCGGTATTAAGCCGTCTTGATTGGGCCGCAGCAGGGTTTTTGTTGGGGGTTTGGGTTCTCTTGGGTTGGGTGATTGAACATCCCCCTACAAAGCGCCCGTCGGTGACAAAGATCATGGCAGAGAACCGTCGCGCATGGCTGCAAGTATTTCTGACGCGTGAGCCGCGTATCTTTGACAGCCAGATCATGGCGAGCCTGCGCCAAGGCACCGCGTTTTTCGCATCGACTTGTGTTTTGGCGATTGGTGGTGTGCTGGCGTTGATCGCAAATACTGATCCATTGCGCGGTGTCGCGGCCGAGGTCGCATCGGCTGATATTCCTGTGTTGATCTGGCAGCTCAAGCTTGGGCTAGTTGCGGTTTTGCTCACCGATGGGTTTTTGAAATTTGTGTGGGCAAACCGCGTGTTTGGTTATTGCTCTGTGATGATGGCCGCCGTGCCGAATGACCCGCAGGATGCGCTGGCAAAGCCACGTGCAGCACAAGCGGCTGAGCTAAACATTCGGGCGGCAATGAATTTTAACCGCGGCTTGCGATCAATGTATTTCGCGCTTGGCGCATTGGCATGGTTGCTCGGCCCATTTGCGTTATTTGCAGCCACATGTGTTGTGGCGTGGATTGTTGGGATGCGCGAATTTTCATCCGTGCCGCGCGATATATTGCTGGGAAAGCACCCCAATATTCCGTCCTAGCGGAATTTATTCACGGCCCTCTCTGAGCCATGCGCCGATGCTCAAAAGCCCAGCGCAGAGTAGATAAAGCCATGCTGGCAGCAATGGGTTTATCTGAATATCTGCGGTTTGATAGGCGTTTCTTGGGGTGATGCCGATCCAGCCGCGCCCAGCGGCAACCCGGCCCTCACGCACACGCCGGACAGAGATATCACCTTCTGATAATGCCATGACACCGCCACGGGTTTGCGTCACAACCGGGGCAAGGTCATCGCCGCTTGCAATGGTTTGTTCAAACTCGCGCGGCGCTGTAGGACCTAAGGCGATCACGGCCTCGGCTACCCCGTTCTTGAGTCGGTAAAACCCCGTTTCAGGGGCGTCCCAGAGTGTTTCATATCGCCCCGGCGAAATGGCATCTAAGCTGACGGTCGCCTTTTGACCATTAGGGCCTGTGATCTCAACATCTGGGATGCTTTCATCCAATGTGCGGCGAATGATCCGCATGGTTTGACCCACCGGCTCAACCCAAAGCGCCTCTTCTTCGAGATCGGGTTCTTTCATCATCCAATGGGCAAGACGCCTGAGCAGTTCCAACTGCGGGCCGCCGCCTTCGTAACCGCGATCCCAAAGCCAGCTTTGATCTGATGCGATCAGCGCGACACGGCCCTCGCCCACGCGGTCTAACATCAACAGCGGCCGGTCTTCGAACCCGCTCATCACCGTTTTGGCGGTTTTTGTGACGGTGACATCAACATGTCGGAACCAGCGCCCCCAGCTAGGGTGACCTGCCT
>CAKMZE010000158.1:0-3631 GCA_929200295.1 uncultured Alphaproteobacteria bacterium
TTTTGAAATATCCCGGGGGTCTGGGGGCTGGCCCCCAGGGGTGTCGTGTCTGGGGCTGGCCCCCAGTCGGTGCCATTTGATACGCCCTTTTGCAATCACGGCGCAGCGTTAAAGGTAAAAAGCTGTTGTCCTTGAATGTGATACCCATCAATCAGGGCTTTGGCCGCGGGGCTGGTGAGCCAGCTTTCAAGACGCGCAGCGCCTGCAGAGTTCAGATGCGGATGCACCGCAGATGACATCGGTAAAAAACTATATTGATTAAACAACGCAGGATCGCCCGCAAAAAGGATCTTTTGCGATCCCTTATTGCCAAAGTTTAACCAACTGGCGCGGTCGCTTAGCACATAGGCTTCAAGCGCGACGCTGGTATTGAGTGCCGCCCCCATACCAGCCCCCACAGATTTATACCAAGGCCCGAGATCGCTGGTGGTGAAACCTGCCGTAATCCAAAGCGCCTGTTCGGCTTTATGTGTACCACTGTCATCGCCCCGGCTGATAAAATCAGCAGCTGTGGCTGCAACCCGGACCAAGGCTTCAGACGCAGAAGCGGCCGTGGCGATATCAGCCGGGTCACCCTCTGGGCCAATAAACACAAAATCATTGTACATGATCTCGCGCCTGTAGGGCGCATGACCCGCCGCGACAAAGCGCTCTTCTGCGGTTTTCGCATGCACAAGGATCGCATCCACATCACCAGCCTCACCCAAGCGAAGCGCTTGGCCTGTGCCAACGACCAGCAATTGCACCTCTAACCCGGTGTCTTGCGCAATCGCTGGCAAAAGCACATCCGCGAGCCCAGAGTTCTCAAACGATGTGGTCACAGCTAATCTGACTGTCTCTGCCCAAGCGCCTAGTGGGAAGAGCACACAAAGACCAATCGCAATGGCACGGATCATGTGATGATATCCCCACGTAAAAAGGCGCGTAACGTCTCTGTCTGCGGGTTTGCCAAACAATCCGTCCCATGTTCAATGCATGCGCCAGCCAAGAGAAAAACGGTATAATCAGACAATCTGCGGGCTTGTCCCATATCGTGGGTGGCGAGGATGATCGTCGTGCCCTCAGCAGCACTGCGCTGCAAGAGTGCTTCGATCTCGCGGGTAGCATAACCGTCAAGATTTGCGCAAGGCTCATCTAAAAACAATACCTTAGGTGATGAAATCAATGCGCGCGCCAGCGCTAATTTCTGCCGCTCTCCACCAGATAGCCTGTTTGCAGGCAGATCAAGATGCTGGGTCAGATCCGCTTGCAGCGCCCATTTTTCAATTTGCTCATCCTGCTCTGCTTTCGGGCGTTTTTGTAGCTTAAGTGGGTAACGCAGGTTCTCTCTGACGCTGCGGCGTAGGATAACGGGGGACTGAAACACAAAGGCTTGCTGCGCTTGTGCATCATGATCAGCGATGGCCCAATGGGCAGACCCGCTTGAGAGCCGCTCAATCCCATGCATCACCCGCAGTAATGTTGATTTTCCAGCGCCATTGGGGCCAATAACCGTTGTCACACCGCTGCCCTCTAGGGTGAGATCGACAGGACCCAAAAGCGATTTACCTCTGCGGCGCACGGTGGCCTGGGTTAAGAGTAGCGGGAACATTACCAACGCCCCTCACGCTCAGTGCCAGATACCCAATGGATTGCGAGATTTACGATCAGTGCGAGCGCGATCAGAATAAACCCAAGCCCAAGTGCCAGCGCAAAATCACCTTTGCCGGTTTCAAGCGCGATGGCCGTGGTAAGCACGCGGGTTGCATGATCGATATTGCCACCCACAATCATAATCGCGCCCACTTCACCAATCGCACGCCCAAAACCTGCCAATGCAGCCGTGAGCAAGCTGCGACGCCCATCATAAATCAGTGTCACCATGCGCTGCCATTTTGATGTGTTCAGCGAAATCAGTAAGTCATGATACTCGGCCCAGAGATCACGCATTGCTTGGTGTGTAATCGACGCGATCAGTGGCGTGATGATAATCACTTGCGCGATGATCATTGCCGTCGGCGTAAAGAGCAGGCCAAACACACCAAAAGGTCCGCTGCGCGACAAAAGGATATAAACGACCAATCCTACCACCACAGGCGGCAACCCCATCAGTGCATTAAGCAGTGAAATCACAACCCGCCGGAAGCGAAACCGTTGTAGCGCAAGGATAGTGCCAAGTGGGAACGCAATGAGACTGGCACAAACAAGCGCAGTGAGGCTCACTTGCAAAGATCGCAAGCTGATTTCGATCAGATCGCGATCTGCTGCTGCGATCAGCCAAAACGCCGAAGCGATGCCCTCCCAAATATCGGTCATATGGCCATGTCCGCGTTTTCCATTTCTCAGGGGTATAGCTAAGAGCCACCGCAGGTGAGGTCTAGAGCATTTTTGATCCATTGGTTATGGTATTGAGCGGAATATGTCGTTTATGAAAAGGATGATCCCCTGAAAGCGCCTGAATACCATATTGATCCGCAGGGGTTTGGGGCCGATCCTTACCCTGATTTAAAGGCGATGCGCGCATTGGCACCTGTCGTTTATGTGCCGGAATTGCAGGCATATTTGATCACCCGGCGGGACGATATCTTTGCGGTTGAGAAAAAGATCGCATATTTTTCCTCTGAGCAACCGCAGGGTTTGATGACCCAGCTGATGGGGCAGAATATGATGCGCAAGGATGGCGAGGCGCATATGGATGAGCGCCGCGCGATCTTTCCGACAGTGTCTCCTAAAACGGTCCGGGATGTTTGGAAAACACAGTTCGTGGCTAAAACGCATGCAATCCTAGACCGATATCATCCCTTGGCGCGCGCCGATCTTGTTGAGATGGCCAAGGAGATTTCAGGCGAGGCGTTGATCGCGATGACAGGGCTTCACACGATGACCTGGCAGGACATGGACCGCGTGAGCCAAGGGATGATCGATGGCTGCGCAAACTATAGCGATGCCCCTGCTATTGAGGCGCATTGTCATGACTGCACAGCGTTTATTGATCGCTCTATTGATGAATGTCTTACAAATGCCCCCGCGGCGGATCACTCATTGTTGGCAGTACAGGCTGCCGCTGGCCTATGCATGGCGCAAATCCGCGCGAATATTAAGCTGGTGATTTCTGGCGGGCAGAATGAGCCACGCGATGTGATTGCAGGCTTGGCTTGGGCGCTCCTGCAACATCCCCGACAAATGGGTCATGTTATGGCGGGGGATGTGTCATGGGCAGGGGCCATGGATGAATACCTCAGGTGGATGTCACCCATTGGGATGAGCCCACGTGAAATGGCACAAGACTATGATTTACATGGCATTACATTGGTCAAAGGCGCGCGGGTTTTTCTCATGTTTGGGGCGGGTAACCGGGATGAACGTGTTTTTGCGCGTCCAGATACGTTTGATATGACGCAAGATTGTGCGGCCTCAATCGCATTTGGCGCAGGTCCGCATTTTTGCGCAGGGGCCTGGGCCGCGCGTTGCTTAATCGCAGAGGTGGCGATGCCTGCGCTCTTTGAAAACCTCAAGGGCTTGCGGCTTACAGGTGACGTGCACTTTGGTGGCTGGGCCTTTCGCGGCCCATTCTCGGTTCCCGTTAAGTGGGATGCCTAAAGAGAATTGTTGGAGCGGGTAAACCAGCCTAAATTCAAAGCATGCTCAATAT
>CAKMZE010000158.1:3641-4002 GCA_929200295.1 uncultured Alphaproteobacteria bacterium
CGAAAGGATGGGGTCAAAACACCACTTACAGTTCATTGCCCGGCAGGGCATCGTTTGCGATGTCCCGAGAGGGGGCTTTGATGCCCGTGCTATCCACTGCCCGGCAGTTGCTGCTTGCAGCAAAGAGAGGGGATCAGGAGGTTCAGCGGACCAGTTCCACCGCGATAGGGCAAGCTTACGTTCAACGTTCGCTGACGACGGCAAAGGGTGCTGAAGTCTGGCACCGCCCAATCCGGCCCGATGAGTTGCAGCAGGCTTTGTACAAAACCCGTGGTCTGCCGCAATGGCAGGCCAAACAGCACCTTCAAAGGGGAGTATCCGAAACTCTGTGTATGAGGCTTAGCCCATGCGGTTTTGACGG
>CAKMZE010000159.1:0-830 GCA_929200295.1 uncultured Alphaproteobacteria bacterium
CCGTTGACGAGACGATCCGCGAGCGCATTAACAAGACGGTCTTCCGCATCGGGTAAAAAGATTGCAAATTCCTCGCCGCCAAAGCGCGAGGTCACGCCTTGTTCGGCGACTTGTTCTTTGAGAAACGCGCCGATTTCGACAAGCACCGCATCACCGATAATATGACCGTATTTATCGTTGATGTTTTTAAAGTGATCAACGTCAAGCAAGATGATCCGCCCATGCCCTGCGGTCTCTATATCATTGAGAAACGCGCGTCTGTTCTGCAAACCTGTGAGCAAATCAGTGCTGGCTAAGCGCGCGAGGTCGTCTTGCAATTTCAGCATGCGTGTCGCGATCACGATCCCAATGGCGAAAAATGGAACGGATACGAAAAAGTCGACAAGGATCCCAGTAAGCGACGACGTGCTATTGCCAAAATCAACAAGTATACGCGATAAACTCGATATACATGCGACCAATGTGCATAGAAAAACAAGCTTCCAAGCAAATTGAAATTTGTTTTTCGCATGCAGAAGATAAAGGAACCCTGATACGATTTTGTCTAACACTTAACTGCACTCTTATTGCTTGCCTAACTTAAAGTTAGCGCAAAGGTATTAATAACTCGCGTTAGCATTGTGTAGCAGTTGTTTGTTTTTTATGCAGTAGTTTTTTTGTTTTTGTCTCTTACAGCTTATTTATCTCTGGCGCATACGGTTATAAAACCTTGGAAACATCGCTGAAAAATCCTTTCCATGCCCATCTTCCTCTTCGACGAACTCTTGATATAGCGCGGTGGCTTTGTGGCCAAGCGGGGTATCTGCGTTTGATCCTTCGGCGGCTTGCTG
>CAKMZE010000159.1:840-1818 GCA_929200295.1 uncultured Alphaproteobacteria bacterium
TGGGGGCCAGGGGGGTTTTCTTGTTTTTGCCCCTCGGGGGGTGGGGGGGAAAGCCGCCAGGTCCTTGAGCATCAATTCGGCGGCAAACCCAGGCGTGTACCCATCGTCAGCAGGCGAGCGGGGTCCGACGCCTGCGACCGGACAATAGGCGTTCATGCTCCAGCTATACCCGCTTGATGTGCTTACGACGTCGTAGACGGTTTGCGCATCAAGCCCCAGCTTTTCAGCGAGTGCGAATGCCTCACAGGTGCCGATCATCGTGATGCCAAGGATCATGTTGTTGCAAATTTTTGTGGCTTGGCCTGCGCCTGCGGCCCCGCAGTGGACCGATTTTTGCCCCATGATCTCAAAAAGCGGCTGTGCGATTGTGAAACCATCAGCCGTGCCGCCCGCCATAAATGTCAGTGTCCCAGCTTTTGCACCGCTGATCCCGCCTGACACAGGCGCATCAACGGCCAAGAGATCCTTTGCCATGGCCACATCTGCGACGACGCGCGCGGTGTCCACATCAACGGTTGAACAATCAATATGCAACGTGCCGCTGCGCATCACCGGATAGATCTCAGTTGTGACATCGCGTAGGCATTTGCCATCGGGCAACATTGTGATCACGATATCTGCTTCACAAACAGCATCTTGCGCGGTTTTGCTAAGAGGTAGAGCCGTGGGGATTGCGGCTACATCGTATCCCGTCACATCATACCCTGCGGCCAAAAGATTTGCAGCCATGGGTGCCCCCATATTGCCAAGTCCAATAAATCCAATTTTCATGCAAACCTCTCCCCCCCGTGGTTAACTTCATTCTGGCTGAGATCTGCTTTGATAAGCAAGTGATTTGCGCTTGCACGGGATCACTGATCACTTGAAATTATCCTATAAAACAGTATCGTCGTAAGGCTTGCGTTACTTATTCAGGATTCCCTAAATGTCGTCTTCTATCGCGTTGGCTGCTGTTTTGTCAGTGGTCGCCACATGCTC
>CAKMZE010000159.1:1828-3891 GCA_929200295.1 uncultured Alphaproteobacteria bacterium
CTCTTTGGCGCAATCCGCGCCAGGGCCCACCCCCACAGAAAAATTACTTGAGGCAATCGAACTTCCCGCACTTATCGATGTCATGCGCGTCGAAGGGCTTGAGTACGGCGATCAAGTTGCGCAGGATTTGTTCCCGGCACGGGCAGATGACAGCTGGCGCGAGATTGTCGATGACATCTACAATGTTGAAGACATGTATGCAAAGATCGAAGCGACGTTTATCATGTCACTTGAGCAAAGCGATGCAGATGTTGAGACCATTGTTACGTTTTTTGAAACAGAACCGGGTAGTAAATTTATTGAGCTTGAAATTGCAGCGCGTACGGCCCTGTTAGATGATATTGTCGAAGAGGCCAGCAAAGAGGCGCTCGCTGATGCGAAAAAGGTGAAGGGGCCGAAATATCAGCTCCTGACAGAATTTGTGTCTGCCAACGATCTTATTGAGACAAATATTGTCAGCGCGCTGAACGCAAATTTTGCGTTCTACATGGCGCTGATGGATGGGGGTGCATTGGATGGTGCGATGTCAGAAGGTCAGATTTTGTCTGATGTCTGGTCCCAAGAGCCAGATATCAGGCAAAGCACAACCGAATGGGTCTATGCGTTTTTGTTGATGGCTTATCAGCCGATGAGCGAAGACGATATTAAGGCATATATCGCATTTTCGCAAAGCGAGGCGGGCCAAGACCTAAACCAAGCTTATTTTGCCTCGTTTGAGGTGTTGTTCCAAGATATTAGCCGCGGTCTGGGTTCGGCGACCTCACAGTATATGCAAGGCGAGGATCTATAGAATAACGCGCAGATTTGCGTGAAATGGCTCGGTTTTCACTTGACAGTCACCCCTTGCGTGCCGATAAGCCGCCAGTCTGTAGGGCTCACCTTGCAGATCAAATGATGAATACGCCCAATGGGCGCGCTGTCCTAAGGTACCAAACGCTCGGTTCGACCGAGGGCCGCTGAGACGCGAAAGACAAAGGAATACTCGGTATGTTCGCGGTTCTAAAAACCGGCGGCAAGCAGTACAAAGTCGCCTCTGGCGATGTGTTGCGGGTCGAAAAGCTAGACGCAGTCGCTGGCGAAAAAATCCAATTCAATGACATTTTGATGGTTGGTGGCACTGTTGGTGCACCTTTGGTTGAGGACGCAGCCGTTCAGGCTGATGTGATTGATCAAATCAAAGGCCCAAAGACGATCAACTTTGTAAAGCGCCGCAGAAAGCACTCATCTGCACGCAAGAAAGGCCACCGTCAGCAGCTTACACTAGTGCGCATCGGCGATATCCTCGAGAAAGGTGCCGCGAAATCTGGCGTGAAGGCCGCTGTGTCTGGCGCAGGTCTTGCGATTGCAGCCGCTGTGGTCGCCGCGCCAAAAGCGAAAGCCGCCCCAAAGAAAGAGGCAGCGCCGAAAAAGGCTGCAGCCCCTAAAAAGGCAGCTGAGCCGAAAAAGGCCGACGCAGAGGTTGCATCAAGCGGCAGCAAGCCAGCGAACCTCTTGACTGCGGCGCGGCGTGGTCAGGCTGATGATCTCAAACTGATCTCAGGTGTGGGTCCAGCGTTGGAAAAGAAACTGCACGCAAACGGCATTTTCCACTTTGATCAAGTTGCGGCTTGGACAAAAGAAGAAATTGCATATATGGATGACCAACTATCATTCAAAGGCCGTATTGAACGCGATGAGTGGCTCAAGCAGGCTGCTGATCTGGCTAAAGGCTAAGGAGAGACCAAATGGCACATAAAAAAGCAGGCGGTTCATCCCGTAACGGTCGCGACTCAGCAGGTCGTCGCCTTGGTGTTAAGAAATACGGCGGCGAAGCTGTGATTCCGGGCAATATTATCTTACGTCAACGCGGCACAAAAATGTGGCCGGGCGCTGGCGTTGGTATGGGCAAAGATCACACGATCTTTGCAACCGCTCAAGGGGCCGTAAAGTTCCACAAGGGCCTAAAGGGTCGCACATTTATCTCGGTTCTCCCAGTAGCGGAGGCGGCTGAGTAAAACCGATAAATCCATAAGATGACATTTTGGAGGGGTCGGTGGAACCCGCGCCCCTTTTCTTTTTCCAAA
>CAKMZE010000160.1 GCA_929200295.1 uncultured Alphaproteobacteria bacterium
TGAATCACAAGATCATGTGTTTGAACAGAAATTAATGGGTGTACTGCCTAGTTTATATAGTTTCATCTGATCGCAAGCTGGTAGATTTGGCTCTTTCCAGCTGCGCTCCAAAAACCAATTGGCGACTGCCATCGCTCTAGTTGGGTAATTAACCTCCGTCATCAGCCCCACCGTGCCGCAGCGGCCTTTTGGGCAATTGCCTTGCGGTCCTCTGATGTTGTGTTTTCCACACGTGCTTTCGCCCCCGCCAATCCACTGTTGCGCTTGGCTGGCTGTGCTAGAGTAGTTTCTTGTTCTTCGCCCGTCGCGATCCGCGCAATGTGTACTGCGTTGCCGATCACGTCCGCTGGGCGTTTCTGGCCTTGCGGTCCTTTTGGCATTGTTTTTCCCTCCGCGCTCGTGGAATTTTCTTCCACTTGCATCTTGGCTATATAGGAAAATCCCTATTTGGAAAGCTGATTTGGGAACTGCGGCGACTTTTCGCAATACCCGTGCGATCCACAGAAAAGCACGTTTTGGTGAATACGGGTTTAACAATAGCCTAATCCTAAGTTCGATATTGGTATTATTATACCCCCTAAAAATCGAATTTCAAACTGATACACTGCCGTCCAAGATCATGGTATAGACTTAATGCATCCTCTGTGCGATCAGCCCCATACGCTGCCTGAGACTATCTACTTAATGGCACGCATGATATGGTTGCGCAAAAAGGATCGAGCTGAGGCACTGCATATTCTCAAGCGCGCGCGCCGCACCGCCCCGCATATCCGGCGTTATATGCAGCTTGAGGTGCATTTATTGTGCGAGCTAGAAAAATTCGACGAAGCCCGCGCCGTCATCCAATATATGCGCGCCAATTTTGGCGAAACGCCAGACCTCGCCCAACTCGAAGAAAAAGCGACAATATAAAGCACATCCGCTTATCTATTCACTGCGAGACACACATGGTTGTAGGGTGGGCAATTTGCCCACCTGCCGCTACCTCTTTCCGTAGTATAGACCGACAACATGCTCGGCTTGGGCAAAAAACAGCCAGCGCAGCGCCAATATCCCGATGACATGGCTCAGCACTGCAAAGAGCGCAAAAATATGCGTATATGGTGTGATCTGCACCAGCGCGAGCGCAAGGATCGGCACAACAAAACCAAGCGACAAAGCAATAAAGCGCAGTTTTTGCACATGCCTGCGGCCAACGTCATAGACAAATTCTTTGAGCAAATAATTCGTGCCCGTATGTGGCGGCTCAAAAGCCCGCACACGTCCGATATTGCCGAGCCCTGTTGCCGTTTCCAACGTGCTACCGGCCTCAGAGAAACGCTGGTCGCCTGTTTGCCACGCAAAAATTTGCACAGCCCCGGCAACCACAAGCAAGATCATCGCCAGCTTCACCTGCCCCGCAAAGAGCGCGCCACCACCCAAAGACAGCATCAAAAAGAGCACAGGCGTTGTCCAATGTTTCCAGCGCGGCACGGTCGTCATTTGCGTATAGATCATCGCCGTGGTGAACACCGTCGCCAGGGCCCCCATGGCCCCAAGCACGCCCAATACCGCAATTCGCGTGCCAAAAAACACAAGACCCGCACCATAAAGCGCCATAATGATCAAAGTCGCAACAGCGCAGATCCCCTCACGCGAGAGCCAGCTCGACCGCCATTGCGAAAACGCTTTGAGAAACCGCTCAGGATGTCCCAGATGAAACGTTGATGCCAGTAGCCCGCCCACTGCCATCAGATAGGCAATGGTAAACCAGATGAACGCACCCCAATACTGCGGCACAATCACGCCAAGGCCAAGCCAGAACAAAAGCCCAAAGCCAAGGCCTGAAAACGTTGTGAAGATGATAACACTCGGTGCGGGATGCATTATTTTGATCCTCCTGGCATGGCTGAGAGCGCCTTATCAAGCCACCCAATAAAGCCTTTGGCGTCTGCGGCAATCGGCTCAAGATAGGGGGCAAGCACGTCAAATTCTGGCGCCACATCTTTGGGCCGTGGTGGCAGGTATTTATTCACGGGTGCTGTGCCCATTTCTGGCATCAAATCCATACCGCCACGCTCTGCGGTGAGCTGGCTGACATTGCTGTCAGGATCCGCAAAATCGCCAAAGTGCCGCGCGCCAGCGGGACAAGTGCGCACGCAAGCTGGTTGGCGGTCTTCCTCGGGCAGGTTTTCGTTGTAAATCCGGTCCACGCAAAGGGTGCATTTCTTCATGACACCTTCATCGGCATCCAGCTCGCGCGCGCCATATGGGCAGGCCCATGCGCATAAGCCACAACCGATGCAGTCTTGTTCATTGACCAAAACAATGCCGTCCTCGCTGCGCTTATAGCTCGCCCCTGTCGGACAGACAGTGACACAAGGCGCATCATCGCAATGCAGGCAGGATTTCGGGAAATGGATCAGCTGAGCCGCGGGCTTGGGCTGGTCTTTCAACTGCGGTGGCTGCACCTCATAAGAATGCACGCGGTTCAGGAACGTACCCGACGGGGCCGCGCCATATGGGTCTTGGTCCGATAAAGGCGCGCCATAGTTTTCAGTGTTCCAGCCTTTGCATGAAATCACGCAGGCATGACACCCAACACAAGTATCGAGGTCAATAACAAGACCAAGCTTTTTCTCAGTCGTAGCGGGCAGGGTTGTCATAGCAGACCTCCTGAGCGAGTTACGTATACTGGCCGCGCCAGTTCAATTTTATAGATGTGCATACCAGACCCCATCATGATCCCACCTTCCATGCTAGGCTATCAGGTCCTTTGCGCACAGGTGATGTGATCGGCGGATGTGATGGTTGTACCTCTGCGGGGGCAGAGGTCTTGCGAATATTCACACGCAGATCAAACCAGGCCGCTTGCCCCGTGATCGGATCAGAATTGGCCCAACGCAACCCATCCCCTTTGGGCGGCAGCAGTTCATGGATCAAATGGTTCAGCAAGAAACCTTTGGTCGCTTCTGGTGCGTTCTCATCAAGCGCCCATGCGCCTTTGCGCTTGCCAATCGCATTCCATGTCCACACGGTATTTTCATTCAGCGAGGCCTGATGCGCAACAGGCACTGTGATGCTACCATGAGCCGAGCGCACCTCGGCCCAGTCACCATCTGCGAACCCATGCTGTTCCCATAGCTTGGTCGGCAGATACAGCGGGTTATGCCCATGGATTTGCCGCAACCATGCGTTCTGCGTGCCCCATGAATGATACATCGCCATCGGGCGCTGGGTAAGCGCATGAATGGGATATTCATCAGGGTCAACATGGCTGTCTTCAAACGGTGCGTACCAGATGGGCAGCGGGTCCATCGTTGCCCCGATCTGCGCGCGCAGATGTTCGGGCGGTTGACGGCTGCCTTTGCCTTCTGCGGCGAGTTGGAACTTGCGCATCGGCTCAACATAAAGCTGGAAGATGTAGGGCTGCACAGCATCATAGAACCCCATTTGAACCGCCCAATCCTGATAGATTGCGTTAAAGGGTTTATAATAGGCGGCCGCCTCAGGCACATGTTCAATCCAGAAACCACCGTTTGCGATATAGGCATCTAACTGGTCTGGGTTCACATCGCCCCTGCCCCCTTGTGGGCCATCCTCACCCTTGCGGAAACCCGCAAGCGGGCCAATGCCTGGGCGTCTGATATGGTTGGTGATGTAATCGGCGTAGTCTTTATATTTCTGGCTACCGTCGTCATTCACAAAACCGGGCAGACCGAGCAACGCGCCCAGCTCACATAAGACCGATTGGAA
>CAKMZE010000161.1:0-2008 GCA_929200295.1 uncultured Alphaproteobacteria bacterium
CACCACTGGGGGCCAGCCCCCAGACCCCCGGGATATTTCAAAACCTAAGAATGAAGCTGTTTGGGAAGCCTTACTTTTTTGGGAGTGGTGTGGATTTTGTGCGATCTGTGAGAGATGGCGTGTAAACTGTGTATTTTTCACCTCTGCATTTTGCGGGTGTATATTCTAGACTACCCAAACTGTTGCGGGTCCCCTATAGTAAATGTGGATAAGTGGGACTAAATACCCACGTGTAGGCAGAGAACGAGGACAGATATGCGTTGCCCCTTTTGCGGAAACGTCGATACCCAAGTGAAGGATAGCCGTCCGGCTGAGGATCATGTTGCGATCCGCAGGCGCCGGTTTTGCCCTGCTTGTGGCGGGCGTTTTACAACATATGAACGTGTTCAATTACGTGACCTGATTGTGATTAAATCCAATGGGCGCCGTGAAGATTTTGATCGTGATAAGCTTGAGCGCTCTATTCGTATCAGCTTGCAAAAACGCCCGGTTGAGCCTGAGCGTATGGATCAGATGATCTCGGGTATTGTGCGGCGTTTAGAGAGTATGGGTGAGACGGATATTCAATCCACCACAATTGGTGAGATCGTGATGGAAAGCCTCGCGCGGATCGACACGGTGGCCTATGTGCGCTTTGCCAGCGTGTATAAGAATTTCCAAGCCGCCGATGACTTTGATAAGTTTGTGTCAGAGCTGCGCCCGGATCAGAAACCGGACAGTTGAGTAAAGACAGCGACCGACGTTACATGGCGCTCGCCCTAAGCTTAGGGCGGCGCGGCATGGGACGTGTGTGGCCGAACCCTGCGGTTGGCTGTGTGATTGTTGCTCAGGGTCGCGTGGTGGGCCGCGGGTGGACAGCCGATGGGGGCAGGCCACATGCAGAAACCCAAGCGCTGCGCCAAGCAGGTTTGTTGGCGAAAGGGGCTGACGTCTACGTCACGCTAGAACCTTGTGCGCATCATGGGCAAACGGCCCCTTGTGCCGAGGCATTGATCAAGGCTGGGGTGGCACGCGTTGTGATTGCCTGCGGTGATCCTGATCCGCGTGTGGCGGGCAAGGGTATTGCGCTGCTGCGTGATGCTGGTTTTGATGTCACGGCGGGTGTCTTACAAGAGGAAGCTGAGGCTGATCACGCGGGCTTTTTTGCGCGTCTTTGCCATGAGAAACCTTATGTGACTTTGAAACTGGCAACCTCTGTTGATGGCCGTATTGCAACGGCAACGGGCGAGAGCCAATGGATTACGGGGGGCCTTGCACGGCGCGCCGTGCATATGCTGCGTGCGCGCCATGATGCTGTAATGGTGGGGGCAGGGACCATGCGCGCGGACGATCCAATGCTCACAGTGCGCGGCATCGGTGTAGATCGCCAGCCGGTACGTGTCGTTGTCTCGCGGCATTTGAATATTTCGCGCGATAGCAAGCTTGTGCAAACCGCGCATGATGTGCCCTTGTGGGTTTGCCACGGGCCACGTGCAGATTTCAGCGCATGGGAAACCAGTGGCGCGCAAAGCATGACATGTACTCTCAAAGGCGGGCAGCTTGATCCGCGCTCAGTGATGTCGGGGCTCGCGGCAAAGGGATTGACGCGGGTTTTTTGTGAGGGTGGTGGTAGCCTTGCGGCCTCGCTACTTGATGCCGAGCTTGTTGATGAGCTGGTCATTTTCCAAGCAGGCATGACAATTGGTGCCGAAGGTACGCCGGGGATTGCGGCATTAGGGCTAGAGAGATTATCTGACGCGCCACGATTTGTGCTCAAAGAGCTACGCCAAATTGGCGCGGACACTATGCAGGTGTGGCAGAAAACAGCGCCATAAACTGTGGCCAAGCCTCTGGGTCATTGACCGTTTTGTCGCGGCAAAACGGGTTGCAAAAGCCGAATATTCGCCCGTTGATTTCTAAGAGATCCGTGATGGGATCACCTGAATAAGGGCATCGATCATTCTCAGGCGTGCCACTTGAAATAGGCTTTGCATTGAGTGGCTTAGGCCCGGGCCAAGGGGCCTCTGGC
>CAKMZE010000161.1:2018-3735 GCA_929200295.1 uncultured Alphaproteobacteria bacterium
CATTCAAATGCGGCGAGCCGTGCTTCATTGGCAAGGGCCATCGCGCGCCAACGGCGCAATGCAGGATCAGTGAGGTGGGCTGCCACATAAGCCTGTGTCGCGGGGCGTGTATCAAACCCGTAGGTTGCGATACGTGCAGCCATCGGTGCAAAGATCGCATCAACGAGGCTATATGCACCACATAGCCAAGGGCCGTCGTGCTGTGTCACTGTGCGCGCATGTGTCCAAAGTTGCTCAAGCCGATCAAGCTCTTGTGCGATATGATCAGGTGGGGACACAGGTGCAAAGCCTGTACGCAAGTTCACGGCCCATTCGCTACGCAACCCTGAAAAGCTCGCATGCATTTCATAGGCAAGTGCGCGTGCTGTAGCACGGGCATGGGGGTCTTGCGGCCAAAACCCATGATCAGGATGGCGCGTGGCGAGCTCTTCTGCGATGGCCATAGTGTCGTTGAGCACAGCGCCTTCGGGCGTTATGACCGTGGGGAGTGTCCGTGCGGGATCAATGCCAAGGGTGGCTATCAATGGGCGCACGCCTTTTTCTGTTTCGGGCCTTAGAACAGTGGTTTGCACTTGATCGGCAAGGCCGAACCGATTGAACATCAGATAGGCCGCCAGTGACCAGCTGAAATACATCCGGTTTCCGATATAAAGGCGGTAGGTCATAATATGTAGCTCCCTTTAAAATTGTATGTTGAGGCTAAGCGTCGGAAATTATTTTGCAATCTGCGATTTGCGTATGGGCTAAGGGCAGTGATTGATTTTGCCTACCGTCCAAGTGCCATCATTCAACTCCATATCAGTGACAGAAAGATTATCGATCTTATGTCCAAACACAGTGCGGGCATCACACCCGAGCGCTTGCTGCACAAGCGTCAGGATGGCCCCGAAATGCGCCACAACGATGAGGTTCTCATCGCCTTGCTCAGTGTAGTGTTGGATCGCTTGTGTAACGCGATCAAAGAGCTGGTTCCAGCTTTCTCCATCTGGTGCAGACACATCTCCGGGCTGGTCCCAAAATGCGCGAATTCTGTCTGGATCGCTGGCTTCTGCCTCGGCAAAGGTCTTTATCTCCCATGCGCCAAAATGGATTTCACGCAAAGCAGGGTTATGAGCGAGCCGTTTCGAACGCGAGAGCGCATCGGCGGTCTGGATTGCGCGCTGTAAATCGGATGAGACAACAGGCGCATCAGGCAGATAGTCACGTAGGCGCGCTAGGGCGGCATGATCTGTGAGATCTGCGTTCAGATCGGTCCAGCCCACCATCGCCTTGGCATGGGTTGGGCCGTGCCGTACCAACCAGAGCCTCACGTGATTTGCCCTTTTAGAACTTGTGGCAGTCCTGCTGTGATCATCACCACCGTTTGTGCAGCGGCGGCGAGCTCTTGGTTGAGCCGTCCTTGGGCATTGCGAAATGCCCGCGCGAGCGCATTATCTGGGACGATCCCATGACCGACCTCATTTGAGACGATCACAACGGGGGCATTGTGCGTGTTGAGCGCAGCTAAAAATGCCTGCGTTGCGGCTGTGATATCATGCTCCCCAAGCATGAGATTGCTAAGCCACATCGTTGCGCAATCAATTAACACGGGCGCATCTTGCGGGGCGGATGCGAGTGCGCGCGCGAGATCAAGAGGCTCTTCTATTGTTGCCCAATTGGAGCCACGGGTGGCTTGATGATCGCGCACCTTCGCGGCCATTTCATCATCCCCCACCTG
>CAKMZE010000162.1:0-2810 GCA_929200295.1 uncultured Alphaproteobacteria bacterium
CGATGATCTGACGAATGGTTTGCGCGTTCAGCTGTTTTACCGTCAAAACCCGCGCAGCAATGAGCAAGTCGAACTCTTTGAGCGGGCACCCGACGGCGAGGTGACAATCACTTTGCACCGCACAGATGAACAAGGCATCGCGGTCTTTCCTGTGAAAGCGGGGCACATATATATGGCAGACGCAGTTGTCATGCGCGAACCCTCAGAGGCTATCGCCGCAAACTCACAGGCCGTTTGGGAAACCTTATGGGCAAACCTGACCTTTGCCGTTCCCCACTGATGCAAAGCCGATGAAAACTGCGGTTTCACCCGATATTTTGTGCATCGGCTCTGTTCTTTGGGATGTTGTTGGACGTTCTGAGACAACGATGACGATAGGATCAGACGTGCCTGGCCGTATCCGTCGTATCCCCGGTGGTGTCGCGATGAATATCGCGATGACGTTACAGAAGTTTGGTCTCACCCCTGCCCTGCTAAGCGCGGTGGGACAGGATGCCGCCGGTGATGACCTGATTGATCAGGCGCATAAAATGGGCCTGATCACAAAGTATATCTATCGCTCTGAAACCCTGCCGACTGATGTGTATATGGCGATTGAGGATGCAAATGGCCTGATTGCCGCGATTGCCGATGCCCATTCGCTCGAAGCTGTGGGGGATCAGATATTATGGCCGTTAGAGGATGGCACGCTTGGTTCAACCAAAGTACCATATCAGGGGATCATTGCGCTCGATGGGAACCTGACCGAGGCGCAATTGCGCAAAATCGCTGAGCACCCGGGGTTTTCAAAGGCTGACTTACGGGTCGCACCCGCGTCTCCCGGCAAGGCAAAACGATTACGCACGCTGCTTGGGCATCCCAATACGACGCTCTATGTTAACCGTGAAGAAGCGGGGCTGCTCTGTAATACGTCTTTTACGAGTGCAACTGACGCGGCTGCGGGTTTATGCGCATCAGGGGCACAACGGGTGTTGGTGACAGATGGCGCGGGGGTTGCGGCTGATGGCACGAAAACCCGCGTTCTCACAAATCAACCGCCAGATGTCACAGCTACACGCATTACAGGGGCTGGTGATACCTTTCTGGCGGCCCACATCGCATCAGAAATTCAAGGGCGGGACGCAAATGCGGCTTTGGTCCATGCGCTTGCCGCAGCGGCAGCTTATGTTGCAGGAGATGAACCACATGTTTGACATACACTATGCGCCAGAAGTGTTTGAGGCAAAATCACAAAACAAACCAATCGTCGCATTGGAAAGCACCATCATCACGCATGGGATGCCCTACCCGCAAAACGTTGAAACCGCGCGACAGGTTGAAAATGATGTGCGCGATGCAGGGGCCATACCTGCAACCATTGCCGTGCTTTCAGGGCAAATACATGTGGGGCTCGAAGACAGTGCTTTGGACACGCTGGCACAGGCGCGGGACGTTGCAAAGCTTAGCCGTGCGGATCTCGCCGCCTGTGTTGCGCGTGGTGGGAACGGGGCGACCACGGTTGCGGCGACAATGATTGTTGCGCATCTCGCGGGGATTGCAGTTTTTGCCACAGGCGGGATCGGCGGGGTGCATCGCGGTGCAGAACACAGCTTTGACATCTCGGCTGATCTTCATGAGCTTGCACAAACCCCTGTGAGGGGTGTCTGTGCAGGTGCCAAGGCGATACTGGATTTAAAGAAAACCTTTGAAGTGCTTGAAACACTTGGCATTCCGGTGATTGTACGTGGGCAAGACACCTTGCCTGCCTTTTGGTCGGCGCAGTCAGATTTACCCGCCCCATTACGTATGGACACCGCACAAGAGATCGCTAAAGCCCATCAAACCCGCCATGCGATGGGCATCCCCGGCGGGCAGTTGATCTGCAATCCCATTCCTCAGGCCGCAGAAATCCCAAATGCAGAGCTGGCCCCAATCATCACCCAAGCTCTGAACGAGGCTGAGGCGCAAAATATCACTGCAAAAGCTGTCACGCCGTTTCTGCTCAACCGTATATTTGAGCTGACCCAAGGGCGATCATTGGCAGCAAACATCACACTTATCAGGCATAATGCCCGGTTTGCAGCACAAATCGCTGCCGAAATACAGGCATTGCAATAAAACCTTTCAAAGCTTGCTTGTTCTCACCTTGGACGGCACATAGATGCTAGATACGCAATTGTTGGACGTTCAATGACACAAGATCTCCCGCCCCTTGACCTCAAGCGCGCCCGCCGTCCGGGTATCTTTGCCCGTATGCGAGGCAATTTTCTCGCGGGGTTAATCATCGTCGCCCCGATTGCGCTGACAATCTCGCTCATTTGGACTGTGGTTGGCTGGATTGACGGCTGGGTTTGGCCGTTTATCCCCGAACAGTTCCACCCAGAAGAGCTATTAAATACCGCATTAGGACGTGACGCTGATAATCGTATTACGCTCAATGTGCGCGGCATTGGCTTGGTTATCTTTTTGATCTTCACAATGATCGTGGGCTTTATTGGCAAGGGGTTCTTTGGCCGTTCCATGCTACGCTGGGGCGAAACGATGGTGGACCGCATGCCTGTTGTGCGATCGATCTATAACGGTGTGAAACAAATCGCCGAGACCGTGTTTTCACAGCGCGACACCTCGTTTGATAAGGCCTGCCTTATTGAATACCCCCGCAAAGGCATTTGGGCGATTGCGTTTATTTCGATCAATGCCAAGGGGGAGATTTACAATAAACTGTCAGATGGGACAGAGATCGCCACAGTATTCTTACCAACAACTCCCAACCCGACCTCTGGCTTTATCTTGTTCTTGCCCCGCTCAGATATCCAAGAGATTGATATGAG
>CAKMZE010000162.1:2820-3709 GCA_929200295.1 uncultured Alphaproteobacteria bacterium
CATCGACACTGATCGTTGTGCCGGTAATTTGCGCCGCCGCGTCTGAACACAGGAATGTTGCGGTGCCGCCGATTTGCTCTGTCGTTGCGAACTCTTTCGACGGTTGCCGGTCGAGAAGCACGTTTTTGACCACGTCATCGCGCTCCATACCGTATTCGGCCATGGTTGCTGGGATTTGCGCCTCAACCAGTGGCGTCAGCACATAACCCGGGCAAATCGCATTGCATGTGATGTTTTCTTGTGCAGTCTCTAACGCCACAACCTTTGTCATGCCAATCAGCCCATGTTTGGCCGCGACATAGGCTGATTTATAGGGTGACGCCGTCAGCCCATGTGCCGATGCGATGTTAATCACCCTGCCCCAACCGCGCATACGCATATGATCAAGTGCGACGGCCGTTGTGTGAAACGCCGATGACATATTGATCGCGATAATGGCATCCCATTTTTCAACAGGAAATTCTGTGATCGGGGCCACATACTGAATACCTGCGTTATTCACCAGAATATCGCAGGCGCCCGCATCTGAGATGAGCCCACGGCTTTCATCGGGCTGTGACATATCGGCTGATATAAACCGTGCCTTCACGCCAAAGCGCTGGGCAATCTGATCCGCAAGCGCATGATCACTGTCCAGATCCGTATGCGCGTTCAATACAATATCAGCGCCCACCCCGGCCAATGCCTCGGCCACGCCTAATCCAATGCCCGAGGTCGAGCCTGTAATAACCGCCGTTTTCCCTTGCAATATCATCTGAGGTTCCCCATGCGTTTGTCATGTCATTTTGTGCGTGTCTGGGATCACAGCACAAGCCTACAAAAACCTGCATGCGCAAAAAAAAACGCCCGCACAAGGCGGGCGTAAAGTTATTGAGGCAGGTTTCATACA
>CAKMZE010000163.1 GCA_929200295.1 uncultured Alphaproteobacteria bacterium
TCCTGCCCCGCAGCTCGCAGCGATGCGACATCCTGCGCCAAAGTATAAAGCCAGTCCTGACGTAGATCACCAGTGTCCGCATCCACCAAAAGCGCAGAGCCGATTTTAATCACAAGGCGTTTTGCATCACCTATGGCTGCCATGTTTCAGGCTCCTCCTCAGATGCGGCGGCGGCCTCCGCATCCTTGCGATGACGTAGTTTCGTGCTATCAATCTGATCGCGCAATTCCCGTAGAACGGGCTGTAGGCCCTCGCCGCTCACACCTGACATCAGCATGACAGGACCGCCGACTACGGCCTCCATCTCGGATTTTAGGAATTCGCGTTCTTCCGCGTCCAAGGCATCAATTTTATTGAGCACCGTAATCCGTGGCTTATTCCCGAGATCGCCCTCATAAGCCTCAATTTCATCGATAATCGTCTGATAATCACGCATCGGATCACCAGAGGTGCCGTCCACCAGATGCAAAAGCACCGAACACCGCTCAACATGCCCAAGGAACAGGTCACCAAGGCCGCGCCCCTCGGACGCGCCAGCGATCAGGCCGGGGATATCCGCGACAACAAATTCAACATTATCCACACCCACAACACCAAGATTGGGCACCAAGGTGGTAAATGGATAATCAGCCACTTTGGGACGCGCATTTGATGTAGCGGCTAGGAATGTCGATTTCCCTGCATTGGGCATGCCCAAGAGGCCCGCATCTGCAATCAGTTTCAGCCGCAGCCAAAGTGTGCGCTCAATCCCCTCTTGCCCGGGGTTGGATTTGCGCGGCGCCTGATTGGTCGAGGTTTTAAACCGTAAATTACCCCAGCCGCCATTGCCGCCTTTGGCAATCACAATGCGCTGACCTTCCTCAGTCAGATCAGCGATGACCGTTTCTTCGTCCTCATCAATGAGTTCCGTGCCAACAGGCACACGCAGGATAATATCATCCCCGGTTTTACCTGTGCGTTGGCTCCCCATCCCATGCTGCCCATTTTGCGCAAAAAAGTGCTGCTGATAGCGAAAATCAATGAGCGTGTTGAGCCCCGGCACGGCCTCGGCAATGACCGAGCCACCGTTGCCGCCATCGCCACCATCGGGGCCGCCGTATTCGATAAACTTTTCACGTCGGAAAGACACGCATCCGCCGCCGCCGCTACCAGAGCGGATATAAACCTTGCAGAGATCAAGAAACTTCATGTGCGGTATCTTTCTGGCCCGAGTTACAATCGGGGTAATCTATTGCGGCGCGGGTCTCAAGCTATCCCATGCTGTGCGTGTTAATTCCATGCTGATTGCTGGCACTCTTGTGTCTAACGCTTTACATGGTGCATCGCACTCACCTACCTTTCGCAGGCCGATTTTATGCAAAACCTTCTCAGATGCTGCATTTCCAACAAAATACTCGCTCTTGAGAACATCTGCTTTTCCTGATGTGAAATGGTGATCACGCAGGGCAGTTGCTGCCTCTGTGATATAGCCATGACCCCACATGGGTTCGGCCAGCCAATAGCCGATACTGTCATCATCAATACCGATGCAGCCGATCAAGACGTCATCACGACAAATCGCCCATGCGGTGATACGCCCCGCAAGCGTTTCTTTGATAAACCATGCTGCATCCGCATGCGCATATGGATAAGGAACACGTGATTACCATCTGGATACGTTCAGATTATTCAGGCAGGCCACACATGCATCACCATCAGATAACACCAGCGCCCGCATCACCAAACGCTGCGTTTTTATACAAGGGACAGTCATGGCGTGATCTTAAGCGTATAGGTCCATGTGGGCACAGTTGCCTGTCTTGCGACTGAATACGCCTCTGCATCGCCAAGATAATCAAAACCCGCATTGGTCAAAACCCGCGCCGATTGCGGATTGTCCTGAAATGCCTCGGCAAAGATCCGTTCCGCGCGATGCGGGTTATGCGCGATCAACGTGCGAACGGCCTCTGTCGCGAACCCTGTGTTCCAGAACGCAGGTGCAATCCAATAGAAGATCTCGGATTGCTGGCGGTCCATCCGGTCAAGACTGATGAGCCCCAGCGCCTCCGCATGACCAAAGCTTGAGCCATCGATGACCCAGATATCCTCGGTCCGGTCTTTGTGGTTGGCGCGTTCAATCATCGCCTCAACCGCGCCGGGCGGTAAGGGATGCGGCATCGCCCGCGTCCCGCGCGCCACGCGATCATCGCCCGCGTACATGGCGATCAGGCCTGCATCAGACTTGCGGCAGGGGCGTAGCACAAAACGCTCCGCTGAAATTGTGTCTTGTATTATAATCTCTTCATGCATCATTTTTTCCACTCCTGAAAAGCGGTGTTCACTCTATAATCACCAATAATGGGCCAAAGTGCGGCGCTGCACCTCATTGCATCGCAGCGCCGCTTTCTTATTTTAGGCAGCCTTTGCGGCATGCTTTTCACGCGCTTTGACTTTCCAAGGGGCATCACGTTCCCAGTCACCCGCCATGATCGACCCATAGGGCGTGATCTCATCGACGACCTCTGCCAAACCGAAATCTGACATTTGACGCCGCACCGTTGACGCAGGCTTATAGGATGATGGCAACTCAGACACATCGATATGGCCTGAGAAGAACCTTACATCTAAGCCAGCTGTCTCAGCCGCAAAAACATCCCCGTCTTTTTGATCCGCCAACGACCGCTTGTACTGGGTGCGCGAGATGTTCCGCCCTGCCCCATGCGGCGCAAAGCCTAAGTTACGGACAGTACGTTCGCCACGGATCAGCAAAATGGGTTCAGCCATGTTCAAAGGCACGATCTGTACGCCGTTTGTATCTGGCAAAAACGCAGCATCCACTGGTGTTGCACCTTTGGCATGATAGAACAGGTCTCCTTTGCGGAAGACAAAGTTATGCTCATTCCAAAACCGGTCCTTTACAGCACCTTTTGCGATCTCAACTGTGGCTTGGTGCAGACAGTTATGGTTTGCTTTCGTCCACCGACGGATCAATTGCAAAGCCTCGCAATAGGCCACACCGTCAGCACTATCAGCGGGGATCCAAGCGTTTTGCTTTAGAACACCAACAGACAGTTTTTTTCGCCATTTTTCAGCCCTTTGCATCCCAAGCTTATAAAGACCAGCACCCGGACCACGTGAGCCATGATGGGTGACCAAACAGGTGGTTCCATTTGCCTTGGAACGGCCCACAAAAGCAAAATGGTTCCCATCACCTTGGGTGCCCATATGCTCTAACGCGGCCTGCAAGATCTTTTTATCGCCCAAAAAGACATTCTCGCGGAATGCATCATATAGCTTTGGAGAAAGCGTAAACCTTGCTCCATTTCTCCGGCCACCGGGACCAAAATGCGTCACCTGATGGATCGCATCCAATACCGTTTTAGGATCGCTATCTTCGAATTCTGTGACCATGACCGAACAACAGATATCAGGAGAATGCATACCAGGGTGGATTGCATTCTCGGCCGCGACAACGCTGCCAACAGGAATAGTACCAACAGGCCCCGTAGGACATGCATCAGGCATCACGACGCCCGCGCGAACGGTAGGGGTGCGCATCAGCACATCCATCGTTTCACGTACCTTTGAAAGGTTCGTCTCTTCCAGTGGGTTTTCGGCTTCTAGATTGATCATCACCTCGGGCGCATCCTGCAATTGCAGGCGGGGGGCAGGCTTATTCTCTAC
>CAKMZE010000164.1 GCA_929200295.1 uncultured Alphaproteobacteria bacterium
ATCGGCGCCTGCCTCTTCAAAGGCGTCTTGCACATCTTTGCGCAGCTCTTCGACTGCCTCTGGCGTGGCGTCATCAGACAGCGGCGGCAGTTGGTCGTCTTCTTCAGGAACCAAAAAGACGCGCAGCTCATCATGGGATTTGACCAGATGTTTCCAGCCTTCGACAAAGCCGCCATCGAGCGCCTCTGTGACATAGCTATCGTTTACACCGCCACGCAGAAACGACATCGGGCCATCGAGCATGATATAGGTTGGCACCTCATCGTTGAGTGCTTTTGCATAGGCGTTGAGCATATCAATCGTGGCTTGTGGCACTTGGCAACGGTCTGCTTGGGTGAGCAACATGTTTAAATGACTGCGCAGCGCGTCTAACCGTTGGCCTAGCTCAATCGGAGCAAGCCGTGCTGGGGGTTCCGCGTTTTGGGCTTGTAGCACACCGTCATTGACCGTCAGCGCCACATCCCCCGCCTGCGCGAGACGGGTGGCAAGTGATGGTGTCCCCCTTGCGCTTTTCGGCGGATCACGAAAATCAGGATGCGTCCCTTTGAGATATTGCACAGTCTGCACGGCACAATCTTTTTCGCTTAACAGCGACAACATATGCAAGCGGCGGTCATTTTCTGGGTCAGCAGCTGGCGTATCTGCAAAATTGAGGAAATTTGATTTTTCAGCTGCAAAGGCGGGTAGATCGAGTAGATAAGACAGATCCTTGACCTGTGACCCACGTAAACTCAAGCCACGCAGACGCGGTTTTTGCCCCAATGGGGTAAGATCCGTAACCTGTGGCCCAGCCACATACAATGTCTCTAAGCCCTGCGCTGTCGATAAGGGGGCGAGGGATGAGATTTTTGTACGATCCAAATCAACCACCCTCAGCTGCGTCAACCCATGCAAAAAATCAATCGTCGTAATGTTTGTGTGATCTAAATCTATTCTCTCTAATGCCCTGCAATGATGTAACTTTTCTATGTTTGCCTTTACTAAATCTCCCTGCGCAAATGACAGATTGAGGAATTGCAAATGTGGCAAATGCTCTAATACGTCAAAATTTGACAAACCATGGTGATTCACCTGCAGCACTGTCAGACTGGGGAAGCTAGACAATAGCTCCGCATCTGCAAACCCGATACCATTTGCGTGAAACTGCTGTAGCGCTCGCGCAGCACGCAAAGGGCTAAAATCTGTAATGGGTGTTCGTGAAAATCCTACCTGTTGCAGCCTCGTAAGCGATGCGAGGGCGGAAATGTCGCGCAATGATCTCGTGAAAAATCCCAGATGCCCCGGTTGATTTGGATCATCACTCTCACCACACCACAGGCTCTCTAACCCCGGCAAATCTGTGATCTCTGCCGGGATCGCCTGCAATGCGCCTAGATCCTCAAAATTCAGCGTGGTTGCGCCTGTCTCTGCCGCAGCCGCGATCCGGCGCTTGGCCTCTGCCGTTGCTGCGGCTTCGTCTTCGCGCCAAATCTGTTGGCCGTACTCATCTGCCATTTTCTGCCCCCGCTGATATGGGGCTAGCTAAGCGCCTCATCACAGCGCTGGCAAGTCCCCTTATGCGTGTGTTGACCCACATCGGGCAGAATTTTCCAGCAGCGCTGGCATTTTTCCCCCGCCGCATGGGCAAAGACCACGGCGACATCTGCCACATCATCCAACCCAAACGCATCCTTTGGCGCCGGGTCAGTGCTGATCGTGATGCCCGATGTGATGCAAAGATCGGCAAAGCTGACCGTCGCCAGAATATCCGCGACATCCGCGCTGACATAGACCGTTGGCGCGGCCTCAAGCGAGGCGCCGATGACCTTGGCCGTGCGCTCAACCTCAAGCGCGCCGGTGACCACGCGGCGCACTTGGCGCACCGTCGCCCATTTGTCGGCCAATGCTGCATCGCGCCAATCCGCTGGGGTTTCGGGCATGTCGGTGAGATGGATTGAGCTGTCGTCGCCCGGATATCTCTCTAACCAAGCCTCTTCCATGGTGAAGACGAGGATCGGCGCCAGCCATGTGGTCAAGCGGTGGAACAAAAGATCAAGCACCGTGCGTGCCGCGCGCCGTTGCAACGTGTCGCCATCGCAATAGAGCGCATCCTTGCGGATATCAAAGTAGAAGGCAGAGAGTTCAACCGTGGCAAAGGTAAAGACCGCCTGAAACACCCCTTGGAAATCATAAGCCGCATAGCCATCGCGCACGGTTTGATCCAGTTCTGCAAGGCGGTGCAGCACCCACCGCTCAAGCTCGGGCATGTCCTGCGGTGCGGTGCGATCCGCATCGCTGAAATCATTGAGAGAGCCCAGAAGAAAACGCATCGTGTTGCGCAGGCGACGGTAGCTATCGGCCACGCCTTTGAGGATCTCATCACCGATACGCTGGTCATTGGCGTAATCCACCTGCGCCACCCAAAGCCGCAGGATATCCGCGCCATATTGGTCTGTGACCTGCTTGGGAGGGATGATGTTGCCCAGCGATTTGGACATCTTCATACCCTTGGAATCCAGAGTGAAGCCGCAGGTCATCACCCCACGGTAAGGCGCACGGCCCATCGTGCCACATCCCTGCAAGAGCGAGGAATGAAACCAGCCGCGGTGTTGGTCGGTGCCTTCGAGGTAGAGATCTGCCAAGCCGTCTTCGGACCCATCCGCGCGATCGCGCAGGGTAAACGCATGGGTTGAGCCACTGTCAAACCACACGTCAAGGATATCCATCACTTGATCATAGGCCTCTGGGTCTACGAGCCCGTCTAGGAAGCGTTCTTTTGCGCCTTCCTGATACCAAGCATCCGCGCCTTCGGTCTCGAACGCTGTGTTGATGCGGGCGTTGACTTCGGCGTTTTTGAGCAGGTAATCGGGGTCGTCATAGGCGGCACCCTTTTTCGTAAAGCAGGTGAGCGGCACGCCCCAAGCGCGCTGGCGTGAAAGCACCCAATCGGGCCGTGCCTCGATCATCGCGTGTAGACGGTTGCGCCCCTTTTGCGGTGTCCACGTGACCAGCTCATCGATAGAGCGCAGCGCGCGTTCGCGGATCGTGGTGCCATAGGTGTCTTGCCCATCGCCCACCGCGCGGTCAATTGCTGCAAACCATTGCGGGCGGTTAAGCCGGATCACGGGCGCCTTTGAACGCCAAGAATGCGCATCCGAAATGGTCAACCGCGCACGCGCCAAGAGCGCACCGATTTCAACCAGCTTTGCGATCACCGTTTTATTCGCGCCACCCGGTTTTCCGTTTGGTTTCAGGATCGCCTCGCCACCAAAGAACGGAAGATCTGCGCGGTAAGAGCTATCATCAAGGATGTTATAGGTCATCGGCAGGCCGTATTTGACGCCAATGGCATAATCATCATCACCGTGGCTTGGTGCGGTATGCACAAAGCCTGTGCCCGCATCATCGGTTACGTGATCACCCGGCAAAAGCGGCACATCAAAATCCCATGTGCCATCGCTCTCAGCGCCGCCGCGCAATGGGTGCGCGCAGGTCAACGC
>CAKMZE010000165.1:0-2867 GCA_929200295.1 uncultured Alphaproteobacteria bacterium
GGTCTGGGGGCTGGCCCCCAGTGGTGGTCTTGTCTAGGGGCTGGCCCCCAGGGGTGCTCGTGTCTGGGGGCCAGCCCCCAGCGGCAGATAATCCCACATAACGAATGCTTAGCTCACCGCCTCAACTTCGGCGGCAATATCATCCACCACTTGCGACAAGAGCGCCGGGTCCTCGCATTCCGCCATAATACGCACCAAAGGCTCTGTTCCCGATTTGCGGATCAAAAGCCGCCCTTGCCCCAGCAGCTTGGCCTCGGCATCAATAATCGCTGTGGTCACCTTTGGCATCGTCAAAGGATCGACCCCATCCTTATACCGCACGTTTTTCAAAACCTGTGGCACTGTCTCAAATGTTTTGCTCAACGCGCTCGCAGATTGCCCTGTTTCAACCATCGCGGCCAAGAACTGCAAGCCTGCAAGCAGGCCATCACCCGTGGTGGCATAATCTGTCATCACGATATGACCCGATTGCTCACCACCTAAGTTATAGCCCTTTTCGCGCATCGTTGCGACCACGTGGCGATCACCAACCGCAGTACGCTCAAGCCGCAACCCACGGCCCCCAAGATAACGCTCAAGCCCAAGGTTCGACATCACGGTCGCAACAAGCGTATCGCCCATCAAACGTCCTTGATCTGCCCATTGGCCAGCCAGCAGCGCCATAATCTGATCGCCATCCGCAAGGGCCCCGTTTTCATCCAAGATCATCACGCGGTCTGCATCGCCATCAAGACAAATCCCAACATCCGCCCCATGGGTGATGATCGTCTCTGCCGCTAACGTCGTGCTGGTCGAACCACAGCCATCATTGATGTTATAACCATTAGGCGACACGCCTATAGGGATCACAGTTGCGCCCATTTCCCAAAGAACCTCGGGGGCGACGCGATGTGCGGCGCCGTTGGCGCAATCAATCACAACCTTTAGCCCATCAAGGCGCATCCCACTGGGAAAGGTTGATTTGACCCGTTCCGCATAACGGAAACGCCCATCATCAATACGCTTTGCACGCCCAATATTATTGGCTTGCGTGGGCTCAATATCGCTAAAGATCAAATGCTCAATCGCATCTTGTGCGTCATCAGATAGTTTATACCCATCAGGCCCGAAAAACTTAATGCCATTATCGTAATGCGGATTATGGCTCGCTGAAATCATGATCCCCACATCTGCGCGCATGGATGTGGTGAGCATCCCCACCGCAGGGGTCGGCACGGGGCCAAGCAAAAGCACATTCATCCCCGTGCTCGTCAACCCGGCTGTGAGCGCACTTTCAAACATATAGCCAGACAGGCGCGTATCTTTGCCGATCACCACGCGGTGTCCGTTTGATCCATCATTGCGGAAATAACGCCCGGCAGCGGCACCAATCTTTTGCGCTATCTCAGCTGTCATCGGGTATTTATTCGCTGTTCCGCGTACACCATCGGTGCCAAATAACGGTTTATGCATCGTCGCTTGCCTCACTCAAAGCCAAATACAGGTCTAATGCCTGCCGCGTCTCTTGCGTATCATGCACCCGCATTATTTGCACCCCCCTCGCAAACCCATGCAGCGCCACTGAGAGAGATCCCGCCATACGGTCCGCCGCGACCTCAGCCCCGCTGAGCGTACCAATAAACCGCTTACGCGACACACCCAGCAAAAGCGGTACGTTTAACCCATGAAAAACAGTGAGGTATTTGAGCAATGACAGGTTGTGGCCCAGTGTTTTACCAAACCCAATCCCGGGGTCGGCAATGATCCGCGCAGCTTGGATACCTTGGGACTTTGCATATTCAATCTGCCCATACAGATACGTGAAAACATCCCCTAAAACATCCGTGTAATGTGGATTATTTTGCATCGTTTCAGGCTGGCCTTGGGCATGCATCAAACAAATCGGGCAATCAGCCTCGGCGACAACTGCGGCCATATCAGGATCAAAACCAAGTGCTGACACATCATTGATCATATCCGCGCCCGCCGCCAATGCGGCAGCGGCAACCTCGGCTTTGCGCGTATCAACTGAAATTGGTGTGGTGCCCCCTGCGTCGCGTATCGCTTTGATCACAGGGATCACGCGCGCAATCTCCTCTTTGATCGGCACCTCTTGCGCACCGGGGCGCGTGCTCTCCCCGCCGATATCAAGAATATCGGCATCCCGTGCCATATCTTTGGCGCGGGTGGCGGCAGACTTTACCGTGGCAAAATCGCCCCCATCCGAGAAACTATCAGGCGTGACATTCAAAATCCCCATGATCCGCGGGCGATCTAAAGAGAGACCACAAATATCTGGTCGCGGAGCTGTAAGCCCATTGCGTATTTCCTCTGAAAGGTCCGCAATATCAATCCTTTCGGCGCCCCTATCGCCGAGCTGTTCAACACAGCGCAGCGGAAGTCTCGGGTTTGCGCAAAGATACGCAGGTGCTGTCAAATGCCCTATGCTTTCAATCAGCGGATGGATAAGCGGCTGTGTCACAAAAGCGCCTCAAGCGTTGTCGCGCGCGTTGGCACGGTGGCCTCCACAGCATCCGTCCCGATCATCAAAAGCTCAACCGCTTGCATTTCCCCTGCAAACCAGCAGGCCAGCGCTTGCGCATCCACGTCACGCCTTGCGGGGCCTTCAACAGCGTCGAGCACGATTTTAGAGGGGGCCCACACACAAATCTGACCGTTTTTCATCGCCCAATCCAGCTCGGTTCGGGTTGCGACCACCTTGCACCTGTGGTCTTTTGCCGCCAATCGCCATGCGTTTTGTTCGATATTCAGCAGATCAATACGCCGCTGCGTCATGTCATGGCCTGTTTGTGGGCCAGCGATCCCACACGCATCGACCGTAAAAACCAAAGGCGTCGTATCCGAGATAAGTGCAGTGATCGCACCCG
>CAKMZE010000165.1:2877-3475 GCA_929200295.1 uncultured Alphaproteobacteria bacterium
GCTGCCCATCGCGCGACCGCACGATCTCAACTCCGAGGGCAAACGGCCCACGGTTCAATTTCTCAATCCGCACTAAGACCCGCTCGGCTTGGGGTTCGAGCAAAATACGATCAGCAACGCGGGCCGCTAAGGTTTCAAGCAGGTTGATCCGTTCTGCGTCTAGCTCAATCGCGATCGCCTCGGTCACCCGGTCATAGGAGAGGATCCGGTCGACATCATCATCAATGGGTCCGGCCTGAGGCAAGACTTCGACCACGATATTAAACCGTACACGCTGTAACGCACCGCGCTCTTGTTGAAATGCGCCGATCTCAACCTCGACAGTATAATCCCGCAATGAGATCCGGTCGTAGGGGATAAGGGCGCTTGCTAATGCGCGTTCGCTTGGGTGCGCAAATGCAAGGCGGATTTCATCGGTCATTGGGTCACTTTCACAGTCATGCGGTGGGCATAATCGCTTCATCGCATGTGATCAACAGGCGCATATTATTGTGTGTGCTTTCGGGCAGTCCATCCCCAGACGCAACATCCCTGGGGGCCAGTCCCCAGACAAGAGCACACCTGGGGGCCAGCCCCCAGACCCCCGGGATATTTCAAA
>CAKMZE010000166.1 GCA_929200295.1 uncultured Alphaproteobacteria bacterium
CGGCAAAAGAGGCATGCGGAAATAATTGAAATAGGCCATGCGGCGCTTTTCGTTATCCTTTGAGGCGTCTTTCACATCAAAATTCGGGCGGGCAAATTCGTCCATGGTTGGTACATTGGCCACAAATTTATAGAGCCCCATGCGGTGCATAATTGGTTCTACATCCCGTTCAAAGTTCACGATGTATTTAGGATTATAGCCTTGTAGCGGGGTATATTTGCTCTTGGGGTCACGCGGCCAATCTTTGTCCGTATCACCACCGGGGAAGATGTCCGGCCGCGCGTTGTTTTTACGGATCGCGATATCTTCCATCGTGTCTGCAAGCGTTGTGACGTTGATCACCTCGGGGGCATATTTTGGGCTGCCAACAATAAGCCAGGCGGAACTGCTTTTATGGACCTTGCCGTCTTTCGTTGTGATCTGTGCGATGACATAGCCGTCAGCAATATCATCCCAATACCCAGAGGCGCCACGGAAGCTGGTGATTTGCGAGCTACCCGTCACACGGCCAAACCCGCCGAGGGCTACCAGATTGCCATGATCATCCATGCGCAATTCGCCAAGCGTATCGATCTGCTGGCCGCCTTCATCGATGCCGGGGAAACTGCCAGAGCTATAGTCTTCGGGGATGTTATACCGAGAAAAGGACACAGGCGCGCCAGTGTCCGACCCATCTGATGATTTAGCGATTTGGCGCGGGCCGGGATCAATGATCAGTTTTTGCCGCTTCTTCTTGCGTTTAACATCTGGATTGTTGACGGGAATATGCTGGTTTTCATAGCTGTTTTCGGGACCAAATTCGAGATTGCCCTGTAGTTCTGAGAATGTGTACCAAATCGGCTTTTTATTCGCGATATGGGCAATCCATTCGATTTTGACGATGTCATCATCGTTGAGCGAAACCTCAGAGCCATCAGCGCGGAATAGTCGAAATTTCGCAGCTTGGCGTTTGATTGCACCGATCGTATCTTTAAAACGGCTCACGGGCGGCGCGTCTGGGATTTCATTGCCATTTTCGTCACAGGCAATGGGAAGACCGCCTATGGTCGTCGGGGCGAGATAAAAATCGTTGAGGCTATTGCCCAGCCGTGCGACACCAATACGTGGATGAATTTCAAAATCTGACATGCGACCCTCTGAATGCATTCAACTATTGCATGTATTGTGGTGGCGCATATCTTTATCTGTCAAGATATTGTTTTCAAAGGGACGCTTATGATCTGCTGCGCAGACGTTGTAATAGGTCCTGCCACCCTCCGGGTGCAACAAGCGGAGAAACGGCGAGACCTGCCACAAAACCAGAGACTTCGGCGATCCACATTTGGCTGCCTCCAAAGAGCATTGCAAAGATTAATTGCAGTGCCAAGAGAACGCCAATGAGCTGGAAGGCACGCAATTGGTTTTGCCCAATCTGGCCCAGATAGCGCCAGACGATATATGAATACGCGCCAATCAAACCGTATAAGGGTGTTTGGATCCCGATCAGTGGTGCGCGTGGTGCAGCAAAGGCAGCAAAGACCACAGCGCCGATAATGGTCGCAGTGAAGAACACAATAAGCACTGAAAACGCATTGAACCGCTCAGCCACAAACTTTCCTAGCGCCAAGAGCATCGCGGCGCCAAATAATGCGTTTGTAAATGATGGTTGCACAAATGGGTAAGTAACAAGACGACGTGTAACGTCAAGTGAATAAACGCTTTGTTCTGTAATTAGTGTAAGAACGGCTGGCGAAAATGCGTAATCAGAAACTGCAAAACTGCGCCATCCGATACCTTGCACACCGCCGATCACACCCGCAGTGGCAAGCGAAAATGCGGCCTCAACACAGATGACAATCAGCGCAAGGATCACGATCACGGGTGGGATCGGATTGACGGGTGCTTCGTAGCCGGGTTCTTGATCGTCTTGCATTTCGGGCTCTTTATGACGTGGGCTGTTGAAAAGCCAATGGCTCTCTGGCATGGGTAGCGGTGACTTTGGGCGATGACCAGCCCTGATACGATCTATAGCTAATTTGGACGATTTGTGATGACCCAAACAACATTTACGCCGCGTGTGTTTTCCGGGATTAAGCCGTCGGGTGGTTTGACGCTCGGCAATTATCTTGGTGCGATTAAGCGCTTTGTGGGGATGCAAGGCGAAATGGAGACTGTGTATTGCGTCGTCGATATGCACGCGATCACAGTGTGGCAGGATCCAAAAGAGCTGGCCAATGCCACGCGCGAGGTTGCGGCGGGGTATCTTGCGGCGGGGCTCGATCCGACACAATCGATCTTGTTTAATCAAAGCCAGGTTTCGGCGCATGCGGAATTGGGCTGGATTTTCAATTGCGTGGCACGTGTCGGCTGGATGAACCGTATGACGCAATTCAAGGATAAGGCTGGCAGCAATGCGGAAAAGGTCTCGCTTGGGCTTTATGCCTACCCATCGCTGATGGCGGCTGATATTTTGCTCTACCACGCGACACACGTGCCTGTGGGGGAAGATCAAAAGCAGCATGTTGAGCTGACGCGCGATATTGCGCATAAATTCAACCATGATTTCAAGGTGGATTTCTTTCCCGAAACCACGCCTGTGATTGATGGCCCTGCGACCCGGATTATGAACCTGCGCGACGGCACCAAAAAGATGTCAAAATCTGGCGAGAGCGATATGGAACGCATCAACATGACCGATGATGCCGATAAGATTGCCAAAAAGTTCAAAAAGGCGAAAACAGACCCGACACCTTTGCCTGAAACATATGAGGGGCTGAATGATCGTCCCGAGGCGCGCAATCTTGTCGAAATCTACGCAGCACTGAGCGATATGACGCCTCAGGCTGTGATCGCAGACTATGCGGGGGCGGGCTGGGGACAGTTTAAGCCCGCACTTGCCGATCTTGCTGTTGCTAAGCTCGCGCCGATCAGCTCTGAAATGGCGCGGTTGATGGACGATCCCGCCGAGATTGACCGCATTCTTGCAACGGGCGCTGAAAAAGCCCGCGCAATCGCCGAGCCGATTTTAAAGCAGACCTATGACATCGTTGGGTTTTTGCGCAGCTAGCCCTTGCGGACCGCGCGCGCGGCCATGGCTGCGGCGCGGATTTCCTCTGCGATCTCTTCGGCCTCTTCGGGGGCGAAATCCATTGGGATCTCGGTCCCGCCTGCTTCGATAAACAATCGGACCATGCCCTGATCTGTTGGACCAATTTGCATGTTCGCCTCAATATCGCGCGCGTCGTTAATGCCCATGGGGTTATCCTTTGATACTTTGCGCATGTCCTAACGCGGCAATGTGGCAATTGGCAAGATAGAGGTCTTGCATTCATCTGGTCTTGCGGCTAAATCGCAATGCGTGCCGCCTTAGCTCAGTAGGTTAGAGCGCTTGATTGTGGATCAAGAGGTC
>CAKMZE010000167.1 GCA_929200295.1 uncultured Alphaproteobacteria bacterium
CTGATGATGTGGCCCAAGATGCGCCTTTGGTTGTTGTACCTGATGTGCTTGATGCGCTGGTCGCGATGGGGCGGTTTGCGCGGACGCGATGCACTGGACGTGTCACCGCGATTACCGGATCAGTTGGGAAAACCTCGACCAAAGAGATGCTGCGCATCGTGCTGCAAAAACAGGGCAAGACCCATGCAGCCGAGGCATCCTATAACAACCACTGGGGTGTGCCGTTGACGCTTGCACGAATGCCCGTGGATACTGAGTACGCGATTATCGAGATCGGCATGAGCGCCCCGGGTGAGATCGCACCACTGGCCAAAATGGCGCGGCCCCATGTGGCAATGGTGACGACAGTTGCCGCCGCACATTTAGAAGCCTTTGATAATATCGCCGGGATCGCTGTTGAAAAGGCGTCGATTTTAGATGGGCTTGAACCGGAGGGTATTGCAGTTCTCAATGCGGATATCGCGACAGCTGATGTGCTGGGAGATTACGCAAGCAGGCTGGAAATCACCCCTGTTTGGTTTGGCCACCAAGATGCGTCTTGGCAGATATCGGATGTGCGCTTAGCCCATGAAAGCACGGTGATAAATGCCCATGCAAAAGACGCGGATTATCTCTTCAAGCTATCGACCATGGGGCGTCACTTTGCGATGAACGCTGTTGGAGTTCTGGCTGTCACCGATGCGCTGGGTGCTGATCCAGTGCAAGCCTCGCTTGATATCGCCACATGGGCACCGCCAGCCGGGCGCGGCACACGCGAAACATTGGTGATTGATACCGGGATTGCGGATGGCACCATTGATCTGATTGATGACGCCTTTAATGCGAACCCGACGTCGATGACCGCAGCGCTTGAGGTTTTGGCGGCCTGCACCCCCAAAGACGACATCGGCCGGATCGCAAAAGGCCGCCGCATCGCAATCTTAGGCGATATGCTTGAGCTGGGCCCAGACGAGATGACAGCCCATGCGGCCCTTGCGGACGACCCGCATATGCAACGCTGCGATATCGTCCATTCTGCGGGGCCACGGATGCGGCATTTACACGACGCATTGCCCGCACATCAACAGGGGCTGTGGTTTGATACAGCCCAAGCTCTCGCCCAAGCTGTCATCCGCGAGCTTGATGCAGGCGATGTGGTGCTCATCAAAGGCTCAAAGGGTAGTAAAATATCGCTTGTCGTTGACGCGCTGCGCAAATTAGTTCACCGCAATGGTGCCGACCCAAGTTAGCTTATAAAAAGGACGTCTCATTCATGCTTTATTGGCTCACGACCCTCTCGGATGGTGGCGATTTCTTCAATCTCTTCCGCTATATCACCTTTCGTGCGGGTGGCGCCTTTATGACCGCTTTGGTCTTTGGCTTTTTGTTCGGCTTACCGCTCATCAATGTATTGCGCCGGACCCAAGGTAAGGGGCAGCCCATTCGCGAAGACGGTCCCGAAGGGCATCACGCGAAAGCAGGCACACCGACCATGGGCGGGCTTTTGATCGTGGGGGCTTTGACCACCTCGACATTGCTTTGGGCGCGACTTGATAATTCTTATGTGCAAATGGTGCTTTTTGTGACCCTCGCCTTTGGCGCTATTGGCTTTGCCGATGATTTCGCCAAAGTGTCCAAGCAAAACAGCAAGGGGGTATCGGGCAAGATACGTATCTTCTTGGGGCTGATTATTGCGGCAATCGCCGGATATTGGGCGGCTGTGTCGCATCCCGAGGCGCTTACCAATCAGCTGGCCTTTCCGATCTTCAAGGACACGTTGTTGAACCTTGGCATCTTCTTTGTGCCTTTTGCTGTGATCGTGATCGTGGGGGCTGCGAATGCGGTGAACCTGACCGATGGTTTGGACGGTTTAGCAATTATGCCGGTGATGATCGCAGCCGCGACATTCGGGATCATCGCCTATGCGGTGGGGCGCACGGATTTCACCCAGTATCTCGATGTGCATTATGTGCCCGACACGGGCGAGCTGTTGATCTTTGCCGCAGGGTTGATTGGCGGCGGCTTGGGATTTTTGTGGTATAACGCGCCCCCTGCGGCAGTGTTTATGGGCGACACAGGCTCGCTGGCATTGGGCGGCGCGCTGGGCGCGATTGCTGTGGCCACAAAGCACGAGATCGTGCTGGCCATTGTCGGCGGGCTTTTCGTGGTCGAGGCGATGTCGGTGATCATTCAGGTTGCCTATTTCAAAGCCACGGGCAAACGCGTGTTCCTCATGGCGCCAATCCACCACCATTATGAAAAAAAGGGCTGGGCCGAGCCACAGATCGTCATCCGCTTTTGGATCGTCTCACTGATCCTCGCAATGATCGGACTGGCGACACTCAAGGTGCGGTAATTATATATAGTTTAATATAGATAAGGAGGGCTACGATTGCCGATAATTATATTTGTCTTAACGGTTGCTGGCGGCATCATATGGTGGTGGGTGCGCAATAACCCGCGCGAAGCAATTGATGCGGCCCAAGATCTTGCCACGATCGCACGCAATGCACCACGCAAACTGGCATTTCGAAAGCAACTCAACGCTCACCCTGTAGAGGGTATCGACGATCCTAACATTGCAGTTTGCGGTATTGCACAAGCATTTATTGAACTTGATGACCTGCCAACACGCGAACAACGCGCGCATTTACATGTCTTATTGCGCAGCAGACTGCGCGTTGATGAAGATACTGCGCAGGAAATGGAGGTTTTGGGACGATGGTTGCAAACACAATGTAACGGCCCCCTGCCTGCGATATCACGTCTGGGGCGGCGGCTTTATAAACTCAATGGGGATGGCTCTTGGGAGATTTTACAAGATATACTTGGGTCTGTTGTCACAGGTGAGATTTCAGAAAGTCAAAAAGAGGCTATTGCCGAGCTCAGGCGTGTGATTCATCGGTAATACCCGGTATCACGACATCCCTTCAGACTGCGTATGCGCCATATCTCTGGTGAATGATTGATCTTTATCGATCCCGCATTGCCCACACGCTATGAATGTGTAAGCTGCTTTCTAAGAATTCTATGGAGTGGGTGGTTTGATTGAGATTGCAGTCGCGTTTTTCGCGGAATATGGTGTTGCGATTGGTGGTGGCGCGGCATCGCTTGCAATTATTGAGACGATCTTCAAACCGTTTCGCAAGCTTTTTGGCGGCACACAGACGGTGCGCTTGGATGATGAGAGCAAGACCGCGCTGACGCAAACCGCCTCTGAAAACACAAAACTCAGCCTGCAAGAGTTCATCACCCTAAGGCAACAGCTAAAGGATGAGGTCACAGCCGAACTTGCCGCCGCCCCCGACGCGGAAAAGGCGGATCTGCGG
>CAKMZE010000168.1 GCA_929200295.1 uncultured Alphaproteobacteria bacterium
ACTGGCATCGGTAAGACTCTGGATCGAGTTTTACCGATGCCTAGTTGGATACTGTAAGTCCCGTTTTCGGTGACGACGGCATCAATATTTTTTAACTCAAAGTACCCAAATTCGGTAGGATCTTTACCAGGCGCTGGGTGCAAAGAAATATCCGTAGGGAATTCTGTGATTTTCTGCTCCTCACCATCCTTGAGGCTTTCACCATCAATAATAGCGTTGCGGCCGCAATTGTTTTTAAGCGTTGCTTCTGACATTTCTTTATCCTTCCGAAAATTAGCTTAGTGCAGGGCAAAATGCCCAACGTTTTATAGGCTTATTACCTACTTTCCCACACCGCGGTACTGTACCCATGAGAGCATACAGATGGGCGGCTACGTATATGAATGTGGTACGGTACAGGGCGGCGTAGCAAAGGCATCGGGCACCACGTATAAACGACTGAATATCAAGCCGGTGAGAGAGCGGCGTGTGGCGTAATGGAAACGAGACTACAGAAAAGAAACATCATAAAAGAAACATCATAAAATGGTTTGAAGCGTCTTTGCAAGCAAGACAAACGATTGGCATAGGCAGCTGATAACTTGGCCATATTAGGTTTTAATATTGCCACGACGCAGCCAAGATTGTCGTTTGATTATGAGCGATAATGCGAAGAGACCATAATACACATGTCCCCATTGCTCCTTGCGCGAATTTTGCTATGTAAGCCTCTATGACACTTTCTCAAAAAGCGCTTTGCGTACATCTTTTGACGGCCACCGGTGCGATATTTGCAATGTTGGCCATGTTGGCAGCAGTCGACAAAGACTGGGCATTGATGTTTCTATGGCTCCTGATCGCCTTTATTGTCGATGGCATAGATGGGCCGCTTGCGCGGAAATATGACACGAAAACAAACGCGCCAGAGTTTGATGGTGTCTTGCTTGATGTGATCATCGACTACCTGACATATATCTTTATCCCGGCCTACGCGCTCTTTAAATCGGGGCTTTTGCCGGGCTGGACGGGGTGGTTTGCGATGATCATCATCACCTTTGCATCCGTCATGTATATGTCTGATACGCGCATGAAAACAAAGGACTATTCATTTTCGGGCTTCCCCGGGTGCTGGAATATGCTCGTGCTGGTTCTCTTTGCGCTGAAGCCTGCGTTCTTCGTCTCTCTGGCGGTTGTCGCGTTTTTGGCGGTTGTGATGTTCTTTCCTGTGAAGTTCATCCATCCTGTGCGCACACAACGCTGGCGCACTATCTCGCTGCCGATGGCGCTCGCTTGGACAGGGTTTGCCGCATGGGCTGCTTGGGTCGATTTTGACCCTGCATCTTGGGCGCATTGGGGGTTGATGATCACCTCTGTCTATCTTCTCGCCGCTGGTGCGGTGCAGCAATTGATCTATGGCAAGGACGGCTAAGCCAGCCTTGTTAAAACAACACCGCTGATGATCAAGAGTGCGGCACAGGCCTTGGTCGCGTTCATCTTATCGCCAAAGAACAGCCATCCGATCAGCACCGCAAAAAGGATTGATGTCTCGCGTAATGCGGCCACCACCGCAATCGGTGCAAAGGTCATCGCCCAGATCACGATCCCATATGCTGCAAGGGATGCAGAGCCCGTGAACGCCCCCAAGGCCCAATCTCTGCGCGGCGCGATCAGCACCGCGCGTCCGCGTAGCAGAAGTACCGCAGGGATATAAAACAACGCCGCCATCAATAGCAGCCAGCCAACATACCCCACGGGATCACCGCTCACCCGTGCGCCCAAACCATCGATCACCGTATAGCTTGCTGTGGCCACAGCAGACCCCAGCGCAAAGGGAACAAGTGCTGCGTTCTCGCCCGAGGTCAAGGCCCCAAAAGCCATGCACAAGATCCCCAAGCCTAGGACCGCCACGCCCACATACTCCACGGGTGCGACCACATCTGGCAAGAGCCAAAACCCGGCAATCACCACCATCAAAGGTGCAGCCCCGCGCGCTAATGGGTAAACCCGGCTCAGATCGCCCTGCTCATAGGCATAGGCCAGAAACAGCTGGTAAAACATATGCACCACGCCAGAGGCAATAAGCCATGGCCAGACCTCGGCCCCCGGAAACGGGCGCCACAGGATCACGCAAAAGCCGATCACTCCCTGCCACACGGTCAGGATCATCATCGTCGCCTGCTTATTCGCCCCGGTTTTGATGCAAGCATTCCAGCTCGCATGCAGCAGCGCGGCCGCCAAAACGGCGATGAAGATGGGAAATGTCATGAGACCCCTTTCAGATCAGCAGGCTTGCGGCGCCTTCTAGCTTGAGCAAGGCCACCTTTGCCTCGATCCCGCCGCGGCCAGAATAACCGCCCAGCCCATTGGCCGCCAGTACCCTGTGACAGGGGATGAGGATCGCAATGGGGTTCGCGCCGCAGGCCTGCCCGATGGCTTGGGCGGGGGTGCCCATCTCAAGGGCTAGATCGCCATAGGTGCGGGTCTCGCCATAAGGGATCGCACAAAGCCGCGCGCCAAAGTCGTGTTGAAAGGGCGACACATCTGGCGCAAGCGGCAGATCAAAATCGCGCAGCTCACCCGCGAAATAGGCTCGCAACTGCGCAAGCGCGGCAGTGAGCACGGGGTGATCATCATTCTGCGCAGGCCGCGCCCAATCAAGCATGGTGATCGCATCATTTTGCACGACAACACTGATCGGCCCCACGGGGCTGTCGAGCCCGGCGGATAAGACGGGGGGTGTCTCAGCCACCGGGGAACAACCGCAACAGCGCCTCCCATATCGGTTTGAGAGCCTCAAGAAGCAGATCGCCTTTGCTCATTAGCCACTCTTTTACGGCTTTGGTCACAGTCTGCAAAACGACCGTCCCAATCATACCGCCTAGCGTTTTCACGGCTTTGCGCAGTAATCCCGGTTTTGCTTTTTGATCTGCTTTTGCGGCATCCGTATAATCTTTGATCGCACCAATGGTCTCTGTCACGCTCTCATCGGCGCCTGCCTCTTCAAAGGCGTCTTGCACATCTTTGCGCAGCTCTTCGACCGTCTGAGGTGTGGCGTCATCAG
>CAKMZE010000169.1 GCA_929200295.1 uncultured Alphaproteobacteria bacterium
AGCGAACGACTCATAATCGTTAGGTCGGGAGTTCAAATCTCCCCCACGCCACCACTTTCCAGACCCGCATTTGATCTTTAGATTACTGTCTCAGACATTGAGGGATTTCATGATGGAACTTCTAGACACCCTGCGTGATGCCATTGGGGCCGATTTCGTTTTAACCGGCGAGGCCACCGCTAAATGGCGCGCGGACTGGACGGGCGATTATACCATCGCACCCGCTGCTGTGTTGCGCCCCAGCTCAACCGCGCAAGTCTCCGAGATCCTCAAACACGCCCATGCCGCTAAAATGCCCGTGGTCCCAGTGAGCGGCAACACAGGGCTCACCGGGGCGACATCAAACGATGGGGCGTTGATGCTGTCCCTCGACCGGATGAACAAAATCCACGATCTCAACCCAGAGGCCCGCACGATCCGCGTTGACGCAGGCACGGTACTCGCGAGCATTCATCAGGCGGCAGACGCGCATGATCTGATCTTTCCACTGACATTTGGCGCGCGCGGCACGGCGATGATCGGCGGCGCGCTCTCCACAAACGCAGGCGGCTCGAATGTCCTGCGTTATGGCAATACCCGTGATCTCTGCCTCGGGATTGAGGTCGTGTTGCCCGACGGGCGGATCATGGATCTGATGTCGGCGCTGCATAAAGATAACGCAGGCTACAATCTCAAGCACCTAATGATCGGGGCCGAGGGCACATTGGGCGTCATCACTGCCGCCATATTAAAGCTCTTTCGCAAACCACGCGCCTATGCCACGGCCATGGTCGCCGTCCCTACGATCGAGGATGGTTTGCAACTGTTGAACACCATCCAAGACCTGTCTGGCGGCGCCGTCGAGGCGTTTGAATACATGCCTGACACATATATCACTCGCCATCTCGAACGCACGCCCGGCGCCCGCATGCCCTTTGCAGAAAACCACGCAGTCAATGTGATGATTGAGATCGGCGCGACCGCCCCCGCCGCCGCGACACCTGATGAGACAGGCGAGATTCCCATTGTGACGCAACTGCAAAACACCCTTGCCGAGATGTTTGACAATGGGCAAATCCTTGATGCAACCGTTGCACAGAACGAGGCCCAAAGACGCGAGATGTGGGACCGCCGCGAGGCAGCCGGGCAAATCCTCTTTGATCCCGGCATTGCTGTAAACACCGATATCGCGGTGCCGCTTAATCATGTGGGGCCCGTTCTGCGCACGATCACAAAACGGCTCAAGGCGCTTGATCCTGATGTGCATGAGATCGTCGTCTCGCATCTGGGCGATGGTAATATTCACCACACCGCCTATCCGCGCCGCAACCATCCAGAGATCATGACCGCCATGGTCGAAACGGTCGAAGACTGCGTGCAAGAGGTCAATGGCTCCTTTAGTGCGGAACACGGCGTCGGCGTGTCAAAGCTCGCGACCATGCAGCGCCGCAAAGACCCGGTCGCTTTGGATATGATGCGTGTGCTCAAGGCAAGCTTTGACCCACATAACATCATGAACCCGGGCAAAGTGATCCCGCAATCTGACCCCTAAAATATTTCTTAGGTTTTGAAATATCCCGGGGGTCTGGGGGCTGGCCCCAAGTATTAGAACCGCAAAACGATCACGCCCATTTCGCCACCGGCGGCAAAGACATCAACACCGCATTCGCATCATGGCCTGTGGCAAGGCCAAACTTCGTCCCCCGGTCATAGACCAGATTATATTCCGCATAGAGCCCACGATGCTGCAATTGCGTGTCCTTTTCAGCCTCAGACCACGGCATATGACAACGCTTTTCAACAAGCGGCTGATAAGCAGGTAGAAATGCCCGGCCGATATCCTGCGTAAGCGCAAAATCCGCATCCCAATCCCCAGTGCAGTGATCATCCATAAAAATCCCGCCCACCCCGCGCGCGCGATGCCGATGAGGGATGTAGAAATACTCATCCGCCCATGCTTTGAGCTTTGGATATAAATCTGTGCTGTGCTGATCCAGATAGGTCTTTTGCATAGCATGAAAATGCGCGGTGTCTTCTTTGTATTCCAGACAGGGGTTTAGGTCTGACCCACCGCCAAACCACCAGGCATGCGGCGTCCAAAACATGCGCGTGTTCATATGAACTGCCGGGGCATGGGGGTTTTGCATATGCGCCACCAGCGAGATCCCAGAGGCCCAAAACGTAGGATCTTCGGCCATGCCAGGCACACCCCGTGCGGCCATCGCCTTTTGCGCGGCGTCACCCAGCGCGCCATAGACGGTTGAAATATTCACACCAACCTTTTCAAACACACGGCCATCCCGCATCACCGACATCAGGCCACCGCCTGCATCTGCCCCAGTGTCACTGGCGCGCTTTGTCTCGGTCACATCAAACCGCCCCGCAGCGCGGTCAGAAAAAGCCCCTGTCGTATATGCGTCCTCTAAGGTTTCAAAGGCTGCGACGATCTCATCGCGCAGCGCGCGAAACCATGCGGCTGCCTGTGCTTTTTGTGTTTCAAAGCCGTCTTGCATCATACCCTCATTCACACAGTGATATCGCATATCAACCTGTGTTATTGTCTACATGCAACCCATAACATAAACGGCCCGCCCACACCGGAGATTCAAATGCGCCTACTTGTTCTTAGCCTTCCATTGATTGCTGTTGCCTGTTCCACACCGCGTGAGGTCTGCATCTCTGATGCGAACCGCGAGCTGAATATTATGAACGCGCTCGTCGCAGAAACCCGCGGCAATCTTGCACGTGGCTATGCGCTGCGCACTGTTGAAACAAGCTATCTCGTCGATAGCACATGCTACCGCCGCGATGACAGCGGCGAGGTGAAATCATATGTCTGTCAGGAAACCGCTATCGATACGCGCCAAGAGCCAGAGGCGATTGATCTTAACGCCGAAAAGGCCAAGCTGGCATCTTTAGAAGAACGGCAGGCACAGATGCAGGCCAATGCGCGCGCCGTTGTTCAGCAATGTATCGCAGCGCACCCAGAGTAAGCCGCGCGCAGATTAGGGCCTGTGGACATTTACCTTTTCGCACTGGCGCGTGTCCCATTTTGCC
>CAKMZE010000170.1 GCA_929200295.1 uncultured Alphaproteobacteria bacterium
AAAACCCCCCGAGGCCCGCCCCGTGGGGAGACCGTTCGGGGGGGGGAAAAGCCCCCCCCGCGGGGGGCACACGCCCCGCCATGATCCGATCAAGCCAGGCCCGCGCGCCTGTACCCGTGATGCGAAATTTGCCAAAATTTTGCACCTCATTGATCCCGACAGCGCCACGCACAGCGGTCACTTCGCGCGCTGTAGCGGCAAAGGCATCTGAACGGCGGAAAGACGGCATTTCAAATGTGGGTTCATCGTCTTGTGCAAAATAATTCGCGACCTCGAGGCCAAACTGATGCCCCCAGACAGCGCCAAGCCCGCTAAAGATATCATACATTGGTGTCGTGCGATGCGGCCGCGCCGCTGGCAGTTCCTCATTCGGGTAGGCAACCGAGAAACGACGTTGGTAATTCTCGATCACTTTGGGTCGTGTATAACCCGGCGTGATCCAATCACCGTATCGTGCAACATCCATTGCCGTGACATCACGCTCGGTCTCGCCTTCGACCATCCATTGCGCCAACATCAGGCCAACGCCGCCACCTTGGCTAAAGCCTGCCATCACGCCGCATGCAGACCAATAATTTTGCAATCCCGGCACAGGACCCACCAAAGGGTTTCCATCAGGCGCAAAGGTGAACGGCCCGTGAATAACAGATTTCACTCCTGATCGCGCTAATACGGGGAAGCGCTGATAAGCAAATTCAATCGAGGCTTCGATTTTATCTAAATTATCGGGCAATAGCTCATGACCAAACTCCCAAGGGGTGCCATCCACAGCCCAAGGTTTGCAAGGTTGTTCGTAAAACCCGATACAAAGGCCGCGGCCTTCTTGCCGCAGATAGCTTTCTCCTGCGGGATCCATCACATGCGGGTGTTCTTGGCCATTTTCGTAAATTTCGGGCACATCATCTGTGACGATGTACTGATGCTCCATCGGGTGCAGCGGCACATAAACACCCGCCATTGCGGCAACCTCGCGTGCCCATAGACCTGCGGCATTGACCACATGTTCGGCATGGATCGTGCCCTTATCCGTGATCACATCCCATGTACCATCGGCACGTTGGTTTGTGGCGTTTACCTTAGTGTGCAGCATGATCTCGGCCCCGCCCATACGCGCGGCTTTGGCATAGGCATGGGTGGTGCCTGAGGGATCAAGATGACCATCAAGCGGGTCATAGAGCGCCCCAATGATGCCATCCGTATTGGTGATCGGCGCGATCTTTTTGATCTCTTCGGGGCCAACAATCTCGGTCTCTAGCCCCATATAGCGGTGCTTGGCCCGTTCTGCGACGAGCATGTCAAAGCGGTCTTGGTTATCGGCCAATGTCACGCCGCCTACATGGTGCAACCCACACGACATGCCTGTGAGGTCCTCAAGTTCGCGGTACAATTTGATCGTATAACCCTGAAGTGCGGCCATATTGGTGTCGCCATTGAGCGTATGAAACCCGCCAGCGGCATGCCACGTCGATCCTGATGTCAGCTCTGAGCGTTCAATCAACATCACATCTGACCATCCAAGTTTCGTCAGATGATAAAGCACGGAACAGCCAACAACGCCGCCTCCGATGACAACTACACGGGTGGTGGTTTTCATAAGTCCCTCGCTCTAATCTATTGTGTTAAAATTAACCGATCCACCGATTAAGGCAAAGAGGCGTTACCGACAAAATATGTCGCAGTGAGGAAACTAATGTCGCTCTATGACGACAATGCACATCAACCGCTTTGCAGGGTGCGTAAAAGCGAAAGGACACCTTATGCGTACACATGCTCAGGCCGTTGTTATTGGGGGCGGCGTTATCGGCTGCTCAATCCTTTATCACCTCGCCAAGGCCGGGTGGAACGACGTTGTCTTGCTTGAGCGCGATGAGCTGACATCGGGGTCCACATGGCATGCGGCCGCAAATATCCATGGGCTGCACGACAGCACCAATATCAGCCGTATTCAACACTATACGATGACGCTTTATAACCAGTTGGAAGAAGAAACCGGGCAAAGCTGCGGGGTGTTCCAACCTGGCTCACTTTATCTTGCGCAAACGGAACAGCGCGAACACCAACTGCGGTTACAGGCCGCCAAAGCAAAATTCTACGGCATGAATTTTCACGAGGTGTCACGTGCTGAGGCCGAGGCCCTGCATCCGCTCGTCGATTATGATGGGATTCGCTGCATCATGTATGAACCTGATGGCGGCAATGTGGACCCATCAGGTGTGACCAACGCCTATGCGACAGGTGCGCGGCAGTTGGGGGCTGACATCATCCGGTTCTGCCCAGTGACAGCGACACACCAACAGCCAGATGGATCATGGATCGTTGTAACACCAAAGGGCGAGATTCGCACTGAGTGGATCATCAATGCTGCTGGATTATGGGGCAGGGAGGTCGGCAAACTGGCGGGTATTGAACTGCCACTTTTGCCGACAGAGCATCAGTATTTTGTCACCGAAACCATCGCAGAGATCGCAGCCATGGATCGGCGTCTTCCATCTGTTGCAGACCGGGATGGCGAATATTATCTGCGGCAAGAGGGGCAGGGGCTTCTCGTTGGTGCCTATGAAAAAGACGTGCGGTTCTGGGCCGAGGATGGCACCCCCCAAGGCTTTGGTCATGAGCTGTTCGCCGATGATCTTGAACGGATCGAAGACAATATGATGCGCGCGATTGAACGCGTACCTGCTGTCGGTGAGGCGGGGATCAAACGTGTGATCAACGGGCCAATGATTTGGTCACCTGATAGTAACGTTCTCTTTGGTCCGCATCCCGATCTGCAAAATTACTTTTGCTGTAATGGCATCATCCCCGGTTTCTCACAATCTGGCGGCATGGGATTGATGGCTGCTGATTGGATCACTACCGGCGAAAGCCGCTATGATATGTTTGCTTGGGATGTGGCGCG
>CAKMZE010000171.1 GCA_929200295.1 uncultured Alphaproteobacteria bacterium
CGCATGTTCTAACAGGCAGTTCTCAATCTCGGCTGGGAAATGGTTTTCGCCACCGCGAATGATCATCTCTTTGACGCGCCCCGTTACGGTGATGTAGCCACGTGCATCCATTTTGCCCAGATCGCCGGTGTGCAGCCAACCACCCTCATCCACAGTTTCGGATGTGGCCTTCGGGTTATCATTATATTCCAACATGACACAGGGGCCGCGCGCGCAAATCTCACCGACTTCGCCAATAGCAACAGCGCGTTTGTCATCGACGCTGCGAATTGAAACCTCGGTTTGCGCCACCGGCTGACCGGCGGTGTTGCAAATGTCGTCAATGCTGTCACCCAGGTGGTGCTGGGTAATGACTGGGCAATGCTCTGTCTGCCCATAGAGCGTTGAGAATCCCGCCCCCATCAGGTTTTGAACTCGGCGCACCAACTCAGGCGCTACCATTGAGCCGCCGCAACTGACAAGTCTTAGGTTCGACAGGTCTCGCGGACACCTTTCCTGCGCGTCCAATAGTGCAACCACCATGGTCGGCACGCCAAGGACAATATCCGCACTACTCGCTTCCAAGTGGTTCAGAACGACATCTGGATCGAACAGGCTGATCAACACCATTCGGCAGCCAGCTTGAAGGCAGCCGAGTGTTACCATGCCGCAACCCGAGGTATGAAACATCGGCATGATGTTAACCCAGGTGGTTGCTTCGGTTGCTCCGCAGCGTCCGGCATAGAACCGCGCGTTATTGACCAACCCGCGATGGCTGAGCACTGCGCCTTTGGGAAAGCCCGTGGTGCCGGATGTGTATTGGATCATCGCAGCGTCGCTCGCCACAACATCGGGTAAAGCAAGCGGGCGCGGCCCTTGTGCGTAAAGTGCAGCGCTTTGCATGTCTGTGACTTCGCGCACCGCTGAGATGTTGGCGACGACTTCATCCCCGATCAGACCCATCGGATTGCCACGAAACGTGTCAACAAGAAACAGGGCGACCGCTCCGGACTGCTCCAGAACATAGGTCAATTCTCTAGCCTGAAATGCTGGGTTCGCGGTAACCAGCACAAGCCCTGACAGCGCACAGGCATATTCCATCATGACCCATTCGGGGCTGTTTGGCGACCAGATCACGACCCGTTCGCCAGGCGCAAAACGGCTCGACAGAGCCATGGCCAACCGCTCGGTCTCGTCCAACAGTTCGGCATAAGTCCAACGCCGCCCCTCTGATCCGTCCTGCCTGACTTCGACCAAGGCCTCCGCATCCGGGCGCGCTGCTGCCACCTCGCGCAGCAATGCGCCTATGGTAATTTCACGCGTTTCCATGTCGGACTGAGCCGGAGCATGGGAGGTTGTGAGATGCAGATCATACATGGTCACTTGGCCGCTATTGGATTGGTCGGGATATCTACAAGCTTGCCGCGCGGAATGAGCCGATCGGCGTCATACATCGGCAGGGTGCAAAGCTCGCCGCTTTGAGTGGAACCATCGGCGCAGAGCACGTCTACCTTTGTACCAGGTCCCTGAGCGGGATCATCCATGCGCACGATGCAAACACCGCAGCCCTGATAGAGCGAATAGCCAGAAGAACAGACACGGCCGACTTCTTTGCCATCAATGGTCATAGCGCGTCCAAGCTGCGCCACACCGCCCGTTACCCGCATGCCCCAAGTGCGGCAAGATTTATCGGCTGCCTCCAGCGCTTTGCGGCCAACAAAATCGCGGTCATCAAATTCAACAAATCCGCCAAGCCCCGCCTCAAACGGCGTTGTGTTCGCCCCGAAATCAGACCCGGCATTGAGCAGACCGGCTTCAATCCGCCGCGCGCGGAATACTGGCGTTCCAGTGAGCAGGATATCGAACGCAGCACCTGCCTCCATGATCCGATCGCCGATGGCTGCAATATCGGTATCTGGCAGCATATAGACTTCCCAGCCAAGCTCATTGGTAAAGCCCGAGCGGCTGATCCAGCAGGTTTGACCTGCGATGGTGACCTCGGCGCAATCAAAATAGCGGAAGGGATCGGGCATGGCTCCATCCAGTACGGCGGCCAACAGCTCAAGAGAGCGCGGCCCCTGAACCTGGCTGACCCAGACATTTGGATCGTGGATTTTCACATCAAGCCCTTCAGCATGGGCCTTGTACCAGCTGAACAAATCACCATCAGCCTGTGCCATCCAAAAGCGATCCTGCGATAACCGCAGCAGCACACCATCGGTGATCATACCGCCATCATGGTAGCAAGCAAACTGATAGGAACAGCGATCCGGTTTCACCTTGCTGACACTACGGGTAAAGACCTTGTTCAGCAACGTTTCAGCATCTGGCCCGCTGATCTCGATCGGTAACTCACCGGTATGGCGAAAGATGACATTGGTGCGTACTGCCCAATACATTTCATCATCTGTGGCTGTATCAAGTTTTTCTGGCGTTAATCGCGAATTATAGAGTGTATATTCGGGATCATACGGTAGCTCCATATAGCTCAGTGGATGTGCTGGCATGGTGCGCGCAAGCTCACGCGGACGAGCACCCTCGTTAGGAAGAGCCTTGGCGACGAAACGATAGTTAGAGAGATCAGTTGTCATTTTTTCACCTTTTAGGGTTGTTAGGCTGACATCGTCAGACATTGTAAATAGAAGTTAATTTTTATTTTGCGGCGTTACACACGATAGCGCCGCAGTTGTTTGGTTTATTTTGTCGGTTCGCTTTGAGCACCTAACGTAGTTGCTATACCCAGTTTTTCGCGTTGGATGTCACGCCAAATCGCTTTAATTACAGACACACCCATCAAAGCCATGACAACGCTAAACGGCAGGGCTCCGATGACCATCGCGGTTTGAATCGCTCCTAACCCACCGATGAGCAACAAGGCACCAACAACAAACCCGAGAGC
>CAKMZE010000172.1 GCA_929200295.1 uncultured Alphaproteobacteria bacterium
ACCACTGGGGGCCAGCCCCCAGACCCCCGGGATATTTCTAAACCTAAGAATGGGGGGATCGTATGTATTGCTCAGGCGAGCGCTGTGACTTCGATCTCGATCTTATATTTGGGATGGATAAGATCGCATGAAATCATTGTTGCTGCTGGTGGATGATCACCGAATGTGTCTGATAAGAGCGGCCAGCAGGCGGAAAATTCATCTGCGTCGGGAATGATATACGTCACGCGCACAACCTTGCTGATATCACTGCCAGCGCGCGTCAGTTCTGCACGAATAAAGCGCAGGATATCCGCGCATTGATCGACAATACCGGTCGGAATATCATCGCCCTGGGCCGTACCGCCCGACATAAAAACGAACCCACCAGCGATAACGGTGCGTGCATATCCGACTTTGTCTTCAAACACCCCGCCGGATTTCAACCGTGTGATTGTCATCAGCTTGCTGTCGCAGATTCTTTTTTGCTTTTCGTTTCGTCATGGATCATCAGCGGGCTCGCATCGCGGCCAACCGCATCTTCGTTCACCACGACCTCTGCAACCGTATCCATGCCGGGCAGATCAAACATCGTATCCAGTAAGATATCTTCCATAATCGACCGCAAGCCACGCGCGCCCGTTTTACGTTCGATCGCACGTTTCGCAATCGCTTTAAGCGCATCATCAGTGAATGTGAGCTTTGTGTCTTCGAGTTCAAAGAGGCGTTGATACTGTTTGACCAATGCATTTTTTGGGCTCGTCAGGATGGTGATCAAAGCCGCCTCATCCAGATCTGTCAGGGTCGCTATCACCGGGAGGCGGCCCACGAACTCTGGGATCAAACCGAATTTAAGCAGATCTTCTGGTTCGAGGTCTTCAAACACCTCGCCAACGCCGCGCTCGTCTACATCGCGCACATCAGCGCCAAAGCCCATGCTAGAGCCTTTGCCACGTTGTGAAATGATCTTGTCCAGACCTGCGAAAGCCCCGCCGCAGATAAAGAGGATATTCGTCGTATCCACCTGCAAAAATTCTTGTTGTGGGTGTTTGCGGCCACCCTGCGGTGGAACGGAGGCCACGGTGCCTTCCATGATTTTCAAGAGCGCTTGTTGCACGCCTTCGCCAGACACATCGCGTGTAATCGACGGGTTATCAGACTTGCGGGTGATCTTATCGACCTCATCGATATAAACGATGCCGCGCTGTGCACGCTCAACATTATATTCAGAGGCTTGCAGAAGTTTGAGGATGATATTTTCAACATCCTCACCCACATAACCGGCTTCGGTCAGTGTCGTTGCATCTGCCATTGTGAACGGCACATCAAGAATGCGCGCCAATGTCTGAGCCAGCAATGTCTTACCGCAGCCCGTTGGGCCGATCAGCATGATGTTAGATTTCGCCAGCTCAATATCAGATTTATCCGCGTGGTTGAGCCGCTTATAATGGTTATGAACCGCGACCGAGAGCACGCGTTTTGCATGCACTTGCCCAATCACATAATCATCAAGAACCTGGCAAATTTCTGTTGGCGTAGGGACACCTTCACCGGCTTTTAACCCGGCTGATTTTGTCTCTTCACGGATAATATCCATGCACAGCTCAACGCATTCATCACAGATAAAGACAGTCGGGCCCGCGATAAGCTTGCGGACCTCATGCTGGCTTTTACCGCAAAAGCTGCAATAAAGTGTGTTTTTGCTGTCATTACCAGAGCTATTTGCCATGATACCCCTTCTAACGCCAAAGGCCGCTTAAAATAAATCGACGAACGTCACCCATGTTTTCAACACTAGGCCAGCCTGCGCAGCTCTACAACGGCAAAATGACCTAGGGCTTAACATGGGTTATGTTTCGTCATCACCGCTTTCTTTGGCGCGATTTGTTACGATCTCGTCAATTAAGCCCCAATCTTTGGCTTCTTCTGGCGACATAAAATTGTCCCGCTCAAGGGCGGCCTCGACCTTTTTCAAGGTTTGGCCTGTGTGTTTGACATAAATCTCGTTGAGACGATCCTTGAGCTTTTGGGTCTCTTGCGCATGGATCATGATGTCTGTGGCTTGCCCCTGATACCCGCCGGATGGCTGGTGCACCATGACACGGCTATTGGGCAGTGAGAACCGCATGCCTTGCTCGCCTGCTGTTAACAGAAGCGACCCCATTGAAGCCGCCTGCCCGATCACAAGCGTTGATACCTTGGGCTTAATGTATTGCATTGTATCATAAATCGACAGGCCAGATGTCACGACACCGCCCGGACTATTGATATACATGCTGATCTCTTTCTTGGGGTTTTCCGCCTCAAGGTGTAAAAGCTGTGCGACGACAAGCTGGCTCATCCCGTCATGAACAGGGCCGTTGAGAAAAATAATCCGCTCTTTGAGAAGGCGCGAGAAAATATCATAGGCGCGTTCGCCACGCGCGGTTTGCTCAACCACCATCGGGACGAGGTTCATATAGGTCTCAACCGGATCTTGCATATTCTTCTGCCTTATAGAGGACGCCTCGAGACGTCATTACATTAATTATCCTGACAGAGTCTTAGTGTTCGTGAACAGGGGCTTCAAGGGCTTGTCGCAAATTGGCGATAACTTGGAAAATTTACGTCGGGTTTTAATGAGATGGCGTTGTAAAGCGCAGCAAGTATCTAGACAAAGCTAACAGCATCAACTCCATCATATCTGAAACTAATGCTTCACCAATTATTAACGCATGAAGTCTTGTAAAACGCGGTGCAATATTGGGCCACAGAAGCGGCTGCATAGCGCAGTTGTA
>CAKMZE010000173.1 GCA_929200295.1 uncultured Alphaproteobacteria bacterium
TTGAAATATCCCGGGGGTCTGGGGGCTGGCCCCCAGTGGTGCTCTTGTCTGGGGGGCTGGCCCCAGCGGGGCGTCCCAAACGATATCACTCGCATAGAACATGCAGTCACCCCCTTGCAAATTTCGCCATCACAGGCCATTGAAAACCACCTGATTTCCCCAGAGGCTGCGCGTGATGACAGAACTGAATAAAATTCGCAACTTCTCGATTGTGGCGCATATCGACCACGGTAAATCAACCCTTGCAGATCGCTTGATCCAAGAGACAAATACCGTCGCAGCCCGCGATATGAAGGCGCAGCTTTTGGACAGTATGGATATTGAGCGTGAACGCGGGATCACCATCAAAGCCAACACCGTGCGGATCGACTATACGGCTGAAGATGGCACTGATTATGTCCTGAACCTCATTGATACGCCGGGCCACGTTGATTTCGCCTATGAGGTGTCGCGTTCCATGCGCGCCGTCGAAGGCTCTCTCTTGGTTGTCGATAGCACCCAAGGGGTCGAGGCGCAGACACTTGCAAATGTATATCACGCTATTGATGCGGATCATGAGATCGTCCCAGTTCTCAACAAAATCGACTTACCCGCGTCCGAGTGTGAAAAGGTCGCAACGCAGATTGAGGATGTGATCGGCCTTGATGCCTCTGAGGCGATCCAGGTCTCTGCCAAAACCGGCGTCGGCATCCGCGATACGCTCGAGGCGATTGTACAAAAGCTACCCGCCCCCAAAGGCACGCTTGATGCGCCGCTCAAAGCCATGCTTGTTGATAGCTGGTACGACAGTTATCTCGGTGTGATCGTGCTTGTGCGGGTCATTGACGGGAAGATGCACAAAAACGACCGGGTAAAGTTTATGTCCAATGGAACGATCCATCAGATCGACCGCATTGGCGTGTTCCGCCCTGAAATGCAAAATGTTGATGTGTTGGGCCCAGGTGAGATCGGCTTTATCACCGCCTCGATTAAACAAGTGCGCGATACGCGCGTGGGCGACACGATCACTGCGGAAAAGAAAGGCACGCTTGAGCCGCTCGAGGGCTTCAAACCTGCGCAGCCTGTGGTGTTCTGCGGTCTATTCCCCGTCGATTCCGCGCAATTCGAAGATTTGCGCGATGCAATCGATAAGCTGGCGTTGAATGACGCGAGCTTTAGTTTCGAGATGGAAACGTCTGCCGCTCTTGGGTTTGGGTTCCGCTGTGGTTTCTTAGGTCTCTTGCATTTAGAAGTGATCCGCGACCGGATCGAGCGTGAATACGCGATTGAACTGATCACCACAGCGCCTTCGGTGATTTATCATGTCTACATGAGAGATGGTACAAAGATCGATCTGCACAACCCGGCTGATATGCCTGACCTGACCCATGTTGATCATGTGGAAGAGCCGCGGATCAAAGCCACGATCCTTGTACCGGATGAATTTCTGGGCGATGTGCTCAAGCTGTGCCAAGACAGACGCGGTGTGCAGGAAGACCTGACATATGCAGGCAGCCGCGCGATGGTGGTTTATGATTTGCCGCTCAATGAGGTGGTGTTTGATTTCTACGACCGCCTGAAATCTGTGACCAAGGGCTATGCGTCCTTTGATTATGTTTTGACAGGGTATCAGACAGATCATCTGGTCAAGATGTCTGTGCTGGTCAACGAAGAGCCTGTGGATGCGCTCTCTATGATGGTGCACCGCGACCGCGCCGAAATGCGTGGACGTGCGATGGTCGAAAAGCTCAAGGACCTGATCCCACGCCATATGTTCAAAATCCCGATCCAAGCTGCAATCGGTGGGAAGGTCATCGCCCGCGAGACGCTCAGCGCGCTACGCAAAGACGTGACCGCAAAATGCTACGGCGGCGATGCGACCCGAAAACGCAAGCTATTGGACAAGCAAAAAGCGGGTAAGAAAAAGATGCGCCAATTCGGTAAGGTGGACATCCCACAAGAGGCGTTTATTTCAGCGCTTAAGATGGATGGGTAAGATAACTATTCACTACCAATTCGGTTTTGATGATCGACTACAGACCGGCCAGTAAGTTCGATGGTATAATTTTGGTCTTGCCACGGTTTAGTTCCGGTCTCTTTCGGGCAATGTTTGCTATGAAGGAGACGAGATATGGCAACGAAATACACAGACGATTTTCGGCGTGATGCGGTTCGCATTGCAATCACCAGCGGGCTGACCAGGCCTAAAGTGGCGTCAGATTTAGGGGTCGGGCTTTCGACGTTGAACAAATGGGTTCAGAAGCATCAACACGATGATCTGATGTCTGGACCGCATGAAGAGGTCGAGAAAGAGAATGAACGCCTTCGCAAAGAAGTCCGTTTGCTGCGTGAGGAGAGGGAGGTGCTAAAAAAGGCCACCATCTTCTTTGCAGGTCAAAACGGATGAGGTTCGTTTTCATTGATGCCTGGAAAGACGTCTGGTCCGTCGAATTTCTGTGCCGCGTTATGCAGGTCACATCCCGTGGCTTTCGGGCGTGGAAGGTTCGCCCAATGTGTCAGCGACAGCGCGATGATATGGTGATCGTAGCTCATATTCGAGACCAACATCGTCTCAGCCTGCAAAGTTACGCTCGCCCCCGGATGACTGAAGAGTTACAGGAACTGGGGCTGGAGGTAGGCCACCGGCGAGTGGGGCGCTTGATG
>CAKMZE010000174.1 GCA_929200295.1 uncultured Alphaproteobacteria bacterium
CATACGGACAGATCATATACCCCTGATCCGCCAGCTTGCTCATCCCCCAAACGCCTGCCGCAGCATATTTGCGCCAACGACGCATAAAAACACACCAAACGCCCGTTTTAACGGCTTTGGGTTCAAACGATGCGCCAGCTCAGCGCCCAAGGGGGCTGTGAGCATAGTCATCGTGATGATCAAGAGGAACGCAGCGAGGTTAATCGCCCCAACTGTATAGGGCAGCGACGTCTCAACCGGCACAATCAGTAGGCCTACCACAGCAGGGATCGCAATCAGCGCACCAAACCCTGCCGCCGTTGCCACAGCCCGATGAACCGGCACGTTAAACAACGTCATTAGCGGCACGCCAAAAGAGCCGCCACCGATCCCCATGAGGACCGAGAAAAAGCCGACCAGATGCGAGAACACCCACCGCAGCGGCCCCTGGGGCATCGCCTCGCCCAGTCGCCAAGACAGCTTCCCAAAGATCATATAGATCGCAATGATCATCGCAAGGGCGCCAAAAATCGCCTGAAGCGCATCTGAGCGCAGGTTCGACACTGCGAGAACCCCGATAAGCGCACCGATCCCAATCCCCGGCGCCCAACTGCGCAAGATAGCCCATTCAACAGCGCCTTTTCTATGATGCGCCAGAACTGATCTGATCGATGTCACAATAATCGTCGCCAGCGATGTGCCAAGGCAGATCTGCATGAGCCCCGCGCTTTCATACCCCAAGGCGCTGAACGCGTAATAAAACCCAGGCACCAATACAATGCCGCCGCCAACGCCCAAAAGCCCTGCCATTACCCCTGCGACAGCGCCAATAACTAAGAGAAGCAGCACCATGCTGACCAACACGCTCATGCCACTTGCACCACAACATGATCCAACGCGGCCAAGACAACTGCCGCCCCTGCCCCGTCTTTATGTGCCTCTTGCGAGAGATGTCTGCGCCACGCCCGCGCGCCGGGGCGGCCTTGGAAAAGACCTAACATGTGTCGTGTCACCTGATGCAACCTCCCGCCTTTTGACAGATGTTGCTCAATATAGGGCAGCATCTGATGGACGATCTCTTGTTCTGTCAAAACACCTTCGCGTCCGAATATACGCGCATCCGCCGCAAGCAAAACCTGTGCGGGCGTATGGTAGGCCGCACGCCCGATCATCACACCATCCATAACCTCAAGATGCGCGAGGCTTTCGTCAAGCGTAGTAATGCCGCCATTGATGGACAGATGCAAATGCGGAAAAAGCGCCTTCATCTCATGCACAAGCGGATAATCGAGCGGCGGAATATCCCTGTTTTCCTTGGGCGAAAGCCCTTGCAGCCAAGCTTTGCGCGCATGGATGGTGAACCGATCCACACCGGCCGAAGACACCTGCGCGAGGAACGTGGGCAAAATCTCGGCTGGGGTTTGCTCATCCACACCGATCCGGCATTTGACCGTGACCGGAATATCAACCGCATCACGCATCGCCTTGACGCAATCACTGACCAAAGCGGGGCTCTCCATCAAAACAGCGCCAAACGCCCCCGATTGCACCCGGTCCGACGGGCAACCACAATTGAGATTGACCTCATCATAGCCCATATCCGCACAGATCCGCGCCGCTTGAGCAAGCTGCGACGGGTCCGCGCCCCCCAATTGCACTGCAACCGGATGCTCAGCCGGGTCAAACCCCAAAAGCCGCGCGCGATCCCCATGGATCACCGCGGGCGCTGTGACCATCTCAGTATAAAGCAACGCATCCTTGCTCATTAACCGATGGAAATACCGGCAATGACGATCCGTCCAGTCCATCATCGGGGCGACAGATAAACGTGCATTTCGTCTAACATCTGATTTTATTGTATTTTTACTATTTTTCTGAGTCATGCATGTTCGCATATTTAGTATGATTTGGGCCTGTTTTGGCGTGTTTTTCCATGTAGTATGACTCAAAGTCATACGAAACAACCCGGAGTCATACTAAGTGGCAACCATCGTAGAGAAAACCCTAAAGAATGGGGGCAAGCGCTACCTAGCGCAAATAACTCGCAGAGGCCACATGAAGCCAGAAACTAGGACTCTTCACACTCGAAAAGAGGCCGAAAGGTGGGCTCACAAACGCGAAAAAGAGATCGATGAACAGATCAATGCGGGCATCAAACCTTTAAAGCGGAGCACGCAACGTCGAACCTTGAGCGATGCCATAAGCAGGTATCTTGCAGAAGATCGTCGCGGGATGGGAAAAACAAAAAAACAAGTCTTAGAAACGATCCGTGACGAGTACCAGATATCGAAAATGGCATACCATCAGATCACAAGCTCGGATATTTCGAATTTCGCAGACCAACTTTGGCAACGCCCAAAAGTCGATTCACCTGCTACAGTAAACTGTATCCCATCAACGCCTTTGAGACAGATTGGTATGTTTTGCTAAGCTAGAGT
>CAKMZE010000175.1 GCA_929200295.1 uncultured Alphaproteobacteria bacterium
CTTTGGGGATCGTCGTGGTTGGATCATCGGGTGCTGCAAGCCCTTGGGACTTGCCCAGGCGCAAGCGCTGCGTCCAGGACACAGAATGCAGAGAAATACCCAGATCATCCACATCGCCAGAATACAGTGCATCGATGCGCAGGTTGGTCGGCAGACCCACACCAAACCCTTCACTAAAGCGGTTAACCTCGATCTCTTCAGCAACGACTTGCACCAGGTCGATACCGGCACTGGCGCGACCTTTGCCATCTGTCAGCACGAAGACGGCAAATGCCGCTTCATAGCTGCGGGTGTCATCAGCTTTGGGTTGGGTACGCGGAGCACCCAAAAAGGCAATGCGCAGCGCAGGGGCTTTGAAGCTGCGCCGCGTGATTTCATCGGCGTTGAAACGGCCGGGACTGACATCAAGGTCGCGCACATCCGTTAAAGTTTCGGCATCGGCAAGATCGGCTTTGATCGCATCAAGAAGGGCAGAGATCTTCATTTGAGAACCTCCTGCATAAAGTCGCCAACGACCTCTTCAATCTCACGGGCATTGTCAGAGCTGATCCCTAGATAGGGACGCGCCGGCATCGTGACGCTCTTGGCAAAAACGCGGCTATTGCCTGCCATGAAGGACAGCACCTTGCCCTTTTTCGGTTTAATGATCCCGCCGAAATGGTGAATGGCTGCATAGATCAGTGGCGATCCCACAATGATCTGACCAAGCCCAGTGCGGTAATCGATGCTATCATGCAAGGCACCTGAAGCATAAAGCGTGGATGACCCCTTACGGTTCTTTTGCCAAGCCTGACCATCAGGTCCTTGCTTTTCTACCGCGATGCGTTGGCGTGTTTGAAGCTGTACAAGCCGTCCGATCACATCCATCAGCTCGAACCGATCCCAGCCCGCCAGACGTTCGATCGCTTGCGTGGCCTGCTCAAGCCCGTCGAGCTGCATATCAACCGCCAGATCACCCATCAGAGCGACCTCGACCAAAGCGCCGCGGGCGCGATGTGAAATCAGCGCCGGATGCCGTGCCATTCTCTGACCCCGCCACAACAGAGCTGGGTTCATCCGCACCAAGCCCAACAATGCCCTTGCTGATCTTGGTCAACAAAGCGGTGGCTTGCTCATAGCGGGTCTCAATGGTGTTGGTCAGCCGTGTGTGGCTATTGGCCAGCACATAGACTGCAATGTCGATACAAGGGCGACGCAGCACCTTGGGCTGCCCCGCCAACGGCAGTTCATATTTCTTGGAAAGGTAGCCATCAATCTCGGCTGAAGCATCCGCCAAAGCTTGATCCACCGCGCCTTCAGGGTCGGGCACATCAACAGGTGTAATATCTGAGAGAAACTCAGGCCCGTAAATTGTGCTGATATTATTGCGGGTGGCGTACATTTCGCATTCTCTCCTCAAGGTGTCCGTCTCTCCGGGCTGTCACGTCCATTCCTCAGACGTTGCAGGCTCCAACTCGCGTGGGCCTCGCCTACTCAGATCGGCTGCGGCGGCGTCTCTTTTGTCCGTAATCCGTCAGCTTCGCGATTGATCCTTTCGCTCAGAAATTCTGTTGCGTGAACTCTTTCACCTTCAAAAGAGGGTCGTTTTGGATGGCGGCCTTCTGCGCCTCGCTCAGCGTCGAGATATCAACGCGGGTGCCTTCAGGTCCAAAGCGCATGCCAGCGCGGCGGCGGGCTTGTCCGTGGGTCGTTGTCACCAGAACGAATGGGCCTGTCGTCTCATTTTCTTGGCTTTCGGGATTTTGGTTCTTGGGGGTTTTCGCGGTCATGCTTTCTCTCCTTGAAGTGATCGGCTGAATGAAGCGGGCCGGGAATGCGCGACCGGCCCGCTCTGACAACCGGTCAGTGTTAGCTGAGCCAGGGGGTCATGAGGATTTCGGCTTTACCGAAGTGCGGATTGTCTTTGCCGCCGATTGTGCGCTTAACCTTCAGGATCTCCTCGGCTTCGTCTTCCAGCACCGGTGGAATGACCAGCAAGTTTGGCACAATGTTCAACGGACGGCCCTCGTCACCTTTTAGCGAGGCCATGGCAGCACGCGCAGCCTTGAAGTTTTCAGGTGTCAGTGGCGCTTTGGATGCAAAGGCCAACTGCCAGAAGGAATATCCAGCGGCACCGCGTGACCGTGCACCGTAGATATATTCATCCTTCATGAAGACATGATCTGATGACCCGGCATCATCCATTGCTTCAAGCTCGGCTTTCACGCGTTCTTGATAGATGATCGGCTTCACGGCTTTGATCGTGCACAGCAGATACCAGGCAGGCCCGTCGCCATCTTGCATGTTGGACACAACAGTTTCTTCCTCGTCCACCATAACGGGGTGATCAGCGTCAAAGAAGTTCTGACCATCATAGCACTGGCCA
>CAKMZE010000176.1 GCA_929200295.1 uncultured Alphaproteobacteria bacterium
GCGCTGTATCACGCGCTATCTGATGGATGAGACACAAAATAAACAGGTCTCTCTCATTACAGCGCGTGGCCGGCTTGAGGCGGTTGATCAGGGCGGTGTTGTGGCCGTGAATATGGGGCAACCGCAATTTGCCTGGGATGAGATCCCGCTTTCTGATGACATGGATACGCTGGCGCTCCCCATTGAAGGGGCACCGACGGCAACAGGCATGGGTAATCCGCATTGTACATTCTTTGTTGCAGACGCAGAGGCTGTTGATCTTGCTACACTTGGTCCGGTCTATGAAACACACCCGCTTTTCCCGCAGCGCACCAACGTGCAGTTTGCAAGCGTGACTGGCCCTGATCAGATCCGTATGCGGGTGTGGGAACGCGGTGTTGGGGTGACGCTTGCCTCTGGGTCATCATCCTGTGCCGTTGCCGTGGCCGCTGCACGCAAAGGTCTGACCGGGCGCAAAGTCCAGATCACTTTGGATGGTGGGATATTGCAAATTGATTGGCGTGATGATGGGGTTTGGATGTCAGGCCCTACCGCCCATGTCTTTGATGGTATTTGGCATGGCTAAACCGCCAGTTTTTTCAAATCACGGGTGCCGTCTGAATGCTTATGAAACAAAGGCCATGCAAGACCTCGCCGCTCAGGCAGGTGTTGCGGATGCCATTATCATCAACACCTGTGCCGTCACCGCAGAGGCGGTCCGCAAAGCCAAGCAAGACATTCGCAAACATCGCAGGGCTAACCCGCATGCAAAGATCATCGTCACAGGCTGTGCCGCACAAACAGAGCCTGATACATTCACAAAGATGGACGACGTGGATGTTGTGCTAGGCAATACGGAAAAGATGCAGATCGAAACTTGGCAAGGTCTGACCCCGGATTTGATCGGTCAAACAGAACCCGTACAAGTCAACGATATCATGTCTGTGACCGAGACCGCCGGCCATTTAATTGATGGCTTTGGCTCGCGTAGCCGGGCCTATGTCCAGGTGCAGAACGGCTGCGATCATCGTTGTACATTTTGCATTATTCCCTATGGGCGCGGCAATTCCCGCTCAGTGCCTGCGGGGGTGGTCGTTGATCAGATCAAGCGGCTTGTTGATAAGGGATATCACGAAGTTGTTCTCACAGGCGTTGATTTGACATCTTGGGGCGATGATCTGCCAGGCGTGCCTAAGCTGGGTGATCTTGTGATGCGGATTCTCAAACTGGTGCCCGATTTACCGCGTCTGCGGATTAGCTCGATTGATAGTATCGAAGTTGATGAGAATTTGATGTGCGCGATCGCGACCGAGCCGCGCTTAATGCCGCATCTTCACCTGTCGTTACAAGCAGGCGATGATCTCATCCTCAAACGAATGAAACGCAGGCATCTGCGTGATGATGCGATCCAATTTACAAAAGACGCGCGGAAATTACGCCCTGAGATGACATTTGGGGCAGACTTAATCGCGGGATTCCCCACAGAAACCGATGCGATGTTTGCCAATTCTCTTGCACTGATCAAAGACTGTGATCTGACATGGCTACATGTGTTTCCATATTCTGCGCGTCAGGGCACGCCCGCTGCAAAAATGCCCGCGGTGAATGGCACTGTGATTAAATCACGCGCGGCCCAGCTGCGTGCAAAAGGTGATGAACAGGTCAAAACCCATCTGCGCCAGCAGATCGGGCAGACCCAGCGTATCCTCATGGAAAGCCCGCGTATGGGCCGGACAGAGCAGTTTGCCGAAGTCTGCTTTGAGAGCGATCAGCCCGTTGGCCAAATTGTTCGGGCTGAAATTACAGGCCAGTCTGACACGCAGCTTTATGCGCATCCTATGATGTAAACTATGGTTGGAGAGTTCTCACAATGTCACAGCTCCCAATCTTATGGTCATTTCGGCGGTGCCCCTACGCAATGCGGGCACGCTTGACGATTGCATATACCGGTGTCGCCACAGAACTACGCGAGATTTTACTGCGCGATAAGCCTGATGCGTTTTTAAGGACAAGCGCGAAAGGCACAGTCCCTGTGCTGGATACAGGGCAAGAGATTATCGCAGAAAGCCGGGACATCATGCTCTGGGCGTTGGGTCAGAGAGACCCTGATGGGTGGTTACAAATGCCCGCACAGGGGCACGCGCTGATCGATGAGAACGATGGCCCATTCAAAGCCGCGCTTGATCACACCAAATACGCCGTGCGCTACCCTGAACGTGATGCGCTTGCAGACCGGGCAGAGGCTGCGCGGTCTGCAAGCGCATCACGTTCAGGGT
>CAKMZE010000177.1 GCA_929200295.1 uncultured Alphaproteobacteria bacterium
GAGCGTGGATTTACCGGTGCCGTTTACCCCGACGACGCCGATTTTCACACCTGGCAAAAAGTTCAGCCGGATGTTTTCAAAAACCTTTTTCCCACCGGGGTAGGTTTTGGATACGCCATCCATAAAGTAGACGAACTGATTGCTGGCCATTCTGGGTGCTCCATTACATTGCGATTTGCCTTTCAATAGCTGCGCAATGGCTGCGGGGCAATATCAGCTGTGCGTGCGCCTGTGGTAATCTTGCAAGCTGGGGCCAGCCCCCAGACCCCCGGGATATTTCAAAACCTAAGAATGGTGAAACGGTATCTATGTGTTGATCGAGAGCTGTGCCAAATGATCGGGGCGGGATCGCAGCCATGCGAGCGCTTGGTCTGGTGGCATGGGCTTAGAGAGCCAGTATCCTTGGATTTCATCGGCGCCCATTTCCCGCAATGTTGCGGCCTGCTCAGCAGTTTCAACGCCTTCGGTGATCACATGAAAATTGAGATCTGAGCACAGATCAATGATCATATCGATGATCTTTGTGCTGATCGTTTCCGGGGTCAGGTTCGCTGTCAGGCTGCGGTCAATTTTCACACCATTGACGGCCAATTTTGCAAGATGCGCGAGACCTGCATAGCCCGTGCCAAAATCATCTAAGAGTGTCGAAAACCCTGCATCATGAAGCTTTTTCACTGTTGAAACCAAAGGATTGGACTGGGCCGTATCATCGAAAACGACGCTTTCGAGCAGTTCGATGACGATGCCATCTGGGGTGATGGCCTTTTTGCTCATCATTGCGGCAAGGCGTTTGAGAAGATTGGGGTGTTTGAGCAAATCCTCAGAGCCGTTGAGCGCCACTTTGATCTGCGTATAGCCGCTCTTATTGAGAAGATGCTTCATATCAATCGCTGCTTGGATCGCACCAAAATCAAGCTCAGCCATGAGGCCAAGCCGTTTTGCCAGCGGGAGAAATGTATCTGGCGTGATCATGCCCAACCTTGGATGTTGCCACCGCACAAGGGTTTCAAACCCGATAATGTCACCACTGCGCAGTGAGAGTGTTGGTTGAAAGAAATACGTTAATCTGCGCGCAGCAACGGCAGCCCTGAGTTCATGGGCCAATTGCATCTCAGCCTGCACGTGGCTGTGAAACGCATCATCATATAGGCTGATTGCCCCATCGGGTTTATGCTTTGCATCATAGAGTGCCAAATCTGCGCGGCGCAAAGCCTCGTCAGAGGGGAGGGTCATGTTTTTGATAAGGGCAGCCCCAATGCTGGGATTGCAGTCCAATGTCAGATCGTGTGTCCTAATCGGCTTGCGAATAGCCTGTGCGAGGTTGGCTGCGATGATTTCAAGCTCGGCAAAACCCGCAACATCGGGACAGATGACGACAAACTCATCGCCCCCCATACGCGCTGCAAAATCGCTTTGGCGCATCGCGCTTTGCAAGGCGAGTGCGATGTTGATCAGGACCGCATCACCAACGGCATGGCCATGCGTGTCGTTGATCTGCTTAAAATCGTCCATGTCGATTTGCAGCACACCAGTGTATTGATCCGGGTCACTTTCCAATGTGCGATCAAGGCTGCGCTTGAGCGAGGCGTGGTTGGCCAGATGGGTGAGCGGATCGCAATCGGCGAGAAGCTTAAGCGCCTCCGTCTTCTTTTTCAGCTCGTGTTCTTTGTGAATTTGCTCGCTCACGTCACGACAGACCAAAATGCAAAGATCGTCACCATTGTGCTGCGGGCTAAAGGAGATGCTGATCTGCATCCAAAATGCGCGGCCTGATTTATGGCGGTTGCGGTGCAGGCTGATGCTGGGCTGTGTTGCGGGATCGTATCTGAATGCGTTGATCTCAGATTGGGGTGGTTGATCATCCGGCAGCATGCAAAAGCTAAGAGGATTGCGGCCGATCACATCCCGAAGATCATAACCAAAGGTGTTACAGTAAGCATGATTAGCCCAAAGAATAATCCCATCAAGATTTTGCACAACGAGCCCATCATGGGCAAACTGGCTGACAAGGTGAGAATAATCTTGTGACTGAGACAGATCAGCTTTGGGCGTGTCGGGATCAAGATGCATCAAAATACCCCTGACAAAAGCGGGGTAATTGCAGAGCGCTGAATTGAAAAGGGACCTCTCATCACTGTCCTGTTGATCAAGATACACAATGGCGCTATTTAAGCCGCTGCGTTTCAACATTGGATTAACGCGCAAGGCTGCTTGTTCGGACGCAATCAGCATGAGG
>CAKMZE010000178.1 GCA_929200295.1 uncultured Alphaproteobacteria bacterium
CGGGTCAGGGTCAACGGCATCGGACCGGGGCCAACGCTACAAGGGCATCGCCAATCCAAAGGCCATTTTGACCGTCAACGCGCAGCCACAATCCTAAAACGTGGTGCAAACCCCGATGAAATTGTTGCCGCTTTGGGCTATCTTCTGGATGCGCCCGGCGTGACAGGGCAGATGTTATCAGTTGATGGCGGGCAGCATTTAGCGTGGCAATCGCCTGATATCTTGGGTGTTGAATGACTCTCACTTGGTCTCATTTTCTGCATGATCCCGCACGAGTTGTGCACTGGGGGAGCGGGCCTCGAAATTCTAGTTACTTTTTCGTAACGAATTCAAATGTTTACAAAAATTTCATAAATATACTTAATAATTACAAAGACCTAGTGGACTGCTGCATTTTTAGGCAAATTGTAGAACAATATAAAAAGTCTAGAAAAATACGTGTTATCGCGGAATTACCCCCGAAGTTATCCACAAGATTGGGGGGTACCTTAGCGCTTGCTATGATACCGCCAACATGCGTCGATCAAGTAGAATCGCGAGCGGTTGATGTCTGAAACACAATCACCCGAGCCTCAAACAGGCTACGCGCTGATCCATGGCTATCTGCGCACAATCGATGGCAGCCCGGGCGTCTACCGTATGCTCGACGCAGAAAGCCGTGTTCTCTATGTCGGCAAGGCCCGCAATCTCAAAGCACGCGTGAGCAGTTATGCCCGCCCCGGCCAGCATTCCGGCCGGATTGCGCGGATGATTTCAGAAACTGCATCCATGATGTTTCTGACCACGCGCACAGAGACAGAGGCGCTTTTGCTTGAACAAAATCTGATCAAGCAGCTCAAGCCGAAATACAATGTGCTGTTACGGGATGATAAATCATTTCCCAATATTCTTGTGCCCAGTAGCCACGCCTTTCCTCAGATCAAAAAGCACCGTGGCGCGAAAAAGGAAAAGGGCGATTACTTTGGCCCCTTTGCCAGCGCGGGGGCTGTGAACCGGACGCTCAACCAATTGCAGCGGGTCTTTTTGCTACGCAATTGTTCGGACAGTGATTTTGAAACCCGCACGCGCCCGTGCTTGCAATACCAGATCAAGCGTTGCTCAGGCCCTTGTGTCGGGCATATCACGCCCGATGATTACGCACAGCTCGTCAAAGATGCCAAAGCATTCCTTGCAGGCCGCACAAAAGGTATCCAAGAAACGCTCGCCGCAGAAATGACCGCCGCCGCAGAAGAGATGGCATTTGAACGCGCCGCCGCTCTGCGCGACCGGATCAAAGCACTGACACAGGTGCAAACGGCGCAGGGGATTAATCCGCAATCAACGGCTGAGGCTGATGTGATTGGGTTGTATATCGATGGCGGGCAGGCTTGCGTCCAAGTGTTCTTTATCCGGGCCAATCAGAACTGGGGCAACCACGATTACTATCCCCGGATTTCAGGCGAAGAGGACCCATCAGAGGTGATGGAAGCCTTCGTCGGCCAGTTTTACGCAAATCGTGAACCGCCAAAGGTTGTCCTGCTGTCACATGGGCTGGATAACGATGATCTGATGACCCAAGCTTTGACCGAAAAGGCAGATCGCAAGGTCGAGGTGATCATCCCCCAACGCGGCGAAAAGGCAGAGCTGGTCCAAGGCGCATTACGCAATGCGCGCGAAAGCCTCGCCCGGAAAATGGCCGAAACTGCAACGCAAAGCCGTCTTCTCAAAGGTCTGGCAGAGGCGTTTGATCTCTCCGCGCCACCAAAGCGGATCGAGGTTTACGATAACTCGCATATCCAAGGCGCCCATGCCGTTGGCGCCATGATCGTATCCGGGCCTGAAGGCTTTGAAAAAGGCCAGTACCGCAAATTTAACATTCGCGGCGATGATCTAACCCCCGGCGATGATTTTGGCATGATGAAAGAGGTGATGACCCGCCGCTTTCAACGGCTTCTCAAAGAGGACCCAGAACGCAAAAGCGGAACATGGCCTGATCTGTTGCTCATCGACGGTGGTGCAGGTCAGGTGAGCGCTGTGCGTGAGATTATGGAAACCTTGGGCGTGGGCGACGTGCCCATGGTCGGCGTGGCCAAGGGCGAGGACCGCGATGCCGGCAAAGAGGTGTTTTACCGCACTGGCAAATCCGTGATGGCATTACGC
>CAKMZE010000179.1 GCA_929200295.1 uncultured Alphaproteobacteria bacterium
CCCCAATGATATCCATGTGTTGGCCAGTGCTGTGGCATGCCACGCTGATGTAATCGTGACGATGAATGCAAAAGATTTTCCGCGCAATATTTTGGCGGAAGAGGGCCTCTCTCGGGCAGACCCCGATGGATTTTTGCTAGGTTTCGCTGAGGCGCAGCCAGAGATGATGCACGCTCTTGTGCAGGACGTGTTGCGTAAAGCGCAGGCGTTGTCAGGTGAGCCGTGGACCGCGCGCGCGCTTTTGAAAAAAGCGCGCTTGCCGCGACTAGGGAAATGGGCGGGGCAAGCAATATCTTAGGCGAGAGGCCTTACCGCTAAGCCGCAGTAAGGCCCTATATTTGTGGCGTTACCGCCTGCTATTCCATCGGCTTAAAGTTAAACTCACCGCCCTCTTTGATCCCAGATGGCCAGCGGGAGGTGACGGTTTTTGTGCGTGTGTAGAACTTGAACGCATCTGGACCATGCTGGTTGAGGTCGCCAAAGACAGATTTCTTCCACCCACCAAAGGTGTGATAAGCGAGCGGCACGGGGATCGGAACATTGATCCCCACCATGCCAATATTGATACGGTTCGCAAAATCGCGGGCGGTATCGCCGTCGCGGGTAAAGATGGCGGTGCCATTGCCGTATTCATGATCAATGGCCATGCCAATGGCCTCTTCATAGGTTTGCGCACGCACACAGGATAAAACCGGGCCAAAGATCTCTTTGCGGTAAATATCCATATCTGTTGTGACCCGGTCAAACAGATGCGGGCCGACAAAGAAACCGTCCTCATAGCCTTGGAGATTAAAGTCGCGGCCATCGACGACGAGATCAGCACCCTGATCAATGCCAGACTGTACGAGGCCAAGGATATTCTGCTTGGCCGCAGCCGTAATAACAGGACCGTAATCGACGTCATTGCCGCCCGTATATGGGCCAACCTTGAGCTTTTCGATCCGAGGGATCAGTTTTTCGATCAGCTGGTCAGCTGTGCTTTCCCCGACCGGGACAGCGACTGAGATTGCCATGCAGCGCTCACCTGCGGCGCCATATCCTGCACCGATCAGAGCATCCGCAGCCTGATCCATATCTGCATCGGGCATGATAATCATATGGTTTTTCGCGCCACCAAAACACTGCACGCGTTTTCCGTGCGCGCAGCCCTTGCCGTAAATATATTCGGCAATCGGGGTTGAGCCGACGAACCCGATGGATTGAACGACCTCATGTTCGAGCAAGGCGTCAACGGCTTCTTTATCGCCATTTACCACTTGCAAGATTCCCTTTGGAAGGCCTGCCTCTTCCATCAGCTCAGCGAGCATCAGAGGAACGGAAGGGTCACGCTCTGAAGGTTTGAGGATAAAGGCATTGCCGCAGACGATTGCAGGCGCAAACATCCACATTGGGATCATGGCAGGAAAGTTAAACGGGGTGATCCCGGCGCATACGCCCAAGGGCTGCTTCATAGAATACATATCAATGCCGGGGCCGGCGGAATCTGTATAATCACCTTTGAGCATTTCTGGCGCGCCGATACAGTATTCAGCAACCTCGAGCCCACGCTGGATATCCCCCTTGGCATCTGGGATTGTCTTGCCATGTTCGCGTGATAAGGCTTCGGCTAATTTGTCCATATCGCGGTTTAAGAGCCCGACAAAGGCCATCATCACACGGGCGCGTCGCTGTGGGTTTGTGGCGGCCCATGCGGGTTGCGCTTTGGCTGCGCAGTCTACGGCCTGAGCGATCTCGGCAGCATTTGCCAATGGTAGCTTTGCCTGCACCTCACCAGTTGCGGGATTGTAAACATCAGCAAAGCGTGATGATTGGCCTTTTGCATGGGCGCCGTTGATATAATGGGTGAGCTCTTGCATGTTTATAAATCTCCGAAGTTTTCAGATGTGGTGTACCCATTGTGCAGCGTGGGGAAAAGCGTTTTCGTGCGCTTTGTTCGTTCAAGGTATATCCTGGGGGCTCGCATAGGCTGTCATACGTGGTGGCTGGCCCCCAGACACGACACCCCTGGGGGCCAGCCCCCAGACGCCCCCACTGTAGCGGATCGCTCGGATTGGCAAAATGAATCACTTGATTTGTCAGGAAGAAAAATCCTGTAGCGGTGCAC
>CAKMZE010000180.1 GCA_929200295.1 uncultured Alphaproteobacteria bacterium
AAGAGTCTCAAGACCTACGCGATTGCCTATCTGATTTTCCTATATGCGCCGATCATTCTTTTGCCGATCTTTGCGTTTAACGACGGCACGATCATTGCCTTTCCTTTGCAAGGGTTTACCACAGGGTGGTTTGCACAATTGGCGGAGACGAAAGCCTTGCACGCGGCTGTGAAAAATTCGCTCTTTATCGCGGTGATTACGGCAGTTGTGTCGACATGTTTGGGTATATGCGCTGCAAGGGCAGGGGCTATGGGGCATTTCCCGTTTAAACGTGGTGTCATCGGCTTTGTCATGCTGCCGCTTGTGCTGCCCGAGATCATTGTGGCTGTGTCATTGCTTGTCGTCGCGGTGCAAATTTTAGGCCTTGGCCTGTCGAATTGGACGATCATCGCGGCACATGTGCTGATCTGCACGCCGTTTTCAACAGCGATACTTAACGGTGCGTTTCAAAGTCTTGATCCATCGCTCGAAGAAGCAGCACTTGATCTTGGTGAAACCCGGTGGTCTGCGTTTTGGAAAGTGATTTTCCCGCTGATTATGCCGGGTGTGATCGCGTCATTACTCATCGCCTTCACGATTAGCCTCGATGAGTTTATCATCGCGTTCTTTTTAACAGGCGCTAACCCGACCATGCCTGTCTATATTTGGAGCCTTCTGCGGTTTCCTGCGTCATTGCCAGTTGTCATGGCGCTTGGCACAATTTTGATCGTCTTATCGATCACGCTTTTGACGATTGCTGAAATTTTGCGCCGCCGTGGGATTACGAAATCTGGCGGGACAGACAGAGGAGGCTTTTTGTGAGCAAGCTGATCGAACTTTCCGGTGTGCATAAATATTACGGTGATTATCATGCACTGCGCGATATTAACCTGACGATCAATGAGGGCGAATTTTTCTCATTGTTGGGTCCCTCGGGCTGTGGAAAGACAACATTATTGCGCACGATTGCTGGCTTTGAAGAGGTGTCATCAGGCGCTGTGATGATCGCGGGCGAGGATATGGAGGGCGTGCCCGCCAACCTGCGCCCGACCAATATGGTGTTTCAATCCTATGCGATTTTCCCACATTTAAGCGTTGCTGAAAATGTGGCATTTGGTCTGCGCAAAAAGCCGATTAGTGCAGATGAAAAGATGAATATGGTTTCGCAAGCGCTTGAAATGGTGGGGCTGTCTGGCTTTGGCGATCGTGCTGCACATGCGCTGTCGGGCGGGCAGCGTCAACGCGTGGCCTTAGCGCGTGCATTGATATTAAAGCCAAAGGTTCTCTTGCTCGATGAGCCGCTGTCAGCCCTTGATAAGAAAATGCGCGAACAAATGCAGGTGGAGCTGATCCGACTACAGCGCCAGGTGGGCATCACGTTTATTCTTGTCACGCATGACCAAGAAGAAGCGCTCGTGATGTCGGATCGTATTGCCGTGATGTTTGAGGGTGAGATTGGGCAATTGGATGACCCAGAGACGCTCTATCGGCGTCCCAATTCGCAACGGGTTGCGGGCTTTATCGGGAAAATGAATTTTCTGGATGCTGATGTGAGCGAGATTACACCCGATGCGATTACGCTCAGCATTGAGCAAATGGGCACATATGAGATTCCGCATGAGCAAGCGCCCGGTGGCGCGCAGCTTGGGGCAGGGGTTGTTGGTGTGCGGCCTGAGGCGCTAAGCCTCTTATTTGATGGCGAAACAACAGACCTTCCGCTTGTTGACGCGGTCGTGGATGAGGTCGTCTATTATGGTGATATGACCTATTATGATGTCAAACTCAGCGGTGCAGAAAACCCGATTACGATCTCAATGAAGAACCTGATCGGCAGACCTGTGCTTGATGTCGGTGCGCAGACCAAAGTCATCTGGGACAGCCGTGCGTTGGTCCTAATGGGATAATGTGTGATTTTATCATGTGAGGGCATAGTTTCTGCCGTTGCCCCCTTGCTCATAACCTTGCGCATCGCTAAACGGGTCAACGGAGACGTGGCCGAGTGGTCGACGGCGGCCCC
>CAKMZE010000181.1 GCA_929200295.1 uncultured Alphaproteobacteria bacterium
CCGGCAACAGCTGTGCATACGTTTTGTCATGCTGTTCCGGGAACGTGGCACCAAATGGGTGTGATCCTCGCTGCCACTGACGCGCTCGAATGGTTGTCGCGTCTGACAGGGCAATCGGCGGCTCAGCTTACTTCTGATCTTGGTGCGTTACAGGCCCCATCCAAAACGCTCTTTTTGCCGTATCTCGGGGGTGAGCGGACACCACATAATGACGCTGCAATGCGCGGTCAGTTTCTGCATCTTGATCATGCGACAGATACACAAGCCGCAACACGCGCCGTACTCGAAGGTGTCGCCTTTGCCTTTGCTGATTGTCAGATGGCACTGGCCACGACAGGCACGACGTTTGAAAGCGCGCTTGCGCTTGGGGGCGGCGCAAAGTCGGCGTACTGGCTGCAAGTGATTGCGACAGCGCTGAACATTGAGCTGCGCGTTCCACATGCGGGTGATTTCGGCGCGGCCCTTGGTGCTGCGCGCCTTGGCATGATGGCCGCTACGGGCGCGGACGCAGATATCGCGACACCACCGCCGATTGCCACCACGATCACCCCAGATAAAACACAGCGGGCTGCGTTTTCTGACGCACATACCCGATATTCTCATGCTTATACTGTACTAAAGGATCTCTGATATGACTGATTTTTTCAAAGACATCCCTGCGATTTCATACGAAGGTCCAGAGACACAAAACGAGTTCGCGTTTCGTCAGTACAACCCTGATGAAATTGTCATGGGCAAACCGCTCAAAGACCACTTGCGCTTTGCATGCGCCTATTGGCACAGCTTCGCATGGCCGGGCGGGGATCCATTTGGCGGGCAAACCTTTGATCGCCCTTGGTTTGGCGACACGATGGAGCTGGCAAAGCTAAAGGCTGACACGGCCTTTGAAATGTTCCAGATTTTGGGTGCGCCATACTACTGCTTCCATGACGCAGATGTCCGCCCCGAAGGTGCGAACTTTGCTGAAAGCACCCGTAATCTTGAGGAAATTGTAGATTACTTCGCGAAAAAACAAGCTGACACAGGGATGAAGCTGCTCTGGGGTACGGCAAACCTGTTTTCGCACCGTCGCTTTATGGCGGGTGCCGCAACAAACCCGGACCCTGATGTGTTTGCCTATTCGGCGGCAACAATCAAAACCTGCATGGATGCGACGGTAAAGCTGGGTGGTGAAAACTACGTGCTATGGGGCGGTCGTGAAGGCTATGAAACATTGCTTAACACCGACATGGGGCGCGAACGCAAACAAGCCGGGCGTATGTTGCAGATGGTCGTCGATTACAAACATAAGATCGGCTTCAAGGGCGCCATTTTGATCGAGCCAAAACCACAAGAGCCGACAAAACATCAATATGATTATGATGTCGCCACGGTTTACGGTTTTCTCAAAGATTTCGGCCTCGAGAATGAGGTCAAAATGAACATTGAACAAGGCCATGCGATCCTGGCGGGCCATAGCTTTGAGCATGAGTTGGCAACTGCCCGTGAGCTGGGGATCTTTGGTTCGATCGATATGAACCGTAACGATTACCAGTCAGGCTGGGACACGGACCAATTCCCCAACAATGTGCCCGAGATGGCCCTTGCCTATTACGAGGTGCTGCGCGCCGGTGGCTTTACAACAGGCGGGACAAACTTTGATGCAAAACTGCGCCGCCAATCACTGGATGCAGAAGATCTTATCCTCGCACATGTCGGTGCCATGGATGCCTGCGCCGCAGGCCTCAAAACTGCCGCCGCTATGCTGGACGACGGCAAACTCGAAGCGGCGCGCGACGCACGCTATGCGGGCTGGGAAACATCTGATTTGCTCGGTAGCGATCTGAGCAGTATCGAGACCCATGTGCGCAGCAATGATATCAACCCAGCACCGCACTCAGGCAAGCAAGAGCGCCTCGAAAACCTCGTGAACAGCTATCTGTAATGAAGCCCCCCATTCTTAGGTTTCGAAATATCCCGGGGGTCTGGGGGCTGGCCCCCAGG
>CAKMZE010000182.1 GCA_929200295.1 uncultured Alphaproteobacteria bacterium
GGTTTCTTCCGCGTGTGTTGCATCGATTAGCATTTTCTTTGACATTATTTCCAATCGCACGCCGCAGGTGCCCTCGTCGTAAAGAGAGGGAGATCCGTTTAGCATGTCTGACAGTGGCGATCTGCGGCATACCTGCGACCACATCCCCAGTCTTCTGGGGCGTGTTTATCACAATGATTTGCTCGCTCAGCATCGCTATTTTCCTACAGCTGCATAAACTATGCAGCAAACTCATGCCCAAGCGCGATAAAATCAGGCGCCTTAAGGCGTTATTCATGGCCAAACTTTCGGCCAAATCAGCTATCCAAAGAGGTCACGGGATACCCGCCCAGTCTACGGACAGAGAAACTCACCGGTGCCACAACATTCCATCATGCGGCAGCCCCGTAAGACATACATAAGGGAGATCACAGACAAATTACAATGGCGAACTTAAGGGCGTGTTGAAATGTCTCGCTATTACGCGTGCCTTTTACAAATAATCCGACCGCTGCAGTGTATATTTGGCCATTTTCTCGTTTAGCGTCCGGCGTGGTAGGCAAAGCTCTTCCATCACAGCGACGATTGATCCTTTGTGTCTGCGCATTGTGTTATCAATCAACATCCGCTCAAACGCTTCGACAAACTCTTTTAGCGGTTTGCCTTCGGTGGTCATCACAGGTTTGCTATCGTCGTTTTCGGTCATCAACAAAGAGGCGATTGACCCAGATCCTTGCCTGTTTTGCAAAACCGCGCGTTCCGCAACATGAAAGAGCTGCCTGACGTTACCGGGCCAAGGGGCTTGTAGCAATTGTGCGGCTTCTTGTGCGGTAAGCTCGGGCAATGAACATCCGTATTCATCGGCGAACTCTTCCCCGAACCGGGTAAAGAGCGTGAGAATATCCTCACCACGTTGCCGCAATGGGGGTAACGTGATCCGCATCGCCGAAAGACGGTAAAACAGATCGGGACGCAGGACGCTTTCGCATGTTTTATCTTGCTCCTGAAGATTACAGATCGCAACGATCCGGGTGTCTGCGAGGTTTTCTTGTTCATTGATCGCACTGAGCAGCTGCGCCTGCAGTTTATCGCTGAGCACCTCGATATCCTCGAGCACCAATGTGCCCCCAATCGCCTCTTGCAGTGCGGGCAATGGGGCGTCTTCTTCTGCTGGGCCAAAAAGACGTGTCTTTAACGCATCCTCTTCAAAACCTGCGCAAGGCACCAAAACAAATTTCTTAGAAGCGCGTGCGCCTGCCGCATGTAGGGCATGAGCGACAAGAGTTTTGCCCGTACCTGTTTCGCCCTCAACAAGCACATGACCGTCAGCTTGGCTAAGATCCAGAATATCCTCTTTCAGCCGTTCCATCACTGGCGATGTGCCGATGAGCTTATTCATCAATGCAGATCCATCAGAAAGCTCTTTGCGCAGCGCACGGTTATCAAGAACCAAACGCCGTGCAGAGGCCGCCCGATTGGCCAGTTCGGTCATACGGTCCGGGTTGAACGGCTTTTCAAGGAAATCAAACGCGCCAACGCGCATGGCCTCAACCGCCATTGGGACATCACCGTGCCCCGTGATCATGATCACAGGCAACCCTGTATCAACTGCCTTAAGCCGTTTGAGAAACTGCATCCCATCAATGCCGGGCATTTTCACGTCGCTCACTACAACGCCGGGATAATCAGCGTTCAGTACTTTCAAGGCATCCTCAGCGCTTGCAAATGTGTCCGTCTCATACCCAGACAACGATAGCCATTGCGAAATTGATTGCCGCATGTCCCGTTCATCATCAACGATTGCGATCTTTATGGCTTGTGTCATATGTTACCCTACTCTGCTGCGGCTACGTCTGAATTATAAATAGGCAGCTGCACTTCAAATACAGCCCCCCCCTCGGCGGCATTGCGCGCGGTTAAGCGCCCACCTAAATCGCTTACAATGCCGGATGAAATCGCAAGACCAAGACCGACACCTTCGCCCGGTTGTTTGGTTGTATAA
>CAKMZE010000183.1 GCA_929200295.1 uncultured Alphaproteobacteria bacterium
CATGAAGGCCTGAGTGTTTGCCCACATGAACTGAAAATCCTGCATCGGATCCCAAGGCATTTCTTGCACAACCTTGTTTGGTCCGTTGCCCGCAGCATAATGTGCCAGATCGTAGCCTGAGCAAAACGCCTTTCCTGCGCCGGAAAGAGCCATCACATGCACGTCCCGATCATGGTCAAGCTCTGCCACCGCAGCTGCCAACTCGCGCGGCAGATCATCGTCGATTGCATTCATCACTTCAGGACGATTCAGGGTGATCCGCCCGATCCGGCCGTCTTTCTCGTATAAAACCTTTGCCATATTTATCCCCAATCGCTGACGGCTTTGACCTCTAAGAATTCCTCAAGCCCCCATACACCGCCTTCGCGGCCATTGCCAGACTGCCTCATGCCGCCAAAAGGCGAGCCTGCCCCGCCGAATTTTCCGTTCATCTCTACCATACCAGACCGCAGCTGTCGCGCCACCTTGCGTGCACGTGTTTTGTCGGAAGTTTGAACATAATTGGTCAAACCATAGGGCGTATCGTTCGCCAAAGCAATGGCCTCTTCCTCGGTGTCGAAAGGTGTGATGCAAAGAACAGGTCCGAAGACTTCTTCTTTCCAGATAGTCATATCCGGCGTGACATCAGCAAAGATGGTTGGACGCACAAAATGACCGCGGTTCAACCCGTCGGGGCGCCCAAGACCACCCGCAACCAACGTGGCGCCTTCATCAATGCCCAATTTGATCAGGTCCTGGATTTTTTTCCACTGGGTTCCAGACACTACTGGCCCAATTTGGCGACCTTCGATATCCGCCGGTCCGACATCAGTTTTATCTGCTACAGCAAGGGCGGTTTCAACCGCCTGCGCATAGATCGCACGTTCCACCAACATTCGGGTTGGCGCGTTGCAAGATTGACCAGAGTTGTTGAAGCAATGGCGCACGCCGCGTGTAACCGCCTTTTCATCGGCATCGCCAAAGATGATATTAGCGCCCTTGCCGCCCAGCTCCAAGCTCACACGCTTGACGGTGTCTGCAGCCGCTTTGCTGATGGCCACACCTGCACGCGTCGACCCCGTAAAGCTGACCATGTCTACATCCCGATTCGCTGTGAGATGTGCGCCCACACCCGTTCCATCGCCGTTAACAAGATTGAAAACACCAGACGGGAAACCTGCCTCATCTATCATTTCGGCCAGAGAAATGGCACTGAGCGGTGACAGTTCGGAGGGTTTTAGAATCACCGTGCAGCCCGCCGCCAGTGCAGGCGCTACCTTGAGCATCACCTGATTCATCGGCCAATTCCATGGCGTGATCAGGGCGCAGACGCCGACCGGTTCATAGAGGATGACATCATCGGGAGCATGGTCACCCAGAGGATGTTCAAAAGCAAATGCCTTTGCGGAGCGGATGGTATTCTTGAGATGCCCGGCGCCAGCACCCACTTGTGCCGTTTTTGCCAGTGCAATAGGTGCACCCATCTCATGGCTTATCGCCAGCGCCATTTCCTCTGCGCGCGTTTTGTAGACCTCCATCAACCGTTCCAATGCAGCAATCCGATCCTGAGGATCTGTTGCTGCCCAGGCGGGGAATGCTATCTTGGCTGCCGCTACGGCTGCATCGGCATCAGTCACGCCACCCAAAGTGATTGTGGCGATATTCTCTTCAGTGGATGGGTTCTCAACCGCCATTTCGCGCCCGTCGATCGAGGTGACCCACTCCCCGTTAATATAGTGTTTTGATGTGTCCTGCATCGCGAAGAACAAATTTTTGGATTTTGCCCGAGCCTGTCAGTGGGAAGTCCTCGACTTGCACCCAGACATTCGGGGTTTTCTGCGGCGACATGTTAGCGCGGCAATGAGCATGCAGTGCAGCCTTGTCGAGCGGCTCCGTGCCGCGGATGAAAGCACCGATGACCTCGCCCCATTTCGAGTTTGGCAAGCCAACTACGGCAACCTCGGCGACGCTCGCATGTTCTAACAGGCAGTTCTCAAT
>CAKMZE010000184.1 GCA_929200295.1 uncultured Alphaproteobacteria bacterium
ATTCTTAGGTTTTGAAATATCCCGGGGGTCTGGGGGCTGGCCCCCAGTGGTGGTCGTGTCTGGGGGCTGGCCCCCGGATAAGTCGCGTCTGAGATTCTAACGCTGCTCATTTTCCCAATTTGGATGCACCCATGGGCCATCATTCGCGGCAGGCAAAGGCGTACGTCCCAAAATATGATCCGCCGCCTTTTCACCCACCATAATCGATGGCGCGTTGAGGTTGCCGTTGGTGATCCTTGGAAAAATCGAACTATCCGCGACCCGCAAACCTGCAACCCCGATGACCCGTGCATGGTTGTCCACCACCGCCATCGGATCATCCACAGTCCCCATCTTACAGGTGCCACAAGGGTGATAGGCACTCTCCACATGCTCTCTGATAAAATCATCCAAGGCCGCATCGCTTTGCACCGCCTCACCGGGCTGAATTTCCTTGCCACGATAGGGATCAAACGCCTCTTGCGCAAAAATTTCCCGCGTCAGCCGAATACATCTGCGGAAATCTTCCCAATCAGACGGATCCGACATGTAATTAAACCGGATCACCGGATGATCCTCTGGCTTGGCAGAGCGCAGTGTCACAGACCCACGTGAAACTGACCGCATCGGCCCCACATGCGCCTGACACCCATGCCCCTCAGCTGCGACCTGCCCATCATAACGCACTGCAATCGGCAAAAAGTGAAACTGGATATCAGGGTAGGCCACGCCTGCGCGCGAGCGAATAAACCCCGCACTTTCAAATTGATTTGACGCGCCAAGCCCGGTTTTCGTAAACAGCCATTGCGCACCGATCTTAGCCTTCCCCCAAAGGTTCCAATAGGCATAAAGCGATACAGGTTTGGTAATCGCCTGCTGGATATAAAGCTCCAGATGGTCTTGCAAATTCTGCCCAACACCCGGCCTGTCCGCCACCACATCAATGCCGTGTTCCGCCAAATGCGCCGCAGGCCCAATGCCAGACAACATCAACAACTTTGGCGAATTCAACGATGACGCCGCAACGATCACTTCACGGCGCGCGGTAATTATCTGCTTTTGTCCTTTGTGAACAACTGCAACGCCCGTGGCACGCCCATCCGTGATCACCACGCGCTCAGCAAAGGCGCGGATCAGCTGGCAATTGCTGCGCTGCAAGGCAGGCCGCAAATAGGCGTTGGCCGCCGACCAACGCCGCCCTTTCCAAATCGTCGCATCAAAGGGACCAAACCCCTCTTGCTGATGACCGTTATAATCATCCGTAACCTGATAGCCCGCTTGGCGTCCTGCCGTGACAAAGGCACGTGTAAGCGGGTTCTCCCGCGCCCCGCGCGTGATATGCAAAGGGCCGTCTGACCCGCGCCACGCAGGGTCGCCCCCATGGCCCCCATCGTGCCAGTTTTCCATGCGTTTAAAATAGGGCAGCACATCTGCATAACCCCAGCCCGCGGCCCCGTTTTCGGCCCAATGATCATAATCATGCGCATGACCACGCACATAGATCATCCCGTTGATCGAGGACGATCCACCGATCACCTTGCCCCTCGGCGTGGCTAGACGCCGCCCGCCTAAATGTGGCTCAGGTTCGCTTTGCATGCCCCAATCATAGCGTGACATATTCATCGGATAAGAGAGCGCCGCCGGCATCTGAATAAACGGGCCCGCATCCGTGCCACCATGCTCAATCACCAACACAGATTGCCCCGCCTCAGCGAGACGATAGGCAATCGCACAGCCAGCGCTGCCCGCGCCAATAATAACGTAATCAGCTTGCATCAGTTTTACCCCATCTCAAACTGCGCAGAGCTTGCCCCTTGCGCGATCATGATCCACTTGCAGATCAAAAATGCGCGGTCGCGCTCCGCTCTTTCAAGCCTGGCCTGCGCAGCCATCAAAATGGGGCCTCAACATCGCCCATGCCGACATAAACACCCTTCAGCTCAGAATAATGATTGATCGCCGCTTTTGAATT
>CAKMZE010000185.1 GCA_929200295.1 uncultured Alphaproteobacteria bacterium
TTCCATAACCCAGTATCCTTACTTCTGGGTCTCCGGCAAACAAGGAGCGGTTCAGTGGTTTCATCTGGTGAAGTGTCGGACGCGCGGTAGCCAAGTTTACCACCTAGCGACCAATGCTCATCAACATCGTAAATTGCGTTCACGCTAAGAACATGGCTCCGCTGTCGCGGCCCGTTTTCATCAACCCCGTCAACGCGCTGCCCGTACATGTCATGTAGATAGCGGTAGCGCGCTAAAACATTCAGGCGATCATCCATAACTGGCCGAAAGGCGTACCCAAGCACAATCTCGCCAAATTCACCATCAAGAAGAGATCCTTGATCCGTATCGGTTTGGGCATATTCCAAACTGGCGATAACGCGGGCATCATCACTAATTTTGTAGTTTAGATCCGAAGCGAGCAAGAATGTATCAGCCGCGATTGCAGACCCGCCAAGTGTGCCGTCCTCAGTGCGGTATTCGAACCGGCCTGACAGATCGATAGATTGATCCTTATAACACGTGCCAAGCGATACCGCATAGCGTTCAAAATCGTAATCATCCCCATTGTCGATTCGGCCCGTTTCAAACGCGATCGCATATTGTGTTGTTGCTGTCATAATTCAAGCCATATGCGCTTGTCAGCGTGCGGTGGCGACCGAATGCATCATATGTGTTTTCACCAAAGACACGCAGGCTATCATTGATCGCCCTCTCGCCGCCCAGAACGAACTGACCCCGATCTTTGCCGCTTGGGCTGATGCCCCCCAAATCACGATCCGCTGTCAGCTCATATCCGGCATAATATGAATTACCCAACCCGTCATCGTAGTTGGCAAGGACGCGCGCGGCCATACCTTGATCTCCGTCAAAAACGTCAGCCTCTAAAGCCCAGCCATCGCCCCAGGAGTATGATCCACCCACACCAACGCGGTCATTTGTTGCAAGCCCGTCAACAGCCACACTCTTTTGGCCGTAAACATATACTGTTGCCGCGTCATCCACCGCATAGGTAAGCCGGGCAGCTAAATCGCTACGTGATCCAGCTTCGCTGCTGTTTGCGCGATCAAGAACCGCCACCCCAACCTGAAGATCAAGCTGCTCAGTAAGCAGATACGACACATCAAGCGCGGCTTCGTTTTCTTTGTCACCGGCACTGTTTTCATAAACATCAACGCTGGCACCATACCCAAGCCTATCACTGCCTTGCCCGGCAATCGCGAGGCCCCAAAGCTCTTCTTTACCCGTCGTTGCATTTACTGAAAAATCGAGATTGCTAAACCCTTGTTCGCGCTTTTCATAATAGCCTGTGATTTGCCCATCTGAAGCGATCCCTAGATCAGCATAATCTGCCTGACCTTCGATTTTCAAAGCAGAGCCACTGCCTGAAGTCGCTGACCGCGTATCCACGATAAGACCGCCATCAGCCGAATATGTTGCCCCAAAACCAGGCCCATCTGATTGCGCATAATCAAGCTGCACAAATGTGTTTTCCGTGGTTTGGATGCGCAGGTCAGCGCCAAAAAGCTTTTGCTCATCGATCCCATTGTCTTCGAGCATCCCTGACGCCCCGACGCGCACTGTATCTGTGATCCACGCCTCTGCTCGGCCGCCATAAGAAAAGCCATCAACATCCGAACTGGCCGGCGTATATTCATATTGCGCCAAGAGATGAACATCTGCATCAGTGGCGGGCGCTACCCCCAACTGCGACTCTTGTTAGAAAACAGTAGTTTATCTAA
>CAKMZE010000186.1 GCA_929200295.1 uncultured Alphaproteobacteria bacterium
GTTGCAACGTGAAATGCTTCGTGGATCGACTGGGCCAATGCATCGGTTTCCTTGACCAGCCAGTTGTGCTTGGTGCACGGACGGGTGATCCCAACGGTATCAGCCTCTTGGAAGGCATCCGTGCCAATCATAAAGGTTGGCACCTGCCCGGTGAGAACCAGAATAGGGATACTATCCATCAGCGCATCTGTCAGACCTGTGACCGCATTTGTGGCCCCCGGTCCTGATGTCACCAGTGCGACGCCAACTTTGCCTGTGCTTCGGGCATAGGCCTCGGCTGCGTGAACAGCCCCTTGTTCATGGCGCACAAGGATGTGTTGAATATGGTTTTGCTGGAAGATTTCATCATAGATAGGAAGGACAGCACCCCCGGGGTATCCAAAGACGACATCCACGCCTTGGTCTACCAAAGCTTGGACTACCATTTTTGCGCCGGTCATGGCTTGTGTCATTGTTCTCGCGTCCTTCGCGTCAATAATTCCGTTTCGCACAAAAAAGCCCCCGATCTTCGGGGGCGCATGGGATCCAATATGGTTTACCGTTACCGGCCCATGCGCATCTTTCTCACAAGGAATACGACAGTATTCATTCGACAAACATCCTTTTTAGTCTGGGTTTTATATGCCCGATATATGAGGGCGTCAACAGTAAGATTGGAGAAAGTGTCGCCAGAGTCGCAAATTTAGCAATTTTATTTCTGATTATTAGATGTTTGCGACACACAACGATGCAGGAATGGGTGCGCGACGGGTTGTTTGACACGAAATGCAAAGCGCCGGATCACATCAAAATACCCCGCAAAGCATGTATTTTCATTCGCGGCCAAGTATTGCGGCTTGCGCTCTTGATACAGCTTGGGCAGCGCATACCAGGGTGTTTGCGGGCTCGCGTGATGCACGATGTGAAGATTATTGTTGAGATAGAGCAATGCCAACATCGGATGGGCCTCAACAATTGCTGTGCGCGCACCGATGTTTTCGGCCGCTTGGTGTTCTGCATAGCTGCGCAGCGCGATCAGTGAAAGTGCTGGGTAAATTACGCAGAGAAAATACACCCAAAGCGGCATACCAAACATCATCGTCACGATCAGCAGGACAGCAGACAGGCCAATGGCATGCAGTGCCCAAGCTTTTCTGACACCTTTTTCATCGCAGCGTATGCGCGCGATCTCGGTGCGCAAGAACCCGATGATTGTGAGAAACGGACCAATTATCAAACGCCCAGCAAGCGTATTGTTGAGATCAAACAGACGTCGCTGGTAGGGCTGCATACCTTCAACATCGTTTTCGCACCAAAAATAGCTTTCAGGGTCTTCAAACGGATCTGTCAGATGTTCGTCTTCGTGGTGCTTGAGATGGAGATCGCGATATCTGCGATAAGGAAAGATGCAGGCCATTGGCAGGCTCACCAAGAGCTCGTTTAACCAGCCCCAGTCTGTGGGGTGACCATGGATCGTCTCATGCTGCAGTGAGGTATGAAAGGCGGCAAGGATGGGCAGGCAGATCAGGCTTACTATCCAAAACTCTGTTTGCCATAATAATCCGGCACTGACCCATATGATCGGTGTGCCCAGAATAAAACCCAACGTCAGCCATTCGACGCGCAGAATCCCTGCCTTCAAACCAAAGCTCCTCTAGCAATTTCAAGAGAATCGCGGGAGATAATCTCGCTCACGATAATTGATGAACGTGAGCGAGAGTTTAA
>CAKMZE010000187.1 GCA_929200295.1 uncultured Alphaproteobacteria bacterium
CATGCCCGCAATACAGCTCCCGAACTTGGCGCGTGGCTCAACGAGGCGGAACCGCAGGATGATATCGCGCGCGCAAACCTGCGCCTGATCGCACGCCAATATACCCGCAACACGAAGGTGCCTGCGGATCTCGCCGCCGCACTTGCCAAAACAACCTCGCTTGCGCATCGGGTTTGGGCCAACGCGCGTGCGGATGAGGATGTGGCGGCGTTCCTGCCTGTCCTCACAGAGGTGTTGAACCTGCGCAGACAAGAAGCCCAAGCGATTGCCCAAGGGGCGGATGCCTATGACACGCTGCTCGATGATTATGAACCCGGCGCAACAGGCGCTGAAATTGCCAATATGTTTGATGCTCTGCGCCCAAGGCTTGTCGCATTGCGCAGCGCGATTTTAGCGAGACCCGCACCAGCGGCACTTGATCATGGCTTTGATGAAGAGGCGCAGCTGGCGCTATCGACCAAGCTTGCAGCTTGTTTTGGCTATGATTTGAACCATGGACGTATTGATAAGGCCGTGCACCCGTTCTCGAGCGGTTCGGGTCTTGATGTGCGGATCACCACGCGCACAAACCCGCGCGATCCGTTTAACTGCTTTTACTCAACGATCCACGAGGTTGGACATGCCTGTTATGAACAGGGCATTGATCAAAGCTATCTGCTCACGCCGCTGGGGCAGGGTGTCTCGATGGGGGTGCATGAAAGCCAAAGCCGGATTTATGAAAACCAGCTTGGCCGTAGCCGTGCCTTTACCAGCTGGCTCTATGGGCAAATGCGCGATGCGTTTGGCGATTTTGGCATTGCTGATGCCGAAAGCTTTTACAAAGTGGTCAACCGCGTCAGTGATGGGTTTATCCGCACCGAAGCGGATGAGGTGCAGTATAACCTGCATGTGATGCTGCGCTTTGATCTCGAACGCGCATTGATCTCCGAGGATCTACAGGTCCAAGACCTCGAAGCGGCTTGGAATGATCGTTTTGCCGCTGATTTCGGCTATCCTATTACAAAGCCCTCAAATGGTCTTTTGCAAGATGTACATTGGTCCGAGGGGTTATTTGGCTATTTCCCGACCTATAGCTTGGGCAATGTCTATGCCGGATGCCTTTATGAAAAGCTCTGCAATGATCTGCCTGATCTTGAGGATGATCTGGCACGTGGTGATACATCAAAGGCGACCGCTTGGTTAAACAGTCACGTTCAAACCCACGGTGGGTTGTACGCGCCCAAGGATCTGATGCAGCGTGCAATTGGTGCCGCACCATCCGAAGGCCCTTTGCTACAGTATCTTGAGATAAAGTTCGGGGATTTATATCAGCTCTAAGCCATTCTTAGGTTTTGAAATATCCCCGGGGGTCTGGGCTCGTTCATTCAAACCTCCATTTTGGAAGCTTGAATCAGAAATCAGGCCCAATGGAAATCCTGAATGTCCACAGGCCCTAGGCGTGAGATAGTTTCATTTTCTGCAAACGCGACTTTAGAAAAGCGTTGTCAGAGATTTTAACCAAAGCGTCTAGGCAGTACACCCATTAATTTCTGTTCAAACATATGATCTTGTGATTCAATTC